>CAZOKW010000001.1:0-11240 GCA_964580765.1 uncultured Candidatus Saccharibacteria bacterium
TATGACATATATCTATTCTACCCTAAGTGTTGCGAAGGTATTGAAACATTACGTTCAGTTGACTCTTGATTAATAACATGTTAAAAGTATTCACACTTTTGAACCTTCACAAAAAGGTAGCCTACGCCAAACGGCTTCGGCCTACCAAAGGAGAACCATGTTCCACCACAGCCACGAGTTGACCGTCTGTGTTGTTTCAGGACCTACGCTTAGCGGTAAATCATACCTGCTTAACTGGCTTCTGGGATTGCCTGAATATGACCAGGCGCCTCTCATTGAAATGGATAAAATTCGTCAATCCATCTTTGGGGATAGAAAACTTACCGCTACCGAGCATGTATTTAAAAACGAGGCCACCCTGCACGCCTTAAAAACCAAATTAATCGTAGATAAACCGGACATGGTGTTTTTGGAAATGGGCCTACCGACTGAAGACCAGCACCAAAAACCCCTGTTAGCGGCGGTAGCAGACGCCGAACGATATATTGACAAAACAGATTTAAAAATAAATTTGAGGGTAATAATGAACTACTGCGATATTGAATCGGTGAAACGTAGAATTGATTATCGTCATAAACAGCTTGCCGGGGAATCTGATACCGACGTCTTCGATTTAGAAACATACTTACGGGATATGTCTTTGCTGTTTGAAACGCCCCGCGTATATAAACCCCTGCCGATCAACACCTCTGACGAGTCAGCCACCGCCGTCCAAGAATACCGCCGAGAAGTGCTTTCTTTTATCAGGGGAGTTTGGCCAATCAGCAACATTGAATGGACGGCAAGAATAGGTGAATTTGAAAACATTATTAGCCAAGCAAAAGAAATATATCAAAGAAAAAAAGGAGGCCAAAAATGACAGATCAAATTTTAAGTTTATTTAAAAAAGTTAAACTATTAGCGCTGGACTGCGATGGCGTGATGACTGACGGCACCACCCTGGTTGGAACAGCCACCCTCGGCAGTGACCTCCAAAAAATGACCGGGGCAACTGGCATAGAACTATCACGGTTTAATCACCGGGACGGAGCCGGAATACACGCCATCATAGAGCAGGGCATACCCGTCATCATGATTACCGGTCAAACCAGCCAATATGTGGCAGTCCGGGGTGAAAAGTTATGGAAGCTGAATGGCCAAGATGATAAAAAATTTGCCTACTTTTGCGCCGTAGAAAACAAGCCGGCTTGCCTGCTTAACTACCTGTCAAGACACCATCCAGAGATTAGTCCCGACCAAGTGTGTTTTATGGGTGACGACCTTGGCGACCTGGCTATTATGAAAATGGTCGGCCTGCCGGTGGCGGTAAGCGATGCCCAGCCGGAAGCCAAAGAAGCCGCGTTGTATATTACCGAGAGAGCCGGCGGTGACGGCGCTGTCCGCGAAGTATGCGATTTGATTAGGCAAGCAAGCCAAAAACTGGACAAAAACTTAATTTAATTTTACAATACAACAACGTTATCTAAACGTTGTTTTTTAACAACAAAGGAGATACCTGGTGACATTAAAAAAAGACAAGCTTTATTTCGTCCCCCTTTCAGAGATACAAAGGGTGAGAAAAAGTCCGTGTTTAACTGGTATGATTGGCCATGCTGACCTACTCGCCCAAATTCTAAGGATTAACATTCTCTACATGATAAAGAGGGCCGGCTCCGGCCACCTTGGCACCAGTTTTAGCGCCATAGATATTATGACCTGGCTTTGGTTCTACGAAATGAAAGCGCCGAATACGGGTGCATTAAACGCCGATATATTTTTCTCCTCCAAAGGACATGATGTTCCGGCCTTATATGCCGTTCTCACGGCTTTGGAAAAACTGCCATTTGACTACATTCACCAGTTACGACGACTAAATGGCCTCCCCGGTCATCCCGATATTCACACCCCATACATGGCTGCCAATACCGGCTCTCTGGGAATGGGCATCTCAAAAGCCAAAGGCATGGCTATAGCGAACCGTCTTAACAAAGATGCAGGAAGAATTTTCGTCCTCACCGGCGATGGAGAACTGCAAGAAGGCCAATTTTGGGAATCGCTTCAAGGAGCAGTTAATCTTAAGCTGGATAATATTGTCGTCATAGTTGACCACAATAAAATACAATCGGATACTTGGGTGCAAGAAACCAGTTCGTTGGGAAGCATCACCCAAAAAATCGACTCTTTTGGTTGGCATGTTTGGAGAGTAGACGGCCATGACTTTTCTAGAATTGGTGACGCTATAAAGGAGTACCAACTCTCAAGAGGTAGGCCAAAAATAATCATAACAGACACCATAAAAGGCAAAGGCGTATCTTTTATGGAAAAGGTGGAAGAAAATGGTCTTTACCAATTCCACAGCGGCGCCCCCTCGGACGAGGCCTACTACCGCGCCTTGGAAGAGTTAATCGGACGGGCTAATAATCTGCTGTTGAAAGCAGGCCTGAAATCATTAACGCTTCAATCAGCCAATAAGCCAACCCAAAAAACAGCGTCTCCTCAAGCGGAAAATCTAGTGCGCGCTTACGGCAACGAACTGGTCCGTATTGGCCGCCAGAGAGAAGATGTGATTGTTCTTGATGCCGACCTGGTGAAGGATTGCGGTTTGCTTGAATTTAAAAAGGAATTCCCCCACCGGTTCGTGGAATGTGGAATTGCCGAACAAGACATGGTTTCCATGGCCGGCGGATTGGCGCTTCGTGGAAAACTGCCGATTGTTAACTCCTTTGGCTGTTTTCTTTCCACTCGTCCGAATGAACAGATTTACAACAACGCCAGCGAGCAAACAAAAATTATTTATGCCGGCCACTTGGCCGGACTTCTCCCGGCTGGCCCGGGACATTCTCATCAGTCAGTCAGGGATATCTCGGCCCTTGGTTCAATACCGGGACTAACCATGATCCAGCCATGCAACGAATTAGAAATCAGATTAGCGTTAAACTGGGCGGTTTATGAAAATCCGGAAAGTACCTACCTCCGCCTGGTAACCATTCCTCTGGAATTAAATTACCACTTGCCGCCCAACTACACGCTCAGAAAGGGTTGGGGAGTAAGGGTTCGAGGTAACCCAGAAGATAAAAATAGGGTGGCCATCGTCGCCTATGGTCCGGTGATGCTTCGAGAAGCCGTTAAAGCGGGAGAAAATACCCAAGCCGATGTATTTAACTTTCCGTGGCTTAACTGGGTGGAAACATGCTGGGTCTTAGAAACACTGGGCCAATATGAATTAGTGGTCGTTATAGATGATCATTACCAACTCTTGGGCTTAGGAAGCATCCTGGCCGCCGTCTTCGGAGCAAATCGTGTTCCCCACAAGATCGCAAACCCGGAAATACTTTTGCTTGGCCTGACAGAAATACCCGCCTGCGGTCAAAATGACGAAGTACTTAAATATCACGGCCTGAATGCCGAATCGATGGCCATGAGAATTAAAGAAATTCAAGGTTAATATTCAGTAAGCCCCCCAATGGGGCTTTTCTTTTTGTTGACAAAAACAAAAGTGATTATATATTACAGTAATAAAAACTGCCGGCCACGCCAGTATTTTTAAAATATGGATGAGTTGTGCAAATAAACGAAGATTTCTGAAATCAAGCCGGTAATAAAAATTGGGTCCGACTCTTAGAGGGGTACTGAATTTTTGTCGGCTTGATGAAGAAATCAAGTATTATTTGCCAAAGAGGACATCTTTAAAAATACTGGCGTGGCCGGCAGTTTTTATTCAAGAAAAAACGCCTTGAAACGGCGCCTTATTTTTTGAAATATTCTGGAAACTTTTCCATGGCCACTATTTTTTTTTGCGTTGAACTTTGGTAACAGGCCTCAATAACGGCCAAGGCATCAATGGCCGCTCCATAGCTGGTTTCAAATTTTTTCCCTCGGCCTGTTATCGCCTCAAAAAACTCAACAATCTCTTCTTTCAGAGCATCAATAGGGGATAATTTAACAGGGACGGCAGAAGTTGGCTTTCTATCAACATCGCGTCCCAACCGCAATGACAACTGTCCCCGATTTATGTAAATCGTTCCTTCTGTGCCATAAATGTTAAGGATGTCCTCCGATGGGGTACAGTAGTTTGCCTCCACAAATGCAGAGGCCCCATTTTTAAAATTAAGCAGAACAGCATTGGAATCAGGCGCTTCTGTCTTTCCGGAAATATTCTTGATGAGCGCCGAGACCGACTCGACCGGCCCCAGCAGATAATGTAAAACTTCCACCAAATGAATGCCGACTGATAGGAGCGGCCCCTCGCGATGACTTTTTTTATCAAACCGCCAATTAATTCTTTCCATCTCAAAGGCAATGCCCTTGGACCAGTTGGTGTAAATATTAACCGGCCGACCGATCTTGCCCTGCTCGATCAATTCCTTGGCTTTTCTAATAGCCGCTTCCCGCCTTTTGTGGTGGCCGACCGCAATGACTGTCTTGCTCCGGCGCATTAACGGCAAGAGTTTTACGGCCTCCCAATAAAGAGCCGTAATCGGTTTCTCCACAAAGATATGTTTCCCCGCTTCAAGTGCTAGGCGGATAAATTCGGTGTGCTTATCATTGGGAGTGGTGATAAAAACCGCTGTAACATTTGGGTCAGCCAAGGACTTTTTAATGTCCCAAACCGCCTTTTCGCCAAAGCGTTTGATAGCTTCTTTTTTATTGGGATAAAAAAAGTGAACGGCCTTAACTTCCGGCCGTTTTTCCACATAGGGAAAAAGCTGTTTGGCAAAACTGCCGAATCCTATCCACAAAACTCCATGAGTTAACTGTTTTTCCATTTTTTCTCCTAATTTAAAATCCTTGACCATAGCAAGTGAAAAGCAGACTTACCGAAATAGGAGCAGGCCAATAAAACCCTATTTTTAAGTGAACCCCTAAGTTCTAAGTTCTTTCTAAGATAACTTCTGGCTTTTTTCATGTCGCCGGCGCTGAAAAGCAAAGAAGCTAGGGTGGTATAGCGATAGGCCAGCCTTCTAGGATATTGTTTAAACAATTCATGGTGTTTGTTTAACAAGTATTCCAAATCCGTAGCGAGCCGGTCAGCCGCCTGTCGAGCATAGGTATAGTTCCCACCGTAAGAGGTGTTAGTCTGGTGGATATGATATTTGTACAGTGATTCATTTACGAAATCGTATTCGTATTTTTGAGCGATGCGTAAAAACATATCCCAATCATCCATAATTTGATAGTTTTCATCATACGGTCCCACGGAATCGAGTACTTCTTTTTTGATTAGTATGGAACTGGGATGGAAAAAACTTCTTCGCAGAATTGACTCCAGGAACGGGCGGGATCGGGGAGGAAGACTTAGTTCTTTTTGCGTCCCATTTGGGTTCACCAATAAACCACAGCATGTCACCAAACCGATATGAGAATCGGCCGATTCTAAAAGCTTAACCTGTTTCTCCAATTTTGAAGGTAGCCACTCATCATCAGTATCCAAGATGGCAATATAGCGGCCATGGCTATGCTTTAAACCAAAATTGGTAACCTGGCCTACCTTGCCACCGGATTGATTTTGAGTAAAAAGTTTTATGCGACTGTCTTTAGCGGCCAGTTTTTCCACTTTTTCTTTGGTATCGTCGGTTGAGCCGTCGTTGACAACTATTATCTCAAAATCCCGAAAACTCTGATTAAGAACGCTCTTAATCGCTCTCTCAATAAGATGGGCCCGATTATAAGTTCGAATGATAACGGATACTTTAGGAGTCATAGCGCCTTTATTATTTCACAGTATTTAAAAAAAGAAAAACCCCCACAAAAGGGAGGTCGTATGACTGAAAGAATCAGGATATTATTTTCGGGGTAGGCAGAGGAATAATAAATTTACCCCTGAACCCTTTTTGTTTAAATCGCGGAATAAGCTCATCGCGAATATGCCACGACAACAGCAGGCCGTAGTCAGGAGCATCTTCGTCAAAAAGTATTTTCTGATCGACCACTTTTATGTGTGTCCCCGGCGAGAACTTGCCAATTTTGAGATGGCTCATCTCGGTAATGTAACAGATTGTTTCCGGACCAATACCGCCACTATTGAGAAGCGTAACGGCTCGGGCCGGAAAAGTAAGGCCGGCAATGGTTTTACCTTTAGCGCGGATATTTTGCAACATATCTCTGAAGTTTTTCTGATGTTCTCTGACCTTCTTGGCAAACTCATGGTATGTATTAAGCTCATGAAGTCCAAAAGCTTCTTCCTCCCTGAGAAGAGCTGTGACCGAATCCGAGATAGTATAGGCGCCCCTCTTGCAGGCGAATACTCGTATAGAACCGCTGTGGGTGGGAATCCGTTCGATGTCAAAAACATCCATATTAAATCTATGGAAAAGAAACACCAATGAACGCAATGAGTAATATCTGGAGTGCTCGTGATAGATGAAGTCGTACTGCAAATCCTTGATTAGATCCAGTACATAATGGTTTTCACTGACAAAGACCCCGTCATCAGTAAGTAGTCTACTTATCCCTCTTGCAACGGAGTAGAGCGAAGACACATGCGCAAAGGTATTAAGCGCGGTTACAACTTGCGCCTTGCCGTATGTGTCGGCAATTTCCACGGCAATATCTTCATTGAAGAACTTTCTAATGGTCGCCAACTTTTTATCATCGGCCATCTGCACTACATCAGTAGGATCAACTCCTAATATTCTTACGCCCTTTCTTTGAAATGCTTCCAGCAATGCTCCATCATTTGACCCTATCTCCACCACCAGGTCGTCCGGTGTTAAAGAAAATCTCTCGACCGTTTCCGTCGCCAAAATATCAAGATGTTTCAGAAAACTGGAAGACAGGGCGGCGATATGATGATAGCCGACCCGAGGCAAAAAAAGCGCTTCTTGATTTACCGGCTGTCCAAGTTGCACCAGATTACAGTTAGGACACAAGTATACTGTTAGGGGATAAAAAATTTCCTGGCTAAACTCGTCCTTGGTTAAGAAGTCGCAAGGCGGGTGTTGGCCTAAGTCCAAAAATTGCTCTGTTTCATTTCGGCATATTTGACATTTCATGTTTGCTTTTCTCCTTTCTTTTTCTTCTGTTTCTTATTCATTTAACACCACCGTTCTATCGGATTGAGAGGACTGATAAGCCGCTTCAATAATTCTTAAGACCTCTAGGCCGTCTTTAATGCCGGTCAGCGGTTCTGCTCTGTTTTCTAGGCATTCCAAGAAATGTTTTAGTTCCAAATATAAGGGTTCTTGAAATTCTATGTTCGGGTGTAATACACTGCCATTGTAGGCCTCAAAACACCCTCCCGAGAAAATATGCTTTTTTTGATGCAACTCTACTTTTTGATCTAGGGCATCAAGCAAGATAGCCCCTTGGGTACCGATAATCGCCAAAGTTCGCCATTTACCTGGAGTAAAGTAATCGGACTCAATTAAACTGAACCCTGAATCATAATCAAGCCGAATCAGACCGCAGTCATCTCGTTCCTGGTCTAAAAGATAATTTGTTTTTGCCCAGACGGCCTTTGGGGCTGTGCCCATAAGATAGTTTGACAAGTAGATGAAATGTATAGCTGTGGTAGCCAAAATTCCGGCATCTGATTCTTTAAATCTAAATCCCATAAAATGCCCCCGAAGAAAGCGGATGTTACCGATTTCTTTATCAGCCAAAAGCTTTTTAACATGGTCCACCGCGGGATTATAACGAAAAAGATGTCCGACCATCAAAATTCGAGAGGAGGTTTGGACGATTCTTTCTAATTCTTCAGCTTCTCCGACTGTTTCGGTCAACGGTTTTTCAACGAGAACATCTTTGCCTGCCAATAATGCTTTTTTAGCTACGGCGAAGTGGTTATAGGTTGGAACGGCAATAACCACGGCATCCGCTTCTTTCAGTCCCTGGGCGTCGTTAAAAAATGTTTTTACCCCAAATTCTTTGCCAACAGATTGAAGTCTATCGTTATTGGTATCGTGGATACCGGCTAGGCGGCAAAATCCTTTAGCTTGCAGTTTAAGCAAAACTCTCAAGTGATTTTCGCCCCACCGCCCTACGCCAATAAGCAAAATTGACGGGATTTTTTTGCCATTATTCATCCTGTATTCTTTCCTTTTTGTTAAAAAACAGTTTAGGATTATTTTAACGAAACATACTATTTTGTCAATTTTTAATTATGTGTTAGCTTTTAAATAAATTGGAACCTTAAAAACAAGGGGTTTTATGTTAATTCACATGATTGATTTAACCCATGAATCAGACCTGGGGTTAAGTAGTGAAACTATACCCCTGCAATTGGGCCTGATCGCCGCTTATTGTCTGAAGGAGTGTGGAAACGCGGTCGAGATCAAGATAATCAAGTCCGTAGAGGAATTTTCCAAAGAATTCGAACAACGACAACCAGAGGTGATCGCCTCTTCCAATTATCTTTGGAACCTTAATCTGGGCTATCGCTTCGTCCAACTGGCCAAAGCAGAGAACCCGCATATCATTACCGTCTTTGGCGGACCAAATTATCCGGATGTGGCCGAAGAACAAGTGGCCTGGCTCACCCAATATCCGGACATAGATATTCACATTTACAAAGACGGCGAGGTCCCCTTTGCCAGATTGATCCAACACCTCCTCCAAGGTCGGGACATAAGAACCATCCAAAAAATGAAACTGCTAAGTTGTCATTCGTTGGTAGATGGGGAGCCATGGTTGGGAGGAGTGGAGCCGCGCCTAGAAGATTTGACCGTTATTCCCTCTCCCTATACCACTGGGCTTTTGGATAAGTTTTTTGAACAGAGATTGGTACCAACCATTCAAACCAATCGTGGCTGTCCTTTCACCTGCACTTTTTGTACGGAAGGAGGAAATTATTACCAAAAAGTTTTTCGCACTTCTCTGGAACGAAAAATAGCCGAGATAGATTATATCGTCGCCAAAACCAAGCACACCAAAATTCTCCGCATCACCGATTCAAACTTTGGTATGTATAAAGAGGATCTTGATTTTTGCCGATATTTGAGTGAAGTTCAAAAAAGAACCGGTTATCCGGAATACATCGCTTGTACCACGGGTAAAAACCAAAAAGAACGAATCATGTCTTGTAGCGACCTGCTGAATGGAGCTATCCGGTTCACTGCTTCAGTCCAATCTATGGATGAGGGTGTTTTAACCGCCATCAAGAGAAGTAACATCTCCACCGATGCCTCCATTAAGCTTTCCGACCGCATCAGCGACACCGATACTTATACTTATTCGGAGATTATTCTGGCTCTGCCTCATGATTCCTTGGCCACCGAACGAAAAAGCATTGACGCTTTGATTGACATCGGTATCAACAATATCACCCAACATCAACTGGCCCTCATTCATGGCACAGAGTTAAGCGGTCAAGCCAGCCGAAAACAATATCAAATGCAAAGCGCTTTCCGACCAGTCCAAAGATCGGTCGGATGCTATAATTGGAAAGGGCAGAAAATCCCCGTAACGGATATCGAGGAAATCTGTATCAGCACTAACACCCTCTCTTTTGAAGATTATCTGGAAGCCAGACGCCTTTATCTTACGACCGGTCTTTTCTATAATGATCGTATTTTTGGGGAAATTAATGCTTTGTTAAGAATTCTCAAAATACCGACCAGCGGCTGGTTAGAGCAAATCCACGAAAACATCCGGACCGTGCCAGAATTTATTGAGATGTATGAGGAGTTCACGGCTGACACCAAGAAAGAACTTTGGAACAATCCAGAAGATTTAATCAGAGATGTATCCGCTGAAATTGAAAGTTACGCTTCCGGCAAACTGGGCGGTAATATTATTTATAAATACCGCGCCAAATCCATATTTGTCATTTATAAATTAATGCACACCACCGCTTTTGGTATTCTTCGAGAGTATCTAGCAGATATCGACCAGAGGCGGAGGGGAACAGTTTTTGCGAGCACCGCCGAGACAAAAACTTTGTTCACCGGAGCCTCTTGCTCGAATATAGAAAATATCATCAAAGACCTCGAACGATTTGCCGAGTGCCAAAGGGGCAACCTGCTTGATTTAGACATCGATATCACCGAAACTTTTAACTTTGACATTCTCAAAATGATCAAGGATGTGACCTGGGTCAGAGGCGGCGGAACTTTGAGCGAAATAACCTACCCCGTTAAGCTTCGCTTCCGGCACAGTCCGGAACAAAGAGAGATGATTAAAAGACAGCTTGATTTTTACGGCCATAGCTTGGGGGGTATCACCATGTTGATGTCCCGCTTCCCCGTCAAACGTTTCTACCGGCAGGTTGAGAAAGTAGAGTAAGCCACATTTTTAAAAAAGTGGCTTTTTATTTTAAAATTTTAAATTTTTTTTCTAAGAAAAAACGGCTTGTTAAGCCGTGGTGTTTTCAATGTCCCCGTCTGGGTTGAAAAATGTTTGGACAAACTCTTCGCGAAGACGCGCCCAGACCTCGTCCCCTTTGGGAGTTAAGGCCTCCGCTTCTTGAATCTCTAGCCACCTTGATTTAGGAAATTTAACATACATGGCGAAAACTCGGCGCAGGGCCTTTAATTGATAACTGCTAAAATACGGCGGCGGCATATCCATGACCGTATCGTCCGAAGTTGAAGGACAGATAGTATCCGGATGCAGATAGCCCCGCGCCACGGCCATGGTTCTCAATTCCGTCCCGCAAAAAGGGGCGAAAATAGAGCAACTCATGGTGTCGCTTTTGATTTGGCGATTCAATTCTATGGTGTCAAAAGCCAACTCCCGTGTCTCGTCAGGAAAACCGACGATATTATTAACGCTAAATTCTACTCCCAACTCGCTGGGAATTTTCATTTTGTTGATGACCAGCTCGTTGGTGTAAGCCCGATCAATGACCTCTTTCCTGTATTTTTCATTGCCATGCTCAACGCCAAAACCCATTCTACTAATGCCAATATCTTTTAGTTTCTTAATCCTGTGCATCACTACTGTTTCCGGTCTGGTCTGACACCAGAATGGCAACCCGATGTCCTTATACATTTCGCAAAATTCATCGAATTCTTTCTCGGACCAGGCAAAGAAGGTGTCCGCCCAGAAAAGAAAATATTCGGCCTTCCAAACATCACGACAGAACAACAATTCTTCCCTGACTTCCGGAAAAGACTTTTTCCGGAAATAGGCCTGTTTAGTCATACTGCTGTACAGTAAATCTTGACTTGGGGAATTGCAGAACCGGCAGGTATAAGGACAGCCACGGTGGGTCTCAATGGGAAAAATAGTCCGCATCTTGCCGGCCATCGGACGGCGAAACCTGGACTTTTCAAAAATAGAAAAATCGGGAAGTGGATTTTTATCCATATCAACCCGAGTCG
>CAZOKW010000001.1:11340-40138 GCA_964580765.1 uncultured Candidatus Saccharibacteria bacterium
TGTCAATTTCTTTCCAGCGCATACACAGCTCTGGAGCAAAGGTGGCAAAAACACCGCCGATGATGGCTGGCACCTCCAAGTCATCAATGTACTTGAGCAGGTTAATCGCCATGGGAAACATGTTTTCAGTGGCCGTGACTAAAATAAGATTGGGCTCAAACGACTCTACCATTTTGCGCAAATCTTCGTAAGCATTCGTGGTCTTTCTTTCCGCCTCCGGCTTATATGGCCGAAAAGTAAGGTTGGCCGTCTCAACTCGGTCAGAGTTCACAAATCCTGTTTCCATGTCATAATCCGTGGTATCGAACAAGGCCACCTTAAAACCTTCCCGCTTCAATATGGCCGAAAAAAGCGCTAAAGAGGGTGGAACCATCGTTTCGGATTGAATATTTGGGTATAGCATTAAAACCCGAAAATCCGCTGCAGGTGGACCAATTATGGTCGGCTCCAATGACTCGGGCATTTCTTTAACCGTCATGAACAACTCCTCTTAGTTATTAATAAGTAAAAGATCTAATTCTGATATCTTAACAAGGAAATACTACTTTAGTCAACTAAAATAGTGTCCACCACTTTTCGAAGATTGGCCGGGTAATTAGCCGTCGCTTCTTTGGAAACAAAGTAATCTATATCAAGCGGTTTGACATCGGACTGTTTTAATTGATCGCCTTCCGAAAAAATCTTCTCCATATCGTCAAAATTATGAACCATCCGCATATTTTTCAGCCCATCGATGCCTTTGGAATGAAGCAAGGTTTTAAAAAGATACTTTAAGCTAAAGGAGGCATGAAAACCGTCGTCATAGACTATAGTAAAAACTTTTTTATCAAAGAGAGAGGCCTCTAAAACCATGGTAGTAAAGGGGGAAATCATAAATTCCATATTGGTCAATAATCTAGCAATATGATTCTGGTCAAAAGCAAAAACAGAACTAAAACCATCTTTGATGACATCTCCTCCCACTCCTTTTTTATAATAAAGCCGAGTAGGAGTGTCCATAATAACATGCTTAAAATCATATTCAAAAAAAACATCCGGACAAAGTTGGACACGCTGAGCCTTGGCCGGACGATAAATAACTTTTAAATCTAGGCCGTGTTTTTCAATTAACTCATCTATTTTATGAAGGGCCGCTAGTTCGTTATATTGAATTGACACACCAGCATAAAGAATATATTTAAAGGGGTATGGTGAAGGAAGATGCCTTGCTTCCGGTTTCAGATAGTCCCTAAACCGCGGTACACCCAAAATAAAAACCCGTTCCGGGGCCATCTCCCTGATATTAATAGCATGCTCCACGCCTTGCCGACTCCAGACCCCCACATAATCAGGTTTAAAGGTAAAAATTGTCTTACAAGGCAGGGTATCCCATTGTTCGGCCAGTAAAAATGACTGGGCCTTAATTTTTTTAGCAATCTTAATTAGTTCAAAAGTCATGCCTTCAAAAGCATGGGACGGGGTAATAATCAAAGCGGGGTTAATATTTTGTACTAATTTAAAAAGTGATTTATCCTCCGCTCTCTTTAAAAATATAGATTTAACAATACTTCCCAAAACTGGAAGGGCCAAAACCCGATAAATACGTAATTGACGAGGTTTCAATCTTAGGAGACGAAAAGCAAAAACCGAGCTCTTGTATCTATTGAGATAGGAATTAATATTAAAAACATGCCGATGAAAACTATCCTTTTTACCGGAATAAGAATAAAAGAAAACCCGGTCGCTAGGTACTCCGAAATCCATCTTGGCCAGCTTGGGATGAACCAAAAATATCACCCTGTCTTGAATCTCTTTCAGCGCTCCGGTTTTAATAAAGTTGCAGTAATGCTGAAGAGTGGAAACCACAAATAAAATTTTAGCTTTTTTAGTATCCATCAATGTCTTTAGAATACCTTATTTGACAAGAAAGTCAACAATAAGAAAGCCCTGAAAGGGCGCAATAAAAAGATGAGATGCAGACGAGTCTGATGAGTCGGCGCAAAACAATAAGAAAGCCCCGAGGGGGTGAAATTAAAAGATGAGATGCAGACAGTCGCTGTCGGCGCAACAAACAAAAACGGCTTTTAAAGCCGTTTTATTAGGTATTAACTTTTTCAATATCCCCGTCGGGATTGAAGAAGGTTTGGATAAACTCGTCGCGAAGTTGCGCCCAAATTTCATCACCTTCCGGAGTTAAGGCCTCCGCTTTTTGAATCTCCCGCCATCGTGACTTGGGAAATTTAACATACATGGCAAAAACTCGGCGCAAGGCCTTTAGTTGGTCTTTGCTAAAATAAGGCGGCGGCATCGTCATGACCGAATCGTCCGAATTTGAAGGACAGATCGTATCTGGATCAAGATATCCCCTCTTCACGGCCATAGTTCTCAACTCCGTCCCGCAAAACGGAACGAAAATAGAACAACTCATGGTGTCGCTTTTGATATTGCGATTCAACTCGATGGTGTCAAAGGCCAGGGCCCGAGTTTCATCAGGAAAACCAATAATATTGTTGACACTGAACTGGACTCCCAATTCAGTAGGGACTTTCATTTTGTCAATCGCCAACTGATTGGTATAAGCCCTGTCAATAACATCTTTACGGAATTTTTCATTTCCATGCTCGATGCCAAAACCCATTCTGTTTACTCCGATATCCTTTAACTTCTGAATTCGGTGAGCTACCACTGTCTCCGGCCTGGTCTGACACCAGAATGGCAGGCCAATGTCTTTATACATCTCGCAAAATTCATCAAATTCTTTCTCGGACCAGGCAAAAAATGTATCCGCCCAGAAAAAGAAATATTCTGCCTTCCAAGTATCACGACAGAACAACAACTCTTCCCTGACTTCCGGAAAAGACTTTTTCCGGAAATAAGCCTGCTTGGTCATACTGCTATACAAGACATCTTGAGAGGGGGAATTGCAGAATCGGCAAGTATAAGGACAGCCGCGATGAGTCTCGATCGGAAAAATAGTGTACATCTTGCCGGCCATCGGACGGCGGAATCTGGATTTTTCAAAAATAGAAAAATCGGGAAGTGGATTTTTATCCATATCAACCCGAGTCGAGATGGGATTTTTTTTGATACTGCCATCAGACATCCGCACCCATAAACTGGGAACATCGGAGTAATCCCGACCCTTACTCATCCTTCGGCATAACTCCACCAGAGCATATTCTCCTTCACCAACACAAAGAATGTCAATTTCTTTCCAGCGCATACACAGCTCTGGAGCAAAGGTGGCAAAAACACCACCCAGAATGACTGGCACCTCCAAATCGTCAATATGCTTGAGAAGGTTAACCGCCATGGGAAACATGTTTTCTGTCGCTGTGGCCATGATCAGATTTGGCCCAAACGACTCAACCATTTTACGCAAATCGTCATAAGCATCGGTGGTCTTTTTTTCCGTCTCCGGTGTAAACGGCCTGGCATTAAGATTTTTCATCTTGACTCTTCCCGAATTAGCAAATCCTGTTTCCAGGTCATAATCCGTGGTATCAAACAGCGCCACTTTGAAACCTTCCCGTTTCAAGATAGAAGAAAAAAGCGCTAAAGACGGTGGGACCATCGTTTCCGATTGCAGATTGGGATAAAGCATTAAAACCCGAAAATCTGACATGAATATCTCCCTATTAATAAGTAAAAGAACATTGATAATATAGTAACAAGGGGTCGCTTATTGGTCAAGGTCGTCAAATAGTTTTTGGGACTTATGGGTTGCAATATTAGAAGTTATGTTGTAAAGTAAAAACTTATGAGAGTAGAAAACAAAACTATAAAGCTCTTGTGCCAGTGGGGCATCTGCGACGAAAAGGCCATTAAGATTTTTTCTCCCCGCTTAAGAGACCGGGAGGACATTTCGGTTATGAAATGCCACAAATCCGGCGTTATTTTTCTTTCCACCTCCAAGCATATGGAAATATCACATTATGCGGAAAAAACTGCTTTCAGTTTATACTATAAAACCAAAACCAGAAAAGAAGCTCTGCTTAGCTATTACGAGGATGACTCACGTCGGCAAAATCAATTCCAAGATTTAATTCGCAATAGCACTTGGCTGGATATCGGTACGGGCGTCGGAGGTATTTTGGATCTCTTGTCCCCTTTTGCCAAAAAAGCGGTGGCGGTGGAACCAAGAGAGAAAATGGCCAAGTTGCTTAGAAAAGAGGGCTATGAAATTTATAACGATGTCTCCAAAGTGCCTTTTAACGAATTCGGCGTGGTAACATTTTTCCATACGCTCGAACACATGACTGAACCGCTTAAGGTATTAAAAGGTGCTTACCAAAAAATGGCCAAAGATGCTAAGATCGTAGTGGAGATACCGCATGCCAATGACTTCTTGTTTTCATTCTTAAATGTTGAAGATTTTAAAAACTTTACTTTTTGGAGCGAGCATTTGGTCTTGCATACGAGACAATCCTTGACCGCATTTTTAGAAAAGGCCGGTTTTAAAAACATTGTGATAAAAGGCTTCCAAAGATACCCTCTCGCCAATCATCTTCATTGGTTAAGAGAAGGCAAACCCCACGGACAGATTCTGTGGAGCGCCTTGAGAACTAACGAGTTAGACACGGCTTATTCCAATCTTTTAAAAGAAATTAATATGACCGATACTTTAGTAGCGATAGCAGAAAAATAAATTCCTTTTGGCTATTTAATGCTCCCGTTTTTTAGAAGAAATTCGGCTATTTCCAAATCAAGCTGGTGATCAATATCAATCGTCGGACGCTTCAGATAGTAAGGCAAAACCACCTCGCCGATGGTAGATTTTTTATCCCAAAACATGGCTACCTTGAACACGTGAATATCTGGGGTGCTTTTGTAAACTTTTGGCAATAACTGCCGAGCGCTGGTGTGAAAATCTTTAGGTCCGTCAAAATTTTCCACAAAGGGCCGGACATAATCACCTTGCGGTTTCCACATTTTATAGGGAGAGTGGTGCGGTTCCACCATCGATCTAAGGCTGTCCGCTTCCGGATGGTTTTCAAGAATATTGATGGCCTCCTCTATTTCTTCCACCGTCCGAAACGGGCCGGTGGGATACAGAAAGACAATCAAATCAGGAGAGTAGTTTTCGTGTTCCTTAAGCCAGGTCAAACAATGTTCCACCACTGGAGCATTAGGGGTTAAATCTTGAGCCAACTCCGCCGGCCGTAAAAAAGGCACTTCCGCTCCCGCCGCTTTGGCTACTGCGGCAATCTCTTCACTGTCAGTAGAAACAACCACCCTGTCTATTAATTTGGATTGGAGAGCTACTTCAATGCTATGGCTGATGAGCGGTTTCCCGCCTAAAAGCCGGATATTCTTTTTTGGTAAACCTTTGGAACCACCTCTGGCCTGAATCAGCGCTAAAATTTGTTTATTGTTTATCATATCTCTATCGGTCTGGATTGGATGCTCCGGTGAACATACTTTTTTATTCGACGGTGCTCAAAAAAAGTGTTCCCCTCCGCCTCCCACCCAGCTTTAGATTTTTTCCATTACTAAGTTAGTTTTGTTTCCTCCCAGTTATAAATCCATTTTCCATTAACAAAACTGGCAAAACGTCCCCGATAGTAATCCCGATTAAGCATCTCCGTATGCGTTAAAGCTCTGTCGGCCGAGCCAAGCATTATACGCCATTCTGGAATAGTTTTTTCCACGATCTCTCTCTGTTCTTCTTTAGAAAGATGCCTGAAATCAGAAAGTTCTTCAAGTAGCGCAGGATTAATAGAAATAGGACCATCTTTAGTCTTATCTGAAGCCAAAATTGTAAAGTGCCTTTCGATATAATCTGCTCCCAGCATCATAGCCAACTTGGCCGCTTTGATACCATCACGGGCCACCAAGGTATGGTCCGACCAACCAACCAGCGGGGTAAATTGCCGTAACCATTCCATTCTAGCCAGATGAACCATAGGCAAAGTATTAGGATAACTTGTTACGCAATGCAAGAAAGCAAATTTTTTATTTTTTAATTTTAGAATTTCAGCGGTTTTTTCTATTTCCTCAATAAATGATGCTCCGGTGGAAATGATTAGGGTATCAAAATTATCGGCCAACTCATTGATCATGACATGACTACCACAATCATAACTGGCCACTTTCACTAACCTGTTTTTCCAGGGCAAAGAGGCGGCCAAAGAAGTACGCCGGCGAGAAAAAACAGTTAACATTGGTTCTATGCCGGCTTTCTGAGCCTCTTCAACAAAAAAATGGTAGTCCTCCTCAACTAGGTCAAGGATTTTCATTCTGGCTAATTCCACGGCGTAAGGCCGTTGGATAGTTTTTCTAACACCATTATCTTCAACCAATCCATCGTCAAAGCGTTTTCGCGGAGTCAGGTCTTCTGAAAAAATTATCTGGCCTTTCACAATATCCGCCCCGTTTTCTTTGGCGGCATAAATCAGCTCCCGAAGAAGATTTCTGTCACCGTTATGATTCTGGCATATTTCCACGATTATTTTAGATACGGAATTTTTCATATCAGTTCCAATAAAAAACCACTATTAAAAGCGGTGACCAATAAAATCGTCAACGAAAATTCTGGCACAATATTGATTGCCATCTAAAGTCTGCCAGCGAGAAAGAATTTTATCGCATAAAGCTTTGCTGTTACTTCTTATCTCCGAACACTTATCGATTATCTCTTCAAGAGTCTGGCCCCGATAAACAATGCCAATTCCCAAACTTTCTACCGCCAAGTTGTTGAAGTAAATTTCCGGATCGTCATTCGAATCAAAATCCGGCATAACCAAAGGGGTTCCAGAAATCATCGACAACCACACTGATCCCCAGCCGGAACGAGCAAATTGAAAAATTATGTTTTCATTTGGGATAATATATGGCAGCTTTTTTATACTGCCCGGAACTGATTTTACATCATTAGAATAGAGCTTTAAACCAAGCTTTTCTAAGTTATCATACAGTTTTTCCAGTCCAGGTATCCCTGTAGCTGTAACAAATATGCCTGGTTCGATTTGTTCAGTATTGGATGGATAAAGATTTGATATTGGTGGAGTAAGCAACTCTGTAACATAGTGCTTTTGATATGAGTCTTGCCAAGAAAAAGTCGCAGGATAAGCCACTGCATGGATTTTGTGATTAGATTCTACCCAATCAGAAACACTGATCCCCTCTTCAAGCAACTCCCTGTCGATAGTAATGGCATCAGAAGAAACTTTTTTAACACCTTGAAGAATATCTGAAATATACCCAAAAGTAGTTAAATATGACAGAGCAACGTCGTATCTAATCCTCGGAGAGCGGTTTATTTCCAAAACGATATTTTTACCGTCAATAGAAATTGACTTACCAGAAAGACTCATTGCTTCAATCTTCCCAGAAAGATGGCTACGGGCTTCTGTCGAAACTCTTTTTACATTAGCGACCCATTTTGATAAAGCTTCTTCATAAGTACTGTCTCCATAAAAGATGCTCGCCAAAATCTTACCCAAAGCCTCATCAAGAAAAATCTCATCGGCATAATTTGAAAAATCTTCAAGCATGATTTTCTTTTGCTTTTCACCATAAACCCATGGCACTAAGATTTTCAATCGTTTTCCGGTTTTTTGTTCCAACTGACTATTAAAAGCTATAGCCAACTCTGTTGTCCTAAGATAAGGCCCTGTCCCATATGCAAAATTTGTAACAACCCACTGATCTGTTAGCATCGTCCCCATCCTTTCTTTTATTAATAAGCTCTGTTGAGTATGAATAAAGAAAGATTATTTGTCAAGCCAAATCCAAAAGTTCCTATCGCCGTCAAATTGATGTTTAATAAATCGTAAGCCGGATTTTTCGGCCATTTGCTTGGCTCGGTCTTGGTCAAAAGATACCCCGTAAGTTGGTTTCCATTTTTGCACTCCCGGTCCGGTACGCAACTGAATTTTTGCCACCCCTCCTGCCTTTAATGATCTGGCCACTTCTTTGAAATAGTTATTAACCGCTCCATAGGTGGGGACATGCTTAAAAACTTGCTGGGAATAAACGAGATCAAAATAATTATTGGCAAAAGGTATGGATTGTCCGTCATTGACGATTAACTTTATGTTAGAAAATTCCGCCAAACGTTTCTTGGCCTGCTCGGTCATTACTTCTGAAATATCTATCGCACAAACCTCTTTAAAATTTTTAGATAAAAATTCGGTCATTCTTCCAATACCGCCGCCGATGTCCAAAACAGATTTTTCTTTGAGATTGCCGAGTTTTTTTGAAATTAAATCGTCATCCATAATATATCTTTTATAGTCGGCGAGGCCGGTTTCTTTTAATTCAAACTCGTCCACCAACTCATTGCTTTTGGTGCCAACATTCACATAATAACGCGCATTGGCCACTCCCAATTTATTCCAATTTTTCTTCGCTCTCAATAAAGCATTTCTTTCATTGATCATTCTGTTAATAAAAAAATGGACCAGGGGCTTTGCTTTTTTTCTGGCTGATTTTATCAGTTTAAGCGCATTCAGTTTGGACCAAAGATAGGGCCAAACTGCCATATCTTTTTCCGAGTTTTTATTTTGTTCCCAGAAAGAAAACCAGGTCGGCAGATCAGCGTTAATTTTTTCGATCTCCTGATGAGCAGTATTGGAAGCCAAAATAGCGTTAAAGAGTGGCGCATCTTTGTGCATAGCCATAAAAGCCAGCGCATCCTTGGGCAGACAATGCCCGCCAAAAGACTTGCCATAACGAAGATAGCTTTTTTTCTCAAAGAAAAAATTGATGGCCTCTTGGGTCTCAGAAGACGACAACCCCCCCTGACGGATCATGGCATCTCCCCATTCATTGACAAAAGCAATCCTCAAGGCATTCCATACATTGGAAAGGTATTTTATGTAGGAAGCTTGGTACGGCGTACCGTCAAAAACCTTACGGGATCTGGCTCGCCAAACATTCAGAAAGCCTGGATCAAGCAATTCTGGATTCTTTTTACCGATTATTAGATGGGACGGCTGCAGGCATTCTTCAACCGCTTTCAGTTCATGTAAAAATTCCGGTAAATAATAATCAAAATTTAATTTACTTAAATGCTGAGGTAACACGGTTGAACGCAAAATAATCCTTCCTTTGGCCTCTCGGATGGCATCGAGGGCTTTGGCAATCAGGGAAATATCCTGTACACCGTCAGAAGAAACACGATCGCCTACACAGATTAAATACCAAGTTTCCGGACTCTCTGCGTCTAGGGGTTTGCGGAGAGATTTTATTTTTCTGTATATTTCTTCGTATTCCTGGTAATTTTTTTTTGGAATCACTACATCGTAATAAAAAACCTCGTATCCCATACGAACCAGGGCCAGAGCGTTGGCCTGCCCGACCCATCCATATCCCAAAATTACGATTTTTTCTTTTCGCTCGTTCATTTTAAGCAATGTGATACATCTTATAAAAATGGGAGTCCTTATTCTTTAGCAGTTCGGCCGGTACTCCTTCCTCTATGATTCTGCCCTCATCCAACACCAGCAGTTTATCGGAATTCATCACCGTAGAAAGACGATGGGCAATGGCCAGAACCGTCACTTTCCCCTTCAAACTTTCTATGGCCCTCTGGATGAGCAGTTCTGACTCGTTATCCAAAGCGCTAGTCGCTTCATCCAAAATCAAAATTTCAGGATTTCTGGCCAGGACCCTGGCCAAAGCGATTCGTTGTCTCTGGCCGGCGGACAGTTTTACGCCTCTTTCACCGATAACCGTAGCAAAACCATCCGGCAATTCTTTTATAAAATTACTGGCATTGGCCGCCTCTACGGCTTCGGTAATATTTTTTTTGGAAATCGAGTTGTCAAAAAATTTTATATTGTTTTCAATAGTGTCGTTCAGTAAAAAAACATCCTGTGAAACATAGCTAAGCTTTTTTCTCCAGTCATCCAGATTAATTTCCTCCACATTTCTTCCATCAAGCATTATTTTGCCGGAATCTGGACGAAACAATCTTAAAAGCAGATCCGCTATCGTGGTCTTACCAGCTCCCGAAGAACCGATTAATCCCACCATTTCTCCTTTCTTTATTCTGCCATTGAACCCTGCCAGAACTATACCCCTTTTTTCATAAGAGAACTTTATATCTTCAAAAACTATATCTTGGTTAAAATTAAAAGCCAAAGCACCACCGGCCACTTCTTTATTTTCTAAGGCAAAACGACGCTGGTCTAGAACAGATTGCACATAAGGAGCGGCCTCTCCCAGCCGCTGAATGTTTCCTTGGGACAATTCAACAAAAGAAAACATCTTCTGAACCAAATACACCACTGCGGCAAAAGAAATAAAATTAAACCCCGGCAAATTATGATAGTAAACAAAAAGGGAAATAATGAATAAAAATCCAATCGGCTCAAAAGAGGGCGCGACAGACGCCGCATAAATAGTGGAGAGGATTCTGGATTTTTTTAGTTTTTGAAAATGCTCCCGGCTTCTTTCCCCCACTTCTTTTTCTACTCCTGAAGCCTTGATTGCTTTGGCATTTTGGATACTTTCACTAAGATAGTGAACGATAGTTTTCTCGGTTTCAGCCGCCTCCGCCGCTGCTTTTCTGGTCTTAAAATAAAGTGGTTTAAAAACAAAAAAT
This sequence comes from uncultured Candidatus Saccharibacteria bacterium, assembly GCA_964580765.1. Lineage (GTDB taxonomy): Bacteria > Patescibacteriota > Minisyncoccia > 2-02-FULL-40-12 > IGHO2-12-FULL-4 > JAUYPS01. Next base: position 21,872 of record CAZOKW010000001.1, read on the forward strand.
AAAACCGCCCCAAATCCCAAAGTTAAGAGAGTGATTGGAGCAGAGATATTAAAGGAAATGAACGCATAAGTAACCAAACTAGTTCCTAAAATAATAAGGTTGGTAATAACAGAAATAGTCTTGGCGCTTAAAATCACATCATTCATAAAAATTCTTTCCGTTACACCGGTTTTCTGATTTAACAAATATGGCCAAGAGGCCTCTAGTGTTTTGGTGAAAAGATCGTCCCTCAACTTGGCCTCATATTCGGCGGCCAATTTCCCGTTTGTATATCTGGCAAAAAATAGGACGACCGCCTTAAAAACGAAAAGAGTACCCACTAAAGCAGCTAAAAAGGGCAAATTGAACGGCAAATGCAAAAAATCAAAAAACTTCTCAATAGTACGAGTAATGGCGTCGGCCTCTCCCAAGCTTTGTCCAGTCAAAACCGAAAAAATAGGAATAACTACCCCAATGCCAATACCACCGGATAAACCGCCCAGAAACCCCAAGAGAAGAATAAGGGTAAATTTCCCCTTATAATTTTTCAAAACCCGGCGAGCCACTTTTGAGGCCAGCTCTAATTTTTGAGTGGATATAGACATAGAACACCTAATTCTGCCCCATTTGGGCCAATAAATCAAGGTGGGCCTTGGTAACACTTTCCCAGGTCTGATACAAATCCAGTCCGGCCACAATGGCTCGCGCTCGCCGGTAAAATTCCTCATCAAAGAATTGGGACATCTTAAACTCCAGTTCTTCAGCACTTTTGGAATCAAAAAGAAATTCCTCTGGCAATTGGACCGTCAGGCCATTTCCCCGGCTTAACAAAACCGGCTGACCGAAAGACAAGCACTCTAAAATAAAATTGGGATTAAATTCCGTTAGCGCCGGCCCGATGCCGAAAGTGGCGGAACGAATATATTCAAAAAGTTTTTCCTGATTAATTTTTGGAATCATCAGTATATTCCCAGAAGATGGTAATGTCTTGATGATAGCGGCCAGTTTTTCTTTGTCCGGTCCATCTCCAATCAAGATTAACTGCCCCTGGCCTAATTTTTGTCTGACTTTATCAAAAACCTTGATGACCAGTTCCAGATTTTTATAAGCCACGAAGCGCCCAGCAAATAAAATTGTCGTTTCGGAAGCGGGAAGAACATTCAGGGCTGGCCCGCCGGTCGGCGAGGCAAGCCTTTTAGAAACAGGATTTAAAATAATCTTTGTTTTGTCATGAGACACACCATAGTATTTTTCATAGAGGTCTCTTAACAACGGTGAATAAAAAACTATTTTATCAAATCGGGATAGAGCAAACTTGATCGCCCTAAAAACCCATGGCCGGTCCTTCATATAAAGACCCCGCTCATAATATTCCTGGATGGTGACAAACCTTTTTCCGCCTTCTACCACCCGTTCCCAGATCGGATCTCCGGGTACCCGAATCAAGATTTTTTTGCATAATAATTTTCCGGTCAAAAAAACGGGAATTCCAGCTGTGCTCAAGTTAAAAGCATAGATTGCTTCGGCTCCGAACGAACTAGTTAAAACCAGCCAAAGATACTTTAGCCAGCGCCGCCAACTTGGTAATTTCCGGGAAACCCGTTTGACTTCGAAATTAAATGTATCCGGCCCATCATAGTCCCCGTAAGCCAAGACCACCGGCCGATGGCCTTTCTCCACCAATGCTTCGGCAATTTTTCTGACATGAATCGCCGGCCCTCCCACATCGGGATAAAATATCCCGGTCGCTAAAACTATTTTCATATTAACAAATTTTAACACAGTTTTTCATCTGTTCAATTATTAAAATAGATAAAGAAAAAAGGACCAAATAGAGGGTCCTCAAATTTTCAGGGACAGCTTTTGCAGCTGAGCGTATATATAATGAGAATGCCTATTGCACTAATAACAGCACTGTGGCACAAGACCGAAACGAACCAGTGCCATATCCATTGGCCGACTGTAGTCTGGATGTTATCGTCGCCAAGGTCACTAAAAATCATTCCTTCAATCACATTGCCATGACGACGAACAGGAGAGTGATGGAGTGTGCTGGCAAACAACTGCGTGTAGGATATGAACACGACAAAAACCTTATCTAATATTGTCCAGGTTACACCTGAAAAACTGAAATTCTTCATGACAATGAGCGCCAATATGGCACTTACGGTGCATGCAAAAATACTAGCAACAAATCCGAGCTTTTTTGCAGACCATTCATAATTATAAACGGTATCTGAATTCATAGATTTAACCCTCCTCAAGATTTTAAAACAGCTTAAACTTGTTTTTAATATACCCCTTTTGGCAATGTTGTCAAGTCTAAAAACTGGCAACTTGCTCGAAATCAAACTTCCTTCACCATCTCTAAAACCTTTTCGGCGGCTTCGACGCAGTTGCTGAATTTGCCGGAAAAAACAGTGATGGTCTTGTCATTTATCCGAGAAACAATGGTGGGCCTTTCGTCGGTTTCCTCTTTGTGGGGCAGAACAGTGCGGATAGTAAACATAGAACCGATATGTTCGGCTTTGGCCAATTCCGGAATAAACTGCACTCCCGATTCAATAAATTTTTTAAAATTGGTGATGGGCGGATTTTTGATGATGCCCTTATTTAAAATGGGTAAAAACTTATCGTCAACCTCCGGGTGTAGGCCAATGTTGGATTGATGGATAGCATGTACTACATTGCCCAACAAAAACTTATCAGTACCCCCAAGAGGATCGAGACACATAAACGGCCCGTCCATCATCACCAAACTTTTACCGGTAAACTGCCGCGGCAATTTGACGACCGGTTTTTCGCACAATTCAAACTGATATTTTTTTTGCTGGTCCGGAACATGAAGTAAGAGAGAATTCAAATTGGCGTAAGCGCATAAAACCGCCAAATCATAATTTTTAAGCAGACCGGGAGTAGCTTTGGTTTCCAGACGCAAATTAACTCGAAGTTTTTTTATCCGTGACAGGCAGATTTTTTTTAATTTAGCATGGTCAATTCTCCCCTCTTTAGCTCGCAAACACAGATCAATCTGGGAATGATTCAAAAAAGCCGGTTTGATATGTTCGTGCCCCAGTTTAAATTTTTGGCAAAAATCCAGATATGTATCCGCCGAAATTAAGCTCCCCTCTTTGGCAATACCATAATACTGTTCCCCGTCATCGATAACAGCTTGACCATATTCCAGACGAAAACTTTTTTCCGTCCTGATTGAATCGCCAGTTGTTTCACTACTTCTCGGATAATGAAACCCCCGATGCAATCTAAACTGATTTATACCGGAAGCCGCTTTGAGGATACCATCTTCTTTTTCAAATAAATCAACCCTGTGGCTATTTTGAGCCAGTTTTACGGCCGCACTAATACCAAAAATCCCCGCACCCACTACCGCTATTTTCATAAAACATTATGTCCCTCAGAATCTGATAATTTCAAAATAAAAAACATCTGGGCAGTTTTAGAAAAAGGTAAACGAACAAAATCAAAAGCGGCCGTTATGGCTATCAATGGTTTATAAAGCCAATGGCGGTGCATCGGCCGTTCTCTGGTCACCTTAATCAGCCCCCGGTCAGAGCACCAGCCCAAAATACCGGGTGTCCATTGCGGAGCCCCTTGGGTGTAAATAACAGAAACCGTTTTAAGCCCGCAACGGTCAGCTAAATCCGAAAGGGATTTTTTATTAAACAAAACCCAGTGGCGCGGACAATGCAAACCGCCCCAATTGTGATTTTTAAAAAGATGGCGATCTAAAGTGTCAATATTCGGCGTTTTGATCAAAACCAAACCAGTTGGTTTGACCAAACTGCGTAATTTGTTCATTACTAACTCCGGATTTTCCACATGCTCGATAAGATTTAAAAGCAAAATAAAATCAAATTGTTCTTCTGTTTTAAAATCTTCGATCCGCCCGCCATAAAAAATGTGTCCCCGTTTTTCCGCCAACGGCCGGGCCGATTGTCCAATATCGACAATTGCCGTTTTGGTAATACGATTCTCCGCCGCTTTTAAGGTCTCCAGCATCCAGCCGGAACCGCCGCCGATATCCAAAACGGATAACTGTTCGCCCGGCACTTGGTTAAGTATTTTTCTGAAAAATCTTTTTTCCAAAAAACGCTTGGCCTGGCCCAGAACGGAAAAGTTGCCTTCTTCTTCAAAAGCATAATAAGATGGAGGATAAATTTCATTAAGACGGTTAACCGGCGGATTAAGAAGAAAAATCACCGGACAGTTCCGACAATAATAATAATCAAACTTTTCACCGGTACTCTTGTATTCAGAGTCCCAGCCCTTAGCAAAAAATTGAGTGTCGGCTTGTTTACAAATCGGGCAAGTAATCATTTTGACTTTTTAAACAAAGTTTTAGTGATAGACCAATAACTGGTCCGGCCTGATTTTATAATAGGAGCTAAGGGAGTGTTTTTGAAATATTCCTCCACATCTTTAAGACGGGTATAAGAAATGCGGGGATCCCAATGATGCAGTAAATGGCGATTAAAGCCGGCCATACCGAAAGTTTTTGAAAATAAATCGTCGCCGAACATACGCATGGTCGGACCATGCGGTACTTTGTAGTAATCGACGGCCGGATCAGCATCTTCACTACGATGCCGTAAAAGCTGACGAATCGTTCCAAAAAAAGGCCAAAAAACTCCTACTCCCACCGCCCAGCTAGCGGCAGCCAGATATTGGCCAAAAATAGTAAAAATCCCCAGAATGGCCAAATGAACAAAAATAAATTTTAAAGAATCACTCCACCGGAAAGAGTTGGATGCAGCCGTTTTGTTCATCGGCTGACGGTAATGATTATAGTAGGAAAAAAGAGTCCGGAAGGCATGAATTCCAACCAAGGTCTCAAAAATAAATCTCAAAGAAAGGGCATTGAAATAGGACTGCTCCGTATCTTCCGGCGTTCCCAGATTAAGATGGTGCGGCCAATGAACTTTTCGGTACAAGTCCACACTGATAAAATGCAAAGGGCAAATAATCAAATTGGTCCACCAGTCATTTTTTTTTGGATCGGGGTGGACATTATAATGCACCGCCTCGTGTAAAAATAAACTTATAGCATGCAACCAATAACCAATCCAGACGGCTAAGATAAGCGCTATCCCCAACCCTAGCCAAGAAATACTAAAAAATCCTTGGCTAAAAATGAGAACGGCTACTCCTGCCAAAAGCAGCAGATAGCACAAAGCCACATCCCGCCAAACTATCCAATATTTTGGTTTGAGCGTGGCGCGGTATTCAACCCAGCCGATTGGCAAATGCGCCGAGGCCTTCTCCAGATCAGGCGTACCCGGCAAACCCGGCCAGTAATCCTTGAAATAGATATCTTCCATCCCGTACGAAGTAGCTGCTACGCAGTTATACACTTAAGTTATAACAACGCACCAAGCTACCAAGTTAATAAAAATTATATTCCCGAACCAAGTAGGGCTACTTCGTTCGGGATCCATGATTTAAAAAGTATATCCTCCCAGCGGGTTATTATCAAGTAAACTAAGGAGAATAAGTAACCTTCCGGCAGTCATAAACTTTAGAGGAGATTTTTTGCGAATAGGCCTCATAAACCACTCCGCAAGAAGAAAAATATTTGGCATAAGGACCATTGGGGTCAAGCCGGGGCATATCAATAACCATAAAATGTCCTTTGAATTTTGGAAGTTCTTCGGCATAAACTGCTTCGTGTTTGGGGGCAACATATAGACGTCTCTCAAATTTCCCTATTTTAGTAAGTTTATACAGACCAATATTGTTATAATTTATGACTTTTTTAATATCGTTATTGTTCTCAATAAAAACAAGAGTTTTTTCTAATAAATAATTAGGGTTCCCATTTATTTTTCCAAATAAATACTCTTCTATAAAAACGGCATTATAGGTTAAACCAAGAATTAAAATTAAAACCCAAATTGGCTTCCTCCATTGGCTCTTAAGAAACGCCATTATGGTCAAAGACAGGGACAAGAGCCAAACCACCGCCATAAAAAGCCAAGAAATATAAAAACCCAAGGGCCCGGAGCCGCCGGTAAACGGAAAGACGAAATTCCACTTAAAACTTAAAGCGCGGTTAAACCACTCGGTCTTCGGCCAAAGTGAAGGAACAAAATGGGGGACGAATTGAAGAAAAAATACCCCCGCTGAAATCAGTAAGCCCAGAATTATAAATCGTCTTGATTTTTCCCAAATTTGTCCGCCGGCTGACTGAAGGATATGCGTCATCACCACACCAGAGATAACCGAGAGCGGAACGATCATAAATTGAAAATAACGATCAAGCGCGCCGGAAGAAAAATCAAAAAGTAACAGATAGAAAATTAGACCTAGAACGAGAAAGAAGATAAAAAAACTCAATTTCTTGGCCAGGTCTTTGGTTAAAAATAATAATGGCGCGACCAAAAGGGGAGAGGCGTACATAACTGCTTTAAAAAACTGGATTCCTGTCTGTAGAAAGTTCCGATCGGATAAGGCAAAAAATACTTTCCAGTGCGCAAACGAACGTGATAAATCAAAAGTAGGAATGATATGACGGGCAATAAAGAAAAGGAAGGTCAGAAAAAACGCCAAAGCAAATAAAACGCCCAAACATTTAATCATTAATTTTCGAGATATTTTATTTTTTTGAGAATACAAGAAGTCCAGCGCTAGAGCGCCAAGAGCAATGACAAAACTCAACTTGACCAAAAAACCGGCTAAGACAAAAAATAACAAAAGAATACCCCACCCCAATCTCTTTTTGAAATCGAAACAATCACGCCATTTGTAATAAGTGCTGGCCGAAAGAAGAAAAAATAAAGGCAAAACCTGCCCGTCCGTATCCACCATCAGCGAGGCCAAAACGCTGTAAAATGAAACGATAAAAAATAAGCTACTCCAAATGGCCTCGATTTTTCCATATTTATAGTTAACCAGCCAATAAAGAAGCAATAGATTGATGATACCCAAAATGAAAGGCAGAAAACGAAGATGCTCCGATCCAAAAAACCAGTTAGCAGATACCAAAAATACTCCGGTCAGGGGCGGATGGGGTATGCCGGCCATCGTTATCCCTATCCATTTATTTTCATCTTGATGGTATGGCAAATCCAGACCGGAAAAACGCAACAAAATAAAACCTAAAACCAACAGAAGAAGAATGGAGCGATGTTTTTTAATTACTTTGAACATTTTATCGGTTGGCGCAGATTGTAATAATTATATCTTTTTCCGGACGCTCGTTTGCTTCCAGCGAGCAAACTCGCTCAGTTCGGCCTGTGGATTCGGAAAGAGTGAAGAATATTATACTCTTTCCGACCAGCTAACCTCCGTTTGTATCTTATTCGAAACGAATGGGCTACAAACGGAGGTTAGCAAGCAATCCACAGTCCGAAAGGCCTCCAAAATATATAACTACTACCATCGGCTCAAATTGGGAACTTTTCTTCTTGCAGACCAAAGACATTGTTGCCTCTGAGGCGCTGTGGCCTGTGTGATTGCATGGTTTGGACGAAGTATAATTTTCTCACTTCGGACAAAATCCACAGGCCACGGCGAGCGTAGATTCACGCTGGGAATCAAGCGTCCGAAGAGGCAATAATGTCTTCGGTCTGCGAAAGGAAATTATTGTTTTTTCTTCAGAACCAAAAGAATAGAAACACCGAAGGGGAAGTTAAAATACCTCAACAACCGACATTCAAAATTAAAAATATGATAAAAAATAAAATTCAAAAATTTACTGTTGATATCATAGTCCGATTCCCGTCCTTTTAAATTGAACCATCTGGCAAATAATCTGAACACGGCCACTGGCGCGAATAAAAAAGTATTAAAGTAAGAACTCCGAACTAGTCGTAAGCCACTCTCCTTCTTCAAAACGGACAAGATTTGAGACAAAGTGTATCGCCGGTAATGATGGGAAACTTCATCTTGAAGACCCCATAAAAACTGAAAAGCCGGCACAAAAAAAATGCCGATACCGTCCGGTTTTAGTATTCTCTCTATTTCTTTAATAACTGGGGACTCATCCGGCAAATGCTCCAGGATATCGAGAGCAAAAACAAAATCGAAACTACCCTCTTTGTGCCGAGTAGCATTACCTCTGATAGTGTTCAGATGCCTCACCCCGTTAGCTAATCCGAAGTTTATGGCCTCTTCAGAAACATCTCCCCCAGAAACGGCAAAGCCGGCTTCCTGAAGTTTTTTCACTAAACTACCCGAAGCGCATCCGTAATCAAAAATGCTCACTCGTGAGTTATCCGGATTAGTGCGGTAAGAATCTATCAAATTAAAAATCAGTCCCCGCCTGGCTTTGAACCACCAGTGATTATTTTCAAAAGAAAAATAATTTTTATAAAAACTCTTATCCATGATGAATCCCGTAAGCGCTCGGCTCAACTTGTTCTTTATCTATATTCTGGGTGGAACTAACAATATAGAGAGGCCGCCCCTTAACTTCATGAAACATTTTATAAAGATACTCTCCCACTACTCCCAAAACTATCAGCTGAATACTGCTCGTAAAAAGAAGCAGAATAACCAAAGTGGCCCATCCGGCAATAATAGGATTGGGATTAGTATAATGATCCCAAGCCACGAAACCGGAAAATCCGATACTGAAAATTAGCACTAAAAATCCGGCCCAAAGAGCCAAACGCAGAGGCAGGGCCGAAAAAGAAGTGACCCCGCTCATCACCAAAGCCGCCAGTTTTCTAAAATTATATTTAGGAACGCCAAACTTTCTATCCTCCACGACATAGGGAAGAAATTTCTTTTTGAATCCCACCCACTGAACCATCCCGCGCAAAAATCTTTCCTTCTCCGGCATTTTTTTGATAACAGAAATAACTGATCTTTTATAAAGACCAAAGTCGTTGGAATTTCTGAATTCAAGATCGGTGATCTTGTTCAACACTTTGTAAAAAACTCTCCCAACCAACTCTCTAAAAAAGTTGTTCTGTTTATTTTTTATTCTTTCCCCAATCACTATATCGTAGCCCTCATCAGCATGTTTGATAAATTCTGGAATCATTGAGGGAGGATACTGCAAGTCCCCATCCATCATCACGACCATTTTACCAGCCGCCACATCTATACCGGCATTGAAGGCCGCTTGTTGACCAAAATTCCTGGAAAGAGTGAGAACTTTAATCCTTTGGTCTTTTCCTGCCGCCACCTCCAGTAACTGCGGGGTAGAATCAACGGAACCGTCATTGATCAAAACTATTTCATAGCTCCGACCGACCAAAGAACAAACACCGCACAATTCGTGCAAAAGAGCGGGAATGGATTCCTCTTCATTAAAAAGGGGAATGACTATGGATAAATCGACAAGAGTATTACTCATATAAATTGATTTAAAAAATGGAAAATTTTGTCGGCCACTACTAAATGACTGAAGTTGTTAACGACAAAGTCCCTTCCGGCCAGTCCCATCTTTTCACGAAGCGGCTCGTCAGCCAATAATTTTTCCAAAGCATTTCTTAACTGTTCAACATGGCCTGAATCCACTAAAATACCAGTTTCTCCATTTTTGACAACCTCGTTGATAGAACCGGTTTTAGTAGCCACCACCGGAACTCCGGAAGCACCGGCCTCCGCCATGGCATAACCAAATTGTTCTTCCCAACCACCCCATGGTATGCTGGGATAAACAAAAACCGCAGAATTTCTCAAAATTTCAGGGAGGGCCTCATTTGGCATCCAATCACGAAATGAAACTCTTGTTTTTATTCCCAGTTCTCCCACCAGATTCTCCAACTTCTCTTTTTCCGGACCGGTTCCAATTATCATCAGCGTGGCATCTTCAACGGAAATTTTTGAAAAGGCCTGAATCAAAAACTCCACCCCTTTCCTTTCTTCCAGGACTCCGTAAAATAAAATGGTTTTATCTTTAGCGGTCCCGGGATGAAATCGGTCCACATCCACTCCACTTAACGGACAAACGATAGTTTTCAGTTTTGAATCCTTGGGTTTGAGTTTATTTATTATCTCTTCCGCTTTTTTGTTTCCGCAGATTACCCCGTCGGTTAAAACCAGATTCAGACGGACCAGAAAATTTGAGAGGGCCAGCTTGATTCCGGTCATTCTTGCTTCCGGTTCCACATTCTGCCAAGTAAAAATTACGTGCTTAAAACCAAAAACTTTGGCCAAAAAACCATTATATAGGGTGGTCAATAAGTTCGGCTCCGAACAGGAATACAAAACCCGACTGTGAAATTTAATTCTAAAATATGGCAGAAGCAATAAAAGCCCCGGCATCCATCCTTTAAAAAGAGCGGCAAACAAAGACTTGCCCCCCCAAGAAACCGTCTTCAGTCCATAAATCTTAAAGTCCGGCCTTTTGGCCAGTTTGATTTTTATTTTCCCCTCTTTGGCTTGCCAAAGTGATGGTAGCACAAAAACAAAGTCATCTTTATTTTTCACATATTCAAAAACCTTAAAATAGTAAGGAAAAGAATAGGGGTAACCGGTAATAATTATTTTAGGCATTTAAAACGCCGGCTATTTTATTTATCAATCCTGGAAGATTATGGTCACGGACAACAATGGCCCTTAAATCTTGGCCTATTCTGACTCGTTCATCAATGCCAACGTTAATCATAGAGCCAATCTTTTTGGCTAGTTCTATGAAATCTTTTTTGGGATACATCAGGAGTTCCCCATATTCGCCAAGTACTTTTTCGTAGGCCTCATTACAAGTGAGGATTGGCAAACCGCAAGCCATGGCCTCTAGAACCGTCTTATCCAAGCTACCGGTATGACCCATGTTAACAAATAAATCGGCTTCCTGCAGTAATGGCGGCAAATCCTTATTGGCAACTGGTCCGGTGAACTTAATTACACTCGTCAGCTCTTTTTCATTTACCAGATTCTTTAGTCCGTCGAGATAAACCTGCTGTTTCTGGTAGGCGATGTCGCCAATAATCTTTATGGCCAACTTGTGGTCTTTAGTCCCGTACGAGACAGAGGCGCGCTGCGAGCCCTCGCGGTCTCGTTCGGGATTAGTCAAAAGAGTGGCGGCGTTGATTAATGTCTCATAGTCCTTGGATGGCGAAATCCTGCCTACGGTTACGATCCGGAATGTCTCGGTTTGAGGTTTCACGATGGGATGAAATTTTTCCACATCAATCCCCTGTCCGACAATTTTTAATTTGGAACTGTTTAAACGGTAGCCCTCTTTGGTAGACGCAAAAGCGATGTCGGTTAATCTGTCGGCAATTCTCAACATCGGCGGCACGTGTCCATGGGCATACCAAAGAGAGATGGTTTTACCCAACATTCTCCAAACTGGCCATCCCAAGGGCACATACTTAGGGTTCATGTGGATAAAAACGGCATCGTAACTTTTTCGCTCCTGCCAGATATATTTATAGAAGTTGAAAAGCCGGCCCAGTTTCGGCAAGTCTTTTTCTTTGCCTAGAGAAAGCACTTTGACGTTGAGAGGCAGGTCGTAATGTCCGGCTTTCAAACAAATCACCGTTACTTTCTCGAATCTCTTAGAAAATTCCTTGATCCAGCCGATAAAAAATCCCAGCACATCATCTTCTTGGTCCACTTTTTGAGTAATAATTAATAGTCGCATAGTTTTAAACAAATCAGCCATACACCTACTCGAAAATTCCCGAGCGATCAGTCGAGGGTCGAGAGTGGGTGGTATGGCTGATTTGTTTCAATTGTTCAGCGTAATTTTTTATGGCTTCTTTTCTCTCAAAATTTTTAGCAATTTCTATTCCGGCTTGGCGGTACTTCTCATATTCTACTGCATTTGATAACAACTCTTTCGCTTTGGCCACCATGTCTTCCGCCTGCCAATTTATAATTCGTCCGGATTCCTTATCTTTAATAATATCCTGCACAATTCCGACCGGGGTAGCCAAAACCGGCACACCGCAAGCCATGGCCTCAACCACCACCCGCGGCCCTCCTTCATTGTAAGACGGCATCATCAAAACTTTTGATTTATTTATCAACCGGGACACTTCCGCCGCATCTTTCGCCCAACCGTGGAAAGTAATTTTCAATTTCCATTTTTCAATTTTCAATTTAATATCAAGAGCTAAAGGGCCGTCTCCGACAATTATTGCTTTCGCATCTAACTTTTTTACGGTTTCTAAAAACAAATTAATCCCCTTATTTTCTACCAGTCGGCCGACAAAAATTAAATCGTATTCTTTTCCTCCGCCAGCTGGCGGATCCATCGGCCGAAATGTCTCCAAATCAATATAGAGCGAGGGGATAAATTTTATTTTTTCGGCCGGCACACCGGCTTTTTTTAAAAAGTCAGGCACTTGATTTTGATTAACCGTTCTGACCGCCACGGCTTTGGCCGCATCATATTTGATAAACCTTCCGGTCAAATTCCGGTAAAACTTTTCTTTCCAGCTGGCCGCTTTAGGATACCCGGGAATATGATGGATTTCCAAAACATAGGGCACTTTAATTTTACGCCAAAGCATTCTGGCCCCGATACCGTTGTAAAAAGGCGGAAACTCCTGCACCGTCATTAAATCAAATTTTTCTTTCCTGAATATCTCCAGTCCTTTTTTTAAAAACCAGAGTGGATGAAAAATAAGCGGCCATGGAGAAATATGAACAAAAACATTCCCAAATAATTCTTTAATCTTCTGTTTCTGTCCTTTGATCTTGGGTGCAATAATATCAATCCTCTCCCAATATTTGTGAAATTCTTCCAAAGTATTATAAAATGCTCCCTTTTTGCCGGAAGCCAAATCCCTGGCGCTACCTAATCCCGTGATCATTAAAAGTTTAGCCATTTTGGATTGTTTGGGAAATTAATTTTATTGTTTTACTCAGCATCTTTTCGGCGCTGAAGTAGGCAGCAGTTTCCTTGCCGTTTTTAATGAATCTCTCTCGCAGTTCCGGAATATTCCAAATCGTTTTGATTGCCTCAATCAGGTTAAATTCATCATTATACTTGACCAAGAAGCCATTTTCTCCCTGATGGATAATCTCGCGGTTGCCGCCCGCTGGCGTGGTAATCACCGGCACCCCCGCCAGCATCGCCTCTAAAATATCATGCGAAAAACCCTCATAAGCGGTGTTCAAAATAAACATTTCCGCCGCCGCCAGATAAACGGCCAGTTCGTCATGATTTTTCGGCCCAACCAGATAAACTTTTTTTTCCAACCGCATGTTCCTGATCATGGCCTGCAAATTTTTTTCTTCCGGTCCGCTCCCGATAATTACCAAACGGAAAAACTGATTGATCTCCATCAATTGCGGCATAATTTTTACTAGCATCCGTAAACCCTTCCAGGACGCCAAACGCCCCCAATAAAGAATAATATTACCGGCAATGCCTATTTTTTGCCTGGCTTCCTCTTTATTTAATTCAACCGGCTGAAAATCAGCTCCGTTGTAAATAACAGAGATTTTTTGCGGTTCTACCTCCCAGCCCTCCACCAGTTTAGCCAGATAATGCGAAGGAACAATAACACGATCAGATTTCCTGACTACTAATCCTTGCCAATACCACAGCCATCCGGACCAGCCAGATTTTTTAGCTTTTTGCCAGTCGTCAATCAATAAAACTGTCCGCCCTTTTTCTACGGCCACTTGCCAGCTGTAATCGCCCACAATTTTGACAAAAACTTTCTTCTTAAACAGATGGCCCGCCAACAAAGACGGTAATCCGCCGTTAAGAGTACTGGAGATAAATATCAAATCATGCCGATGTGCCTCCCACAAAATTTTCCAGGCATAAATAAAGTGGCGCCACCACCAGGGCATTTTTTTCCAGATACGGATAATCTTGAACTTGGCTTCTCTGTCCGTCTGATGTTTGTAAAAAGAAGAATAGGTAATGACCGTCACGAAAGAAGTTTCCGACAACTTCTGCGCCAGAGATCTAACATAAGAAGCCGGCCCGCCAATATCCGGAGGATAGATTCCCGTCACGATAAGGATTTTCTTTTTCATATCTCTTGGCAAATCAGCCATACCACCCACTCTCGACCCTCGACTTGTCGCTCGGGAATTTTCGAGTAGGTGGTATGGCTGATTTGCCAGTTTGGAATTTGGATTCATGTTATGTAAATAAGTTAAACTTAATAATATGCCAGATAGCAGCCAAGCCGTCTTTCCAATTAATTTTTTTGCCCTCGGCGTATGTTCTACCCTGATAAGAAATTGGCACTTCCATAATTTTAAATTTGAATTTCCCCACCCAAGCCGTTAATTCCGGATCAATGCCGAATCTTTTTGATCGCAAGTGTGGACTAATCTGCTGAACGGCCTCTCTGGAAAAAACTTTATAGCAAGTGTACATATCAGAAAGCGGCACCCCGCTTAAAATATTGGATAACCAATTTAAAACTCGACTGAATAAGTAGCCATGCCGATAGACCACTCGGTTGCGTACGGCCTGCCCTGAGCCTGGTCGAAGGGTGGCTAGAAAACGCGAACCGTAAACAACATCTGCTCGTCCGTCCAAAATAGGTCTTAAGAGAACGGGGTAATCTTGTGGATCGTACTCCAAATCAGCATCCTGAATCAAAAAAATATCTCCGCTGGCCTGGCTAAAACCGGTTCTGACCGCCGCGCCTTTGCCAAGATTTTTGTCATGGAAAACCACTTTATAATGCGGCCTGCTTAAACCGTGTAAAATTTCTCTGGTGCCATCAGTCGAGAAATCATCAACCAAAACGATTTCCTTCTCGCTGATACCTTCAATTTCTACTTTTTCCACCCGAGCCAAAAGTTCCAGCAAAGTGCGTTTTTCGTTATAAACAGGAATGATAACGGATAGTTTCATAATTCTTATAATTTTCACTTCGTCCCCGCCCATCTCTTTTCAAGATGTCCTCTTGGACAAATTATCCTCGCTTCGTTCAATTTGCCGACTAAAATTCAGTACCCCTCCAAGAGTCGGACCGAATTTTAATCTACCGGCCAAATTTTCACTCCGCTTCGGTAATTTGCAGCCAATCGGCCATATTTGAAAAGAGATAGGTGGGGACTGCGCTTGAAATTTTACAATTTATTAAAGCGTAGTGCCTACTGTCTCACTGAGGCGCTGTCGGCTGTGGATTGTCCCGATTCTGTTTACAGAATCGTGGATCCTCGATTTCCGCAAGCGGAAATCGGGACATGGTTTGGACGAAGTATAATACTGGGCGAAGCCCACTTCGGACAAAATCCACAGACGACAGCGAGCGAAGCGGAAACGCTGGTGGAGCGAGCATCCGAAGGAGACAGTAGGCACTACGCTTTAAACTTAGCTTGTTTCATACAATTTGCGGTATTTTTCGGCGATCTTGTCCCAGTCGTATTTTTCTTCGACCAACGCGCGGGCGTTTTTAATAATTTTTTTTCTTAAATTCTCGTCGTCAAAAATCATTTTAATTTTCCCGGCAATATCTTCCGGACTATCCGGATGGCAAAAAAGGCCGGTTTCTTGATCAGTCAAAAAGTCCGGAATCCCCCCGACCGAAGTGCCGATTACCGGAATTCCTGCCGCCATTGCTTCTAAAAAAGAATTGCCCAATCCTTCCGAACGGGATGGCCTCACAAAAACATGGGAAATTTTTAAATACTTTGGAAGCTCGCTGTGGTCAACGGAATTATGAAAAATAATTCTTTTTTCTACGGCCAAAGAGTGGCCTAGGGCCACCAAGTTTTCTTTTTCCGCCCCATCTCCCACCAGCAACAAACGCCAATCTTCTTGCGGATTTTGTCCGCCAGGGGCGAGATCTCGCCCCTTTGGGGCGGACAGGACCGCCAGCGCTTTGATCAAACTGTCAAGACCATTTTTGGCAACTAATCGGCTGGTGCTAATAATCACTCTTGCCCCCGGCCTTAAACCTAATTCGTCTTCCAACTGTGAAAGCTCGCCATAACTGAATTCCCGGGAAAAGTTTTTAAGATCAACCCCATTGGGAATGAGTTTGACCGGCAAGTTTTCGACAATTTTTTTTACATAGGATACCAAGTATTGGCTGATGGCCGTCGCTCGGTCGACATTTTTAATAATTCTGGTTCGGAAAAATCTGGTTAGCCAATTTTGACTATCAAGATTCTGTCCCTCCTGCAAAGTCAGAACCACCGGACAATATAAGCCAAGTTTTTTTAAAAGCCAAACCGCTCCCCCGGCTTGGGAGGCCTGCCAGACATGAACCAGATCATATTTTTCCTTTTTCAACAGTTTTCTGGCTAAATTAAAAATAGCCAAAGGCAGAAAATTTTTTGGCAAAAGAAATTTAAAAAAATTAAGACCATTGCCCACTCTGAAAACACGAATATTCCCCATGCTCTCCATGGGAGGAGAATCGGCCCGAAGACGGGCCGTTACCAAATCAAAGTTATAATCCGGCAACCGAGCCGTCACCTCCCTGATGGCTGTCTCTGACCCCCCCACCAAAGGCCAGAAAGAAGTGGTCAAAATTAAGATTCTTCTTGATTTTTCAGTCATTTTACCGTACTATTATGGCATAAATGAATACAGAAATCAAACGGAAAAGGGTTCTTTTTGTCATCACCCAGTCGGAGTTCGGAGGGGCCCAAAGATTTTTATACAACCTAATTTCACGACTAAATCAGCAGGTTTATGACCTTAAAGTAGCCGTCGGTGATACGGGCAACAAGGAATTTATCTCGGCCTTAAAAAATACCGGCCTTGAGGTACAGGAATTAAAATGGCTGGTCAGAGAGATCAACCCCTTAAAAGATGTGCGGGCAGTATTTGAGTTGAGAAAATTAATTAAAGAATTTCATCCTGATACTTTATTCTTAAATAGTTCCAAGGCGGGATTCATCGGCTCTCTAGCCGCTCAAAATATCGAAATATCGAAATATCGAAATATCAAGGTCATCTACCGCATCGGAGGATGGTCGTTCAATGACCCGTGGCCATGGTGGAAAAAACAGCTTTGGACCATGCTAGAAAAAATCAGCGCGCGCTGGAAAGATACCATTATAGTAAATAACGAAAGCGACTTGAGGCAGGCCATAAAATTAAAAATAAAGCCCCGAGAAAAAGTGATCTTGATTCACAACGGTCTGGACATTTATAAAATTGATTTTATAAATAGGGACGAGGCAAGAATAAAATTATTGGAAAAAGCGGCCAGACAATCGGGAAAAGTATTCCAAGTCAAAACCATTATCGGAACTATTGCCAATTTTTACCCCGCCAAAGGACTAGAATATCTGCTCAAAGCCGCCGAGCATTTCAAAAATAACGACAATATTATTTTTGTGGTCATCGGGGATGGCCTGGAGCGTCTGCGCTTAGAAAGATTGATTGCCGAAAGAGGCCTGGAGAAAAAAGTTTTGCTTCTCGGCCAAATTCCAGACGCTTCTCGATTACTGCCGGCTTTTGACATTTTCCTGCTTCCATCGGTGAAAGAAGGTTTTCCTTGGGTCCTCTTAGAAGCCATGGCCGCCAAATTACCGGTCATCGCCACCAGAATCGGAGCTATGCTGGAAATCATTGCGGACGGCCAAAATGGCCTGCTGGTAGAACCAAGCCATCCGGAACAAATCGTCACTAGTATCCAACGGCTCTTGGAGAACGACCACCTCAAGCAAGAACTGGGCCTTAAAGCCCACCAAACCGTTTTGTTCAAATTCCCTCTGGAAAAAATGATCAGAGAAATTGAGGGCTTACTTTAGCCAAACTAAAATCCGTCCGCCAGCTGGCGGACGGATTTTAGTTTGGCTATTCTTGTCGCTACGGAACTAGGTAAAAGATCCGTAATAAATTGGCCATGCCGCTACCCTCATAAATCCTCGCCAAGAGTCCATTCGCCTCACATATTTTGCCGTTCCAAGTCCGACCTAACTGCTGACAATGGGCTATCTTTTGTTGGTCATAAGGACCGGAAGCTGTTACGCAAGCACTGCCATTCCAGACCTGGCCGGTCGGACAGGTATGGGTTTCCATAGTGGGCATGGGAGTATAGGTAGTGGTCATAGTGGTAGGCATAGGAGTATAGGTAGTAGTCACATTATCTACACAAGCCGAGCCGTTCCAGTACTGCGTGGAGGAACAGGTGGATTTGCACATACTGGCAGCCGAATCCCAATAATAGCCGGTGCCGCAAGTGGTAGCGGTCGGAGCAGGTGTATAGGTCGTCGTGGTAGTTGTCGTGGGATACGGGGTATAGGTCGTCGTAGTAGTAGCGGTGGGAGCGGGACTCGTACTGCTTATTTTGCAAGTGCTGGTAGCTGAATCCCAATAGTAACCGATTGAACAAGAACCAGTAGCACATTTATTCAAGGCATAATCCCACCACGAGCCCGCTGGACAGGATGGCGGTGGAGTAGAAGTACTAGTGCTACTCACACACA
>CAZOKW010000001.1:40238-69364 GCA_964580765.1 uncultured Candidatus Saccharibacteria bacterium
TATTCTTTGCATAGTCCCACCATTGGCCGGACGGACAGGAGGGCGGCGGAGTAGAGCTAGTGGTAGTTGAAGTACATTTACTCATGGCCATATCCCACCATTGGCCAGCGGGGCAAGAGGGGTAGGGGGTGTAAGAAGTAGTGCTACTCACACACATATTCTTTGCATAGTCCCACCATTGGCCGGACGGACAGGAGGGCGGCGGAGTAGATGTTGGCTGAACTGCCGGACAGGTAATCTTGCTGGTGCCGGCAGAATTATAGCAAATACCGCCAACATTCTCCTGGTCATTTATACAGTATCCTCCCGATTCACCATGATAATGGTAACCTGATGGACAACTGCCAGTTCCTGGCCCCGGGGTATAGCTGACAGTCGGATAAGGCGAAGTTACGCTACTACTAACACAAGCACTCTTGGCGTAGTCCCACCACTGACCGGAGGGACAAGCTAGTTTACTGCAATCAGAGGAATAATTGTCTTTGTTGCCTGCCACCGAATAAGAGGCGCATTTAGTATTGGTGGTATCGCCATTCAATTTACAGTACCCGCCCATGTCGTAGGCGAACTCGGATGGACATTTGCTAGTGGTGGGAGTGGGATAAGAAGAATAGGTTGGATGAGGAGACTCTCCTGGTTGTGGATAATATTCGTCCCAATCATCCGGACCATAACAGCTTGAATCTGCCGGGTAATCAGTTTTACCATCTTTGTCATTATCTAGACCGTCAGAACATTGGGGCTTGCTTCCAGGTGGTACAGTATCGGTTGGACTGGTCGGCTTACAAGACTTGCTGGCCTCATCCCAATAGTAGCCAGAGCCGCAAGCAGGAGCCGAAGTGCATTTATCGTAAGTGTAGTCCCACCATTGCCCCATAGGACAAGATGGAGAAGATTTTTCGGGAAAAGATGAGGAGACGCATTTTCCACCTGCATCCGGATAAGTACCGTCTAGTTGACAGAAATAACCGGCTGGGCACTGAACACCAGTTATGCCGCCGCAGAAAGTACCAACGGGAGGAATCGGATAGTAAGTATAGGTGGGATAGGGACCGGCAGAGTAGGATGGTGCGGGACGGCATGGTCCGTCCACCCAACAACCATCGTTATTTCTGGAAGATTCTCGATATTGACCGGCTGGACATTCTACATAAGGCATAGCCGGACAAACAGGATATTGGCGGTCTGGTCCGGTGGGAACAGAAGTGGCACAAACTGTTTTTGCTCTAACAAAATCGCCCGATTGAATAGCCGCAAAACACTCCGGCGATGGTCCAGCTGGCCCGCCAAAACCGGGGCCGGGCTGGTTAAATCCGGGAATTTGACCAGGTGGAAATCCACCCTGTCCCGGTGGCTGAAATCCAGGATATGGACCTTGGCCGGGGAAAGAGAACTCCCCATGATATTCTTCGGAAACCAAACCTGGTCGCTGAATGTTTTGATTATACTGCTGGAATTTGTCTACCGCTTCTTGTCCCCTAAAACCGGAAATATTCTGTTTGGCTCCGAAAGAAATACATTCCGGGCCGTTGGTCGGATTGGAACAGTAAGCAAAACACTCCCTTTCTGATTTACAACCTCCCGGCCCGCCTTGCTGGCTGAAAACCTGTTGAAACTCATCTTTTCTATTCATCATATTTTCCCCTTCGGAAACATGACCTCTAATTTCATCAATAATAAACCTGGCTTCTCGGGATTGTAAACCCAGAGCTTCTATTTTCGCCAGAGCTCTCTTAGAACCCTCAAAACATTTCAGGCCGATAGCTTCGTCTGCCGCTCCTCTTTCACATTGCATTGGATCAAATCCGATTTCCGTTTTCATTATCTCAAAAATTTGGTTGCCGGCGTCAAAACTATTTCTTTCATCCTCCGGAATAAACTCCCGGCAGGCCACTGGATTTCTTAAACATTGATTAAAGTCGGTGCCTTGTCCGCTTTGGTTAAAGGACTCCAATAATTTTAACCCTTTATCTACCTCGGCTCGAGTAGCAAAACCGTTGTTAACGGCAAAATTACCGCAAGCCCTAGCCATATCTAGGTTATTTAGTTGCCCGGAGAAGGCCTCGTCACAAGCAGTCCTGATTTGTCTCTCCCCCACCAACTCTTTACCGTCGGGAAGCGTCAAAATAAACTTCTTGGAATAATAATCCTGTACTTGACCAACTTGCTGATGCGCCTGCTCCAATTCTTTAACACCATCCGCACCAAAAATTTCCTTCGCAATCTGCCGGCAAACTTCCGGAATACCGGTAGCTTGGGAAGTAGCGCTGGGTTTTAAACAAAAATTACCGCAACCCTCCAGAGTACCGTCACCGCATTGATATTTACCGGAAGTTAGTCCTTCCCTTAATTTAATAGTCGTATCGCCAAATTGGTCAGCCGAGGATCTCCTTTCTTCAGGAATATATTTCTGAACCCGGGTATCTTTAGCTAATCGCGCGCACTTTCTTAATAAGTCAATGGGGGCAGAATCCGGATCCATGGCCTCGCAATCTTTAAAATTTACCCCCGCCTCCTTGGCTGCCTGCACCACTCCTTGCTTTTCCGCCACGACTGTAGCGGTTAATTTAAAATCAGCCGCCAAGGCGGGATTTTTAGTTTTAATTTTTTGGGCTAATTCACCAGCCACCCTAATCAAACACTCTTCATCAGCGCAACTCTTTATATCAGCAAGAATTGTACCCTTAACTTCGCTTAGAAAATCATTAACATGTTTGAGTTCCTCGGCCTCATAAAGAGCATGTTTTTTGCCGATATCGGCGCAAACATCAAGATACTGCTCCTGATTGCAGAAAGTTCTGGCCTGTTCTTCGGACGAAATGTCCTGACCGGTAGTAGCACTCAAATCCTTAATAGCATCTTGGATTTGCCCCTCCTCGGCGGCCAGAGCCACTGACCAAAATAAAAAAGCCGATGCCAAAAAGACACCGACGGCCGCTAACGGCAACCATCTTAAATTTTTATAACAAAATGTGGAGTTCATAGTAATGATAGGAACCATCGGTTAGTTAAAAGGGTTCAAAACTTTCTTGGCCTCTTCAAACGGGTTCGACTCCACACCCTCTAAAGGATTGGCCGCTCCGAAAGGATTGGCCGCTTTGGCCGCATCTTCCGCCGCTTTCTGCCCCGCCACTTCCTGGGCTTTTTTTACTTCGGCCTGCGACCGGCCATATCCCCGCCAATCGCCTATCCAATAACCCGCTACTACAACTACCACGATCACCAACCACCGCATTTTGTTACTGTTCATCCTATTAGAGAGTGCAAAAAAGAATCGCCGTAAGGACCATCTTTTATTGCCTATTAAAAAATTATTACTTTAATTATAATCTTAAATGGGCCAGCACGCCAAATGGACTTGTCCACAACTAAAGTTCCCGACCAATACTTTTCAAAAATATCCTGGCATCCGGCTCAAAAGAGGGGTCCACCTGGGCCGCTTTACGAGCCGTGGCTACGGCTTCTTCAATTCGGCCCAAATTGACATAAGTGGTGGCTAAGGAGGCGTAGTGTTGAGGGTTCTTCGGATTAGCTTTGATCATCTGTTCGTAAACCCAGGCAATTTTGGCAAAATCTTTGGTCTTCAGATAAGCGTTAATCAATCTTTGGAAATCCGTCTCCCGCGGACTATAAGAATTGACACTGGTAATAGCTCGTTCCAAGTCCTCCGCTCCGCTTAAGTCCCCGCTTTCTATTTTAGCCGCCCCCAGATAGGCGTGCGAGATACCGGTATCCGGATTTAGGTCAGCGGCTCTTTGGAAAAATTCAACGGCATGTTTATAATCCTTTTGATTAAGATAGGCCTGGGCCACCTCATAATAAGTCCTGACAAATTTTGGCGCCAGTTCCAGGGCCTTCAGAGAGTGCTCCAAAGCAATGTTATTATATGGCGATTTCGGATTATCTTTACCAAGCATGATATTTAACCGGGAAGCGTAGAGATGGGGCAGATAATCAACTTGGTTTTCTTTAATATTCTTTTCCACTTCGGCCATAGCGAATTCATAGGCCATTTGGACCCGTTCTTCTTTGGTACTCGGACCGCCCACCCCCACTAAATACTGGGCAAAGCGGTGCCGGTATTCATACTTGCCGGGGACATCGTAAGATAAGGATTCTTTGGTTTTTTCAAAAGAACCGTTAAAATCTCCGGCCCAACCCCTAACAATGGCTCTGGTGGTAGCATAATTAGCTTTGGCCGGCAAAACGTTTGTTTTATAAATTAAGAATGGAATAAAAACAATCAAAAAAGCAATGATCAGGTTGATCATGGCCGGATTTAAGGTTCGACCTCTCTCTGGCGAGGTCGAACCTTGGTCATTCTCTGGGACACCCAAAAAGGAAATAAACCCCGCCACCGTAAAAAAAACGATGAAATTGGCCGAGGTGTCAAAAATAAAAGAATTATGAATAATATAGGCAACAATTGCCGCCGTAAAACCGGCGCCATAAACCAGCAAGCTGGGATTTCTTAATAATTTACGCAAAGAAGAAAACAAGGCCGCAAAAATATTGAGATAGGCCAAAAACCCGATGATGCCCATCGTCACTAGGATCTCCACAAACATATTGTGGGCCCGGTCAAAAAGCGTTTCCGCCCCGGGGCCTCGGAAAAATTTGGGGTTGAAATTTTTGGAAAAAGGAATATTAAAATTTTCCGGTCCCCAACCCAGCAGGATCGTTTTCGGACTTTCTTTCCATCCCGTTATCCCCGCCTCCCAGGCCCAAAAACGGGTTTGCACCGTCGTCGAAGTAAGCGATAGATCGGTTACTCTTTTTAAATAACTGGATTTTTGCACCAAAGAAGAATCATGGAACAGCCAAGAAAAAGCGGCAAAGGCCAGAGCTGAACCAATCAAGACGGTGAAGATTGATTTTCCAAGACGCGACTTTTTATAGATCATCCACAAGAAAACAAGGATGGTCAGTCCGATGGCATAGCCAAGAAGCGATCCTCTCACCACCGTCATCAGAACAGCCACAGAAGAAACAATAAAGGCCAAGAGATAGAAGGGGCGGCTTTTAGCCAGACCGGCCCTCAAATACATAATCAAAGACAAAAACACGGTAAATAACTCGTACCCGGCAAATAAAGCGGGATTGCCGATGGTGCCGAAAATCCTCTCACGCCCGCCTGAACCAACAAAGAATTTAATATTTGTTTTCTGCCCAAACCCATAAAAAGCCGATAAAACTCCGGCCAAAATAGTTAAGTTGAATAGTTTCTGCCAATGTTCCTTTTTGGTAAAGACCGAGATTAAAATTATAAAAAACAAAAAATAGTGCCAGAAGGTCCAAAGCCCGCCCATCCTCTCCAAAGCCCCCCAAAAACTGGGATATCTTAAAACACTGGTGATGGTGGTTAAAGTAAAGACGGCGGTAAAAAGCAAAAAGGCCCAGAAGATATTATCTCGGCGAGGCAAATAAGAACGGTCTTTCAAAACCAAAATTAAATAAGCCGCTCCCATAATCTCCACCAAACTTCTAAAAATCAAGACTTTGCTAAAATGAAAAGGGGAGATAAAATCCATAAAAACAACCAGCGGCACAAAGGCCGTCAGATAGATACAAAAACGAAGAAATTTTACTAAACCAGCTTCTTTCTGGATAGATTTTTGCATATTGGAATATGATAGCAAAAAAAGACTAAGATTCCCAGTTTAATTGATAGAAATTCTATAGATTAAGCCGGCGGCATCATCGGAAACATAGAGCACGCCATCGAGGCCGAATTTCAAATCAACCGGACGGCCACCGGAAACAAAATCTTTTGGTTCGGAAGATAAAACCTTTCCTTTGGCATCTAAATCATACCGCACAATCTTATAACCTACCGGTTCGCTCCTGTTCCAAGAGCCGTGCAAAGCCACCAGCAAATCCCCCTCCCAATCTTTCGGCCAGCCTTTCCCCGAAGGAATAAAGGCCAATCCCAAAGGAGCGGAATGAGCCTGCATCTCAATCACCGGCTCTTTGGTATTGTGGCAATCATTAGTAAGATCAATCCGTTCCCACTTTTCCGGATTAAACTTTTTATCTTGGATTTTCTTTCCATAGCAAAACGGCCAACCATATCTTTTGGCCCCGAATTTATCTTCCGGACCGGCCACCTTCACGATGTTTATTTCATCGGGCGGCAAGTTATCACCCAAATTATCCCGGCCCATCTCCGTCGCCCATATTTCTTTGGTAATGGGATGGAAAGCAAAGAAAACCGAATTTCTCAAACCGCCGGCAAATTCCGCCGTATAAGTACCTTCTGGATCTGTCTCCAAAATAGCCGCTCTTTTCCAGGTGGTTTCTTCGCACACATCGCAAGAAGAACCGACGCTGATGTACAGCTTGGTTTCCGCCAAGGTATCAATACTGCCGCCGACAATCGCACTGGCTCTGAAATTCGGTCCAAAAGAGATGGTTCTGGTAAAATGCTGGCCGTCTGCCGGAAGATTGGCAATGTTTTGGCCCGTCTTATCGGTAATCTTTCCAGTTTTAACATCATAAGGATACCGGGCCACCTGATGCGTTTCGGCAATATATAAATAGGTAGTTTTGGTTTTGGGGTCGGTATAAAAATCCAATCCGTGAGGAGATTTCAGATTTTCGATCAGAGTGATTTGATTTTCAAAATTACCGTTCTTGTCAACATCTTCAAGAATGCTCACCCGCCCCGCTTTTGTCTCACTAACCAGCATCCGGCCCGCAGAGTCAAAAATAATTACCCGCGGACCATCTAAATCTTTAGCGGCGACAGAAATCTTAAAACCATCCGGGGTATTCAAAAAACCTAAATCGCCAGATAAAATTTCAGCATCGGGACGACGTAACAAATAAACACCCAAAATCAATATAAATAAAACAATGCCAAAAACAGCTTTTTTCATTAAAGCCTTTATACCAAAAAACCAACCGAAAATCAACGAGAGAACAAAGCTCTCAACGCTTGGCGGGTTAGCACTCCAAAATAGCCCGAGACTGGCTTAATTCCATATTTCTCCTGCAATCTTTTGACCGCCTCTTGGGTAATACTGCCGAAATATCCGGTCAGCAGGTTGGCGGAATAATTAACCTCTCTAACCAACAAAGCTTGGAGTTGTTTGACATCATCGCCCCTTGAACCCAAGAATAAGTTTCTAGAAAAGTTATCAAAACTGACACTGGCGGTTGTGGGGGTGGGAGTAGGGGTTGAAAGCGGCACGAGATCTACACCGACATTAGTAGTCTGCCCCGCAAAAAAAGCGACAGAACTGACCCAATCCTGATAGGCGGCTTTAAAAATCTTAATCCTGACACTGGAAAAACTTGAAGGAATAGCTACTTGGCCGGAACAGGGAGTGGGCTGACAATAAATTTGCCCCGTATCGGCGTTAGACACTATTGCTCCACTGCCACCATAGGTAGAAATAGTTCCAAATAACTGGGTTGGGGTCGGAGTGGGAGTCGGAGTTGGGGTGGGGGTGGGCGCAGAATTACATGCTCCATTATTACAACCGTAAGCGCATGAGGAATACATGACATTGAGCTGTGAATTGGTCGGCCAAGATGAAGTTCTGCTATCACCATCGCAGTAGGCCTCTTTTTGATTGGCACTTGCTCCTATCGTACTGGGGTCAACACAAGCATCAGAAATGGTGCCCCCGTTGGCAGAAACCACAAAACCTGGACTAATATACTGGTCATAATAGGTGCCGCTGGAAAAAGTAACATTCCCACTAACTGCGGTATTAATACCCCCATCGGATTCAGAGAGACACATCGCTCTATTAGCTGTCGGAGTTTGGTAGGGAGTGGGAGCTGGAGCGGGAGTGGCAGAAGGACTGAGGGTTGAAATGACGCTAAAATAATTGTCGCTCTCATCAGAAATTTGCGCACTGGCACTGCAAGCCGCATCCTGAAGACAGGCAGTTACCCTTATCTTGTAGTCCGCCCCAATGGAAATCGTGGAAGGAAACTGCCAACTTACCGTTACAGAAGAGGAATTTCTTAAAGAACCAGAAAAACTACTTTGAGCATCCACCAATTTGTTGGCTACATTCACCCCGTTTCTCAACAAATATAAATAAAAATACCGGACCGTCCTGGAGGGTTCTTCCCAGCGAAAATCATTACTCTGGTCTTTGTTTATTTGTTCTCCGCCATTGGGATAGATTAGTTTTACTGATGGAGTAGTGGGAATGGATGTTGCGCCAGCCGGTTGAGCCGGTATCGCCGGAGTCGCGGGTACGGCCGGTGTGGCCGGCTGAGCTACCGACACGCTGGCCGAAGCGGAAGTAATCGGCAATGACCCGGAAGCCGGTCGAGGCATCAGTGGTTGAGAGATGGAGGTGGTTGGTGCAAAGGGATGAGATGGTGAAGCGGGAATGGGAGGGATAGCGGGAATAGCCGGAGTAGCCCGATGATATTGCGGCACTTCTTTGACTGACTTTAATTCATTTCCTTGGGGATACCAATTGAATTCTTTGTCATTGATGCAGAAGACCTTTTTAAAGAAGTGAGGGTCGTCTTGGATGGCTTGCTCTCCGGGAGTGTCTATCCAGCGCAGTTTCCCTTTATCTTCGTTGTCTGATTCAAAACCATAGACCTTGGGGTCATTCTTCTCACAGTTGCGAAAGAGGCCGACAGTGGGGAAGGCATCTCTGATTTCGGGGGTAATCAATTTAACATTGGCAAAACCACCCAGATGGGTGTAGAACTTGAAAATTTCGGGATTTAAAAATAGCCGCTTGTAGCCATGCTCATTGATGATATAGACATCGGGGTCGTCGGAGAAGATGGCGCTGATCAGATCCCCTTCTTTGAGACCGAAATCAGAGGGGGAGGCGGCCAAAGCTGGAGAGAAACTAATAAACAATGCCAGAAAAAGTCCAAAGAAAAACCAAGTTTTACTCATATGTTTTTATTATACCCTACTTAAAATCATAGACAAAGAAAGAATACCCTATCTTATCCACCGGTTCATACAAAGCCAGCCAATTCAAAGCAGGGTCATTTCTTTGTTGGCTTAATAATTGCATTCTTATCAATAAGAAAGTATTAACAGCATACCGTCCCTTTGGTTCCCGCCACCAACCGGAATCATCGGCCATCATAAAGTTCTTCACTTGGTAGTATTCCGGATTTGAGTTTTTCCAAGAATAAATAACTTTGGTATCCGGATTACTCGTTTGATATTTTCCCAACCGCTTTAAATCCTGGCCCCATTCAATATTGGAATCATCAAGATATTTATAGCCATTTTTGGGCCCGCCGACCAATTCGTTGAAATAAGCCAGATGGTCGGGATAAATACGAATAGAAGAAAAGACCAACCATCCCGCCAAAATTATGGCTGTAATCAGAATTAGTTTGGATTGGAGGCTCCGGTGAACATACTTTTTTTCGACGGCGCTCAAAAAAGTGTCCCCACTCCGCCTCCAATCCAGCTTTAAATTAAAAATTGCGGCCAGTCCACCAACATAAAGAAGAAGAAAGGGAAAGATCGGAATTAAATAACGAATACTGATCTGGTGGGCTTTTAAGCTGGTCATCAGACCGAAAAGAAGTATGGGCAAAAATACTAACGCTTTGCTCCAGTTATCCATTTTTATCTTTTTATAAAACAAAAGAGAGGCCGCCAAAGCGATCAGGACGGGAAGCGGCGTTTTAATCAAAAATGCCTCCAAAAAGTAATACCACCAACCATCCGGAGAAAATAGGCCGTTCAAGTAAAAATTATAGCCCGGTTTCCAATCGGCATAAACCGTTTTCAGGCCTTTCAAATAAAATCCCGGATCGGTCGGCAGAAGGTAAGAAAGATACATCACCGCCAAAGCGGGAAAAGCCATTAAAGCCGTCAGATTGACCCACCGGCGTATTTTTAAAGCCAGATCGTCTTGACGAAATCGCCAGGCGTAGATAAAAATAAAAAGCGCCGCCAGAGGAAGAAAAATAACGGCAGAGAATTTAGAACTCAACGCCAGGCCGAGAAATAGCCCCGAATAAACCAAGGGCCTTTTCAGTCCGGTGGTGATAAACTTCCATAAATAATAAAAGGTGATGAAGGAGAAAGAGGCCAGCGGCAGATCAGTGGTCACAAACTGGGCATTGGCCATCATACTGGGAATAAAAGCATACAAAAATAAAGACAAAAGTCCTGCTTTAGGGCGGAAGATCTCTGTTGTCCACTTATAAAGATAGAAGGCCAATAAAACGGACAAAAGCATTATTGGCAACCTTCCCCAAAACAGTAAGCGGTCCGCCTCGTTGGAAAACAAAAAGTTGCTACCAAAAGCCCACTCATTCCTGGCCGGACCGATTAAGTTTGAATCTTGAGGATCGAACTTTAAGTCCATAAAAAGCAAGGGAAAAGAAGCCATTAACTTCACCAAGGGCGGATGCTGGGGATTTAAAATGATCTGGCTGGTTTTCCAATAAGAATATCCGCTAGGCAGATGGGTGATTTCATCAGTGGCCGGACTAAAATTTTGAGCGCTAAAAAAGGGAATAAAAAACACCACCGCCAACAAAGTCGCTACTGCAACTTTCATCAATTTAGAACTCATTATCTCGAGAGTCCTCGGTGGACATAGTTTTTTCTTCAACTAGTTCAGAAAAAACTGTCCCCACTCGGTCTCTGGGCGATTAATACTTTATCTTATAACACAAAAGACTCGTTATTAAAACGAGTCTTTTGTGTTTGAGTCAAATTAAAACTTTAAAGCGCTTTTAAGTAACTGCTGTGCACCCAAGCATCTTTGCTTTGATATTTAATCTTATGCCACAAACCGCTTGTGCCCAAACTTTCAATGGTCTGCCCTTGCGGAATTTTGCCTAAAAGAGTGCTGGCCGTGCTAGCCGAGGACCTGACATTAAGATTAGCAGTGCCAAAAACTTTATACTTTTTGACAGTAGAAATCGCAGGCGTTGGTGTTGGCACAGGTGCAACAGAAGGAGAAATTTTTCTGGTATAGTCGGGAATCTGATTCACTGAAGTGTAAACTGTCCCCTGTTTATACCAGCTGAATTCTTTAGTGTTGATACAGAAGACCTTTTTGAAAAAGTTGGGATCGTCTTTAACGGCTTGGTCGCCGGTGGTGTTGACCCAATGAAGAACTCCTGTATCTTCGCCGGTTGTTTCCACGCCATAAACTTTTTTATCATTGGTCTCGCAATTTCTAAATAGACCGGAAGTAACAAGAGTATCTCTCACTACCGCTGTGGTCTTTTTAACCTTGCCGAATCCTCCTAAGTGGCCATAAAAGTTGAAGATAGCCGGATTAAGGAATAACCTCTTGTAACCATGTACATTGGGAATATAAATATCCGGATCGCTGGAACCGCTGGCGCTAATGACATCTCCGTCTTTAATGCTTACGGCCGCCAAACTAACAAATCCAAGGGAAGCCGGGGTTAGTTTGCTTGTTGAAGTGGTGGTGGTAGAAGCCGGGACAGGAGTGGGCGTAGCCACAGTCGTAGTGGTTGGTGTTGGTGTCGGTGTGGGAGTTGGTGTGGGAGTAGAAGCGGTTGTCGTGGTAGTTGTTGTTGCTCCTCCACCGCCTCCTCCACCGCCTCCTCCGGAAGTGGTACCACCAGCGCTTTCGCAAGTTTCAGAAGTGGGGCTGATTACCACGGTTTTAGTAGTAGAAGAAGTGATCGAAATACGAGATTGAGTACTGGAACACTCAAAGGAATAGCCGCCATTATTACTCAACCTCTTTTTTCCCGATGACAACAGCACAAAGGTTTGGCCGGAAGCGATGGTTAGGGTGATGTTGTTGTTGGTAGTCACTACTGAATCCGCATCCGAACCTCCCTCGATAGTCATATTTCCCACATCCAGAGCCACCGTAGTGTCTTGCGGGAAATAAGCGTCTCCCACTGCTTGGGCTTGATTGGTTCCGACCAACAACAAGGCCGCGATTAAAATAGTAAGGGACAAAGACAAGGCAAATTTATTTTTCATTAGTAGCGTATTTTAATTAATATTTTACGGTTTCTTGTTTTGGATACCCTTAACTACGGGGGAATCAAACCGTAGATTCTCCCAGAACATCACTTGATCTTTGTTGATGATCATTTCATCTTTCGGGCCATGCGGTTCCGACGCACCCAACTTAATCAGCTGACCCGACCCGCTTTCCCCTACTTTCACATAGTAAACATCTTTTAACAGCAGGTAATCTGAATTAACATTCTTTAAACGCCCAAAGTAGATTTGATCATTGGCTAAGAATACGGCCTGATAAGCATCGGCGTCAATAAAGTCCTTCTGCTCATGGCGATCGTATTTAAGAAAGTTGGTTAGGAACAAACCGCCGACAATACTGATAACCGCGCCGAGGGCAACCAAACCGGTCGTGACAATTAGTGTAGTGAATTTTTTGTAAACCATTATTCTGATCCCTCCCTTAGGCAAAACTTATCACACTAACTATTTACAGGAAACGCTACTGATCACAAAGGCCGTCCCATTAATACGCACATAAGCGAAAGCCCCTGTGGTATCTTTCATTTGCAAACAAGTACCTTTGGTAGCACCGGCAGTAGGACCGATATAAAGACTGGTACTGGAGGTGCCATTGGAAAATTCAGCCGTAAAGGCAGTGGTGCTGGCCGTACTGGAACCAACCACTAATTTGTTGACCAACTCATTGCCGGCCGTTTCAAAATTTCCAGCGACCGAAGCATTACTACCAAATCTGACAAAGCCATCAAAAGCGGCAGAAGCGTCAACCTCCAAGTCACCGGAAATCATGACATCATTGTCCGCCCCGATGGAACCGGCATGAGAAGTGGCGGTAACACCAAACCTGGAGTAAGCCACCGAGGCATTTCCACCGACTTGAATGGTATTTCTAGTCATCAAATAAGAAGCCGAAGCGGTACCCTGAACTTCAAGATCAGTGGTGGGGGCAGTGCCGATACCAACCCACTGATTAGTGGTATCAATCGTTACCACGTCGAAACTTCCGGCCGCATTCTGGAACCGAAAGGCGGTCGTACCATCAGTTTGAGGCTGAAATCGTCCGTCACCCAATTGGATTTCGAGAGAAAAAGAAGCGGGGGCACCAAAGAAAGCATGGCCGTCAAAAGCGACGGAACCGTTAACTTCCAAGTCACCAACCACCAGGACATCATTGTCGGCCGCAATAGAACCGGCATGAGAAGTAGCGGCAATACCAAATCGGTTGTAAGCTACCGAGGCATTTCCACCGACTTGAATGGTATTTCTGGTCATCAAATAAGAAGCCGAAGCGGTACCCTGAACTTCAAGATCAGTGGTGGGGGCAGTGCCGATACCAACCCACTGATTAGTGGTATCAATCGTTACCACATCGAAACTTCCGGCCGCATTCTGGAACCGAAAGGCGGTTGTACCATCGGTTTGAGGCTGAAAGCGACCGTCACCCAATTGGATTTCGAGAGAAAAGGAAGCGGGAGCGCCAAAGAAAGCGTGGCCATCAAAAGCCACCGAACCATTTACTTCCATGTCACCGGAAACCATTACATCATTAGCGGCCGCAATAGAACCGGCATGAGAAGTGGCGGTGGTGCCAAATCGACTATAAGCTACCGAGGCATGGCCTCCCACTTGAATAGTGTTGCCAGACAAGAGGTAAGCCGCCGAAGCGGTGTTCTGCACCTCCAAAGTTCCGGTAGTTAGCATGTTAGTGCCGATAGTGCTGGCCGCATTGGCCTGACCAGTTAAAAAGACAAAAGAAAAAGCCGCAAAAATAGCGACTGTAGAGACAATCGACCTGAAGACACTGCCAGATTTATTCTTATTCATACTACTTTAGATTTCCAACATACTAAACCTCTTTTCTTAAAAAGAAATAAGTATTAAGTATCCTGGACTTATTAAACTTAATACTAATTATAGAAGAGCTAGAAAACACGTCAAATCAAGTTATCCACAATCAATTTTTTTCGGCCAACTCCAGCATCTGTTTAACTTCCGGGGCCGTATTCCCCAACTCCAGGGCTCTTCTTAAGAAAACGGCTGCCTGTTTATAGTCCCCTTTCACAAAATAAGCCGTGCCAACCAAAGCGCTCAAATCCGGTTCTTGCCTTAAAATATCCTCAAAATAATAATTAATAAGCCCAATAGCTTCGTCCGGATTCTTAAGCGCTATTTGAATATAAGCGTAGCGGATGACATATTCGGTCACCGGATAGAAATCAATTACTTTTTTAAAACTGGCTCCGGCTTCGGCCATCCGGCTGGTCTTTAAGTAAAGCTCGGCCAAATTGATGTGCGGGATAATCGCATCAGGGTTTAATTCAAGTGATTTTTGATACCTTGACTCCGCCAGAGCATAATCACCTTCGTGGTCAGCCATAATGCCTAAAATATTTTGGAGATGAGAATTATCCTTATAAATCCCTTGAGCGATATCCAGTTGTTCTTTCGCTTCACCCCACTCATCTGCCTTTATATATACTGCCGCTAAAGCCGTTCTGGTGATTAAACTACGGGGGGATTCTTGAACCGTAGCGGTAAATAAAGTTTTAGCATCTCGCCAATCTTTGTTTCTAATAATTGTCCTGGCGCTAAAAAACGCCAAAATAAGAGCCAGCGCCAAATAAACCGTCTTCTTTTTACTATTTAAAAGCCGCTCCAACAGCCAGGCCAGTAAAATCACCAACCCCAGCGAAGGGAAATACATCAATCTTTCCCCCATAATGGTGCCGACCGGCTTTACCAGGTTTGAAATCATCAGATAGGGGGCCAAAAAAACCAACGAGCCGAAGCCCAGAGCCGTCGGCCTGGTCTTTTTAAAAAACAAAAGACCGATTAAAAAAACAAAAAATCCTATTCCCAAAAGAGCGCCCCCGTCGGACCAACTGTGGACTAGCGGAATAGTATTATAGGAATAGTCCGCGGAAAGATGAACCGGCCAAATAAGCTTTTCCAAATATAAACCGAGCACTCGAAAAGCGGTGAGAATTCTTTCTCCAAAAGAAGCAAATTTGAGAGGGTTTTCTACCAAAGTGGTATAAACATCGCCAAAAAAGTACCCGCCTAGGGCCTTATATCTTAATAAAGAATAAAGACCGATCGGCCAAGCCAAGACTGCTATTTTTCTAACCAGAGAAGAAAATTTGTTTTTAAGAAGCGCCCAGTTTATATAAAAAATGATTGGCCATACCATTAAAGCCACCTCCTTGCTAAGCAAAGCCAAAAGAAAAGAAAGGGAGCTTAAGAGGAGATCTTTTTTAACAAAAAAATAGACGGTGGTAAGCGACCAGAAAAAAGCCAGCAGTTCCGCCCGCCCAACCAGAGAAGTAACCGCTTCGGTGTGAATGGGATGAAAAAGAAATAATAAAAAGGTAGCCCAAGACAGGAACTTGTTTTTAAATCCCGTACGAAGCAGAGGCACGCTGCGGGCCCTCGCGGCTTCGTTCGGGATAAATAAAAAACTAATCAGCCAAAAAACTAAAAAAGAATTTAAGGCATGGATAATAATATTGACCGCATGAAAGCCGACCGCCGAACCGCCTGCATAATGATTGATGGCATAAGTGGCCATGGTCAATGGCCGGAATAAGCCGGTTTTGGCTAAATTCTGATGATAAGGAGAAACAAAGAGATTCAGAAAATTGCCCGAATCCTTCAGATCCCCGCGATTTTCAATTACCGTGACATCGTCAAAAACAAAATCGCCGAAAAGACCGTTGCCGAAAATTAAAAAAGACAAAACCAGGGACAATAAAAAAACATATCTTAATTTCATTTTTGGAGTTGGAGGATGAGCGCTTCAATCAGCCGGCCGGTTTCCGGATCAAGATCGGTATGCTTTAATCCAGTCTGTAAATCCTCGATGGCTTGTTTTTTGTCATTTAAGGCTATATAGACAAGAGCAGAGTTATAAAAAACTCTCGGATTGGTAGGGAGAAGGGACTTTAAAATTTCAATATTTTCTCTGGCTTTGGCCAGCTTGCCCTGCTGGGCATAGATGACGGCCAGATTTTGGTAGGGATAATAAAAATTAGGATCAAGGGCAATAGCTTTTTCAAATTCCTGAATAGCGCCGAAAATATCGCCTCGTGATTGCAGGATGCTCCCGATATTGAAATGGGGCTGGGGGAAAACATCTTTCGCTTCGATGGCTTGCCGGTAGTATTCTTCCGCCTTCTCAACATTGCCATGATTAAAATACAAATTGCCCAGGTTATTATTGATGCGAACGCTCTCCGGTTCGTATTTTAAAATGTCTTGGTAAAATTCGGCGGGCTTGCCCCAGAGGATATTTCTTTTGATGGCCTGATAGCCGAAAAAGGAAAGATAGACAACTAACCCAATAATAAGCAAGCTCCGCGAGAGGCTCCGGTGGACATACTTTTGTTCGACGGCGCTCACAAAAGTGTCCCCACTCCGCCTCTGGTCGATTATTTTATTAAAAAGCTTAGACAAATAATACGCAACAATAAACCAGAATCCGACCATCGGCAGATAAAGCCAGTGTTCATAGATGACGGCGTTGATGGGCGTAATTCCCGAAACCGGGGCCAAGGCCACAAAGAACCAGCCCCAGCCGAAAAGCCACACTGTGACATCGGATGTCCTCTGGACATCCGATGTCACGAATTTGTTCCTTCGATAAAGCCAAACACCAATAGCAATAATACTTATAATTATCAAAACGCCCAGCCAAACCGGCCACTGGAAAAGCGAGGTATGGACGGTCATGCTTCTCTCCATGTGCAAGCCGACCGGGACAAACAAAAGCCGGAAATAATCAACCAAGACATGCATAAAAGTGAGCAAGCGGTAAAGTAAATTTTCCGAATAAGAATTGGGAGTAGCGTAAAAATTGAGAGTATTTTGGAAATTCAAAACGGTCAGGCGCAAAATTCCGTAAATCGCCACGATAGCAAAATAGGACCAAGTTTTAATCAGCCCCTGTTTGAGGACCGTTAAAAAGGTTCGACCTTGATTTGATAAGAAGGCGACATAAAACAAAAGTGCTAGAAAAGGGAAAATAATAGCTGTCTCCCGGCTAAGCAAGCCAAGCGTCAAAAACACCACCGAAAAAATCTTGTAAAGAATTACAGGACGGTCCTGTTTAACAGGACCGTCCTGTAAGCTTGTTCCAAAACCATTCCCAATCGGCCTCTGGACTACTTTCCGATTCATTTTATAAAACAAAATCAGCGCTAAAAGCATAAACATGGCCGTTAAAGCATCGCCCCGGCCGGAAATGTAAGTGACGGCCTCTGTTTGCAGGGGATGGATAAGAAAAATAAGCGCCGTCACAAAAGCGATCAGCGTCCCGAGGTTCAACCTCGGGGATTTTTGAGGTTGAACCTCTAAATGACTTGAGCCCCCAAGGTCGAACCTTGAAGAAAAAATTCGCCGGATCAGCCAAAAAACCAATACCGCGTTAAAAATATGAATGGCGTTGCTGGTCAAATGATAAATCAGCGGCTTCACACCGGCCACCATGTAATTAAAAGCAAAAGTAAAAAACAAAAAAGGGCGGTAATAATTACTTTTCAAACCGACTCCAGCCAAAGTATTGTGCGTCAGCCAAAATTTGATATTATCCCAGCTGATGGTGTGAACAAAGTTATTGTTGATGATCCAATCGTCATCGTCCCAAAACAACCCGTTATGGAGATTAAAGGAGTAAAAAAAACCACCCGCCACAATTAAAATCAAAATCGGCAACCAGACCCCTTTTTTGGAAAAAAAATTATTCATTTGGATTGGATTGGATGCTCCGGTAAACATACTTTTTTATTCGACGGTGCTCAAAAAAAGTGTTCCCCTCCACCTCCAATCCATCTTTAAATTTTACTAATATTTAAAATACTTGACTAAAAATTCTCTGGCTTGCTGATTATTTTTATCCAACTCCAACGCTTTGATAAATAAGTTCTCGGCCTCTTTTAGTTGTCCTAAGTTCATCTTGACCACTCCCAAGATATAGTAATATTGGCTGTCTTTCAAGCCCAAATCAATGGCCATTTTGATGTTTTCGGCGGCTAATTCCTGATTGGCCTTATCCGTATAATAAGCATGGGCCAGTCCTTTAATGAGATACGGTTGCGGGTCTTTGGGAGTCAGCTTGATGGCCTCTTGTGCAAAATAAACGGAGGCCTCTATCCAACTAACATTGTAGAAAAAGCGGGATAAAACAAGGGAATCACCGACTGTTCTTTCAACAGCATTTTTCTCGGTTATGGAAAAGCGGGAAATAATTTCCATATTTTTCTGGTTATTTTTTACTAAAATAACGGCCTGGTCATTGATATAGACGATTTTCCAATCAGGACTTTTGACGATATGTTTTAAAAAGGCCTGCCCCCAAGGCGTGGCATCCGTATGGCCAAAAAAAATAAAATTTATAGCATATTTTTCTGAAAACTCGGCCCACTTTTCTTTGTCTTCCTGCATCGGCTTGTAAATCTCCTTAAAAAACTCCACGGAATAGGCCTCGGGACGATTATCCACAAAGACCTTTTCCTTCGGGTACAGCTTCCATATTAAATAACCGCCGATGTCGAAGTTGTTAAACATGGGTCCTTCAATCTTATTTTCTTTCACAAAGTTCACGGCCCGCTCCAGTCCGTTGGGGACAGCCAACCCAAAGGCCTTGCCGGAACGAGTTTGTTTATAGAAAGAGCCATTGATCACGGAGCCAATCATGATGATCAGAAACGCCGAGAAAAGTATTTTGAAAACCAAACTAACCCGACCAAACGGCAAATCAACCATACCACCCACTCTCGACCCTCGACTTGTCGCTGAAAGGAGAAGTTTCTCAGTCGGTGCTTTAGCCCGACTAGAATCTCCTCGGGAATTTTCGAGTAGGTGTATGGCTGATTTGCCTACTGCTTCCCCCTGCGCCCCTGGTCGGTTTTTATTTAATTTAAAAACATCAGTTAGGAAAATTGCCAAGACCGGAAAAGAAGCCAAAGCATAGAGGGGCAAGTTGCGAAGCATCTTAAAGCCGGCATAAATAAAGAAAGCGGAAATGAGAATTTCAAATATCCGCTGTCTGGCTTTTTTTATGGTCAAAATAAAAGACCCGATTAAAATACCCGCCGAGAGCTTAAAAACAAAAATTGGCCAAGTAAATCCAAAAAAAGAAGCCAGAAAAGCCAGCGTTTGGTTTTCCACAATACTGTAGCCATACTCTTTTAAAATATTAAACGGCAGAAGCGCGCCTTGAAGACCATTTGGGTTAATCAAAGTGGCCACACAAGTTAAAAGAAAAATTAAAAACAACCACCCAAGGTCCAACCTTTTTGGAGATTCAAGGTTGGACCCTTTAATTAACTGGTCTAATAAAAACGCTCCCAGCAAAAACGGACCGATAAAAAAGTAGATGTGCAGGTTAACCCAGAGCAATTGGGCCAAGGGCAAAAACCACAACCACTGCAAGGTCCAACCTTGAGGATTTTTAAGGTTGGACCTTGCAGTGTCTTTGGCTTTAAATAAAGCCCAGAGGAAAAAAGCCAAGATGGCAAAACTAAAAAACTCCGGCCGAACTTCCGTCCGCTGAATAAAGATAAAAATAGAGAGCAGAAAAGAGATGGCTAGAGGCCAGAATTTGGCCCGATCTTTGACAACAGAAAATAACAGCCAAAAAGCCAAAAGAACAAAAGTGGTTTTCACCAAAATTAGCCCGGTAAAACCGGTCCAACTGAAAATGCCGAAGAAGAGCACTTCACTTAGCCAATGATGGTTGGCAAAAGCAAAATCCGGTTCGGTAAAAGAGAAGAGATTGGTTTTGGGAATCTCTTTAGTTTGCCAAATAAGCTCGCCAATCTTGAGATGTCGGCCGATGTCCTGCCCGATAGAGTCAAAATTGTGGATTAGAAAAACGGCCAGCAAAACAAAAAGTAAGGTAAACAGAAAAAGGTTCTGGGATTTATTGGTCATGGAAGAACGACGGTCGTCTTACCAAGGCATGGCTTTTCAAAAACCTTAACATTCCCTCCCGCGGTCACAAATTTGCCCTTTTCATCTACCAATCTTCCGTATTGAATACGGGCGGTCAGTTCATATTTTTTGTATTTTGGATTCTCCGGCAGACTAATCCCCAGCAAACTTTCTCCGTCAGGAAGAGGAATCTTATTAAATATGTTCGGCCCCACCGAAAGACCGTCTTGAGGAGTAATAGTCCAAAAGATATTTCTTCCGGAGCTATCAATTCCTTTATAGGTAAACAGGGCATCCTGGTTATCGTAAGTGTTATGATTTAAAAATTTTATTTCGCCTTTTAATTCACAAGAAGCATCGGCTAAAAGCAAATTCCACGGCGTTTGTTCACCGAAAAGCGAAATCCCGCTCGCCTTAGGAAGCGGAGTTTTGCTGATAGATGGTCTGGGGGTGGGTAACGGGCTTGGCGATGCACTGACGGTCTCGGATGGTTCCGATGTCTCCGATGACTGATTGACAACCTCATGTGGCGCCAACATATTTAACAAATAAGTAGCCAAAACCACGACCACTACCACTAATAAAGTCACTATAAATGCTTTATTTTTATTAATCATGAAAGCGATCTTATCAAAATATGGATGCTAAAACAAGGTCAACTGACCAAGGTCCGACCTTTTTGGGGAGTCAGAGTAAAAGTCTTTATTCTGACGGTCGGACCTTGAGGCTAATAAGAAGGGCCCGCAAAAGTTTCCACACCGAAGAGCTCCAACCGGGAGTTTTAACCCAGAATTCCGGCACGGACGGCGGAATGGAAATGTAGTCCGGACCATATTCCGACTGGCGATAATGGCCATAAATATAAACTTTATATTTACTGGCCGGATTAAGCCCGTTGCCGTCGTAAGTAAAAGATTGCTCAGACAAGGCAGATACCTTTAGTGATTTAGCCCAAAAAGGATTTTGGGCATTTTGGTCGTCGGAAATTAAAATCAGATAGTCGGCCATAGAGCCGGCCGGCCATCCAAAAACACTCCATTTAAAAGTAGGAAAGAGGTCAGTTGATTGTTTATTGTCGGCCGGACTAAAAATACCAGCAGTAGGCAAAAAGACCAACTTGGTCTCCGGCGAAGGTGGGGTTTCCAAACCGTTAGTATCCACTCCGGCCACATAGTAACTATATTCGCCTTCGGAATAGTTGACCGCTGGTAAATAAGCCGTTGTCCCCCGCCCGCCGGGCGGTATAATCCTTTGAATCACCCAGTATCCGCAGGGATTCCCTTCCGTCATCATCCACTCCCCGTCTATGTCTATATCATCACAACCGGTGGAAGGAATCTCTTTAAACGCAGCTACTCTGGTAAAGTATAGTCCGCCCGGTTTTTTTTCGTAAAGCCGGAAATTCTTAACGCTATCTTTGTCTTTAATGGAATATTTAAAAACAATTTTCTGGCCGATCCGGCCGTAATTAGAGGTGATATGTGAGATAAGCCAATCAGCTCTGGCATAATCGAGAGCGGGAAAACTGGAATTTATTTTGGCCGGGATAGGAGGAGTAGCTAACGGAGACACGGTGGCCAAAACAGAAGGAGAAGCCTGCGGTGAGCTTATTAACTTAGCCGCTGGCAACCCTCCTTCGCGTAAAGCTATGGAGGGCAAGGGAGTAATGGCAGAAGTTGGGGTAGGTGAATCAGAAACATTTTCTTTGATAGAATCAAATTCTTTGAGAGAAATAATTTTTACTCTCTTCCAGCTCAACTTTTTGGCCTTAAACTCTGCCAAACTTTTGATCCATTCTTTTTTATTATCTTTAATCAGGTAAACTTTGATATCACCTTTCGCTCTGATTAGAGTGCCATCAGGATAATTCTTGGCAGAAACAAAAAGTGGTAAAACAAAAATCGTAATGAAAAATAAAATACCAATCAATCTTGAGGCTCCGGTGAACATACTTTTTGTCTCGGCGGTGCTCGCAAAAAGTGTTCCCCTGCGCCTCTGGTCGGTTTTCTTTTTTCCCATATAACCAATAATAACAAAAACTCTTTCCAAACCAAAACCCGCCTTTCGGCGGGTTTTGGTTCAGAGAGTCGCGCTCTCTGGGATAATTAAACTAACTTTTAGGAAATCATCGCATTTCCTGCCAGTCCCGATTTGTCCCAGATGTAAATCTGGATGACAAATCGAGGATCCTCGATTTTGATAAATCAAAATCGGGATAGTTTAGATTATCTTTACTTGAAGGTCGGACCAAACAACGGCAAGCTCTTGATCGTACCGGTAGTTGAGGCTGTATCTCCAGCCGCTGTAGTTTGATCGTAGTTGCCTACCCAGTTGACCAATCCGGCTTCGTCATCACGCAACACTACTTGGAAGTAGTCATCCGTAGAGGAAGCACCACCGTTCCTCGGATAGTTGGTGGTTGGATTGTCAATCTGAATGGTAAAGGTCTTCGTACCCCCTCCGGCAATTTCCACATCCTTGCTGGAAAAGTCAAAGGTAATGGAAGCGTTAGTCCCTGTTCTGGCATCGCCAGCGGTGATCGAGCCGGTATCAATAGTCACACTGCCTTCATCGTAAATGGTGAAGGTGGTGCTTTGCGTCGCGCCTCCCACCGTGTAGGCACCGGAGGAGACAACCTCAAACTTGATCGAGCCGGAACCAACCGCTTCGTTGTCAAACCTCAAAGTGGAATCACTCAAACCTTGAGCCGTTACCGTGAATTTGAAGACATTCGGGTTACCAATGAGATCATAAGGCGAAGACAAGGACAGTTGGGCGATCTTCGGATAGACTCGATAAACATACTGGTCATTGGCGGTGGTGACATCGTTTATACCAGTAGCCGTACCG
Source organism: uncultured Candidatus Saccharibacteria bacterium (assembly GCA_964580765.1). Taxonomy (GTDB): domain Bacteria; phylum Patescibacteriota; class Minisyncoccia; order 2-02-FULL-40-12; family IGHO2-12-FULL-4; genus JAUYPS01. Next base: position 62,956 of record CAZOKW010000001.1, read on the forward strand.
GAAAGAACCGTACCGGAACCGTCACCAACTGCTCGGAATCCGTTGGTATGGCTTCCATCGAACTTATCCATAAAGTCAATGGAGAAGTAGATCGTAGATGTTCCACCAGTCTGGGTGGCACCCTGTGCTTTGGTCTTCATGTCGGCATTGACCGACAAATCCAAGCTGGAATCCTGCGGCACATAAGGCCGGTTAGCATCTCCAGAGGACCAGGCAAAGTTTATAGAAGCAGCATTGCCAAACGACTGGCTGGTCGTCAAGGTACTCCCCGCTTTGTTCTTATAGGTCAAGTGGATCATCCCAACATTGGCGGCGGCGTTGGTCGCCTCGGTAGAGTTGGAGGCGGCAAAGGTCAACCTTTCGATGTATTGCCCTTCATCCGTCGCGGTTAAGCGGAACTTGGAAACCGGCGCGTTGAGTTGTCCCCAATAAATACCAGCTTTTTGCGGAGTATCGGAATGGACAGCCGCCGTCATAGTTCCGCCATTCTTGACCGTCAAGATCTGGGTCGGAGCGGCCGCCGTACCATTAACCTTTTGGTTGCCGGCATTGATCGTCTTGGAATCAGAATCCAAGGCCGTCACATCGGCTGTTCCGGCGATGTCAAAGGCATAACCGTCTCCGGCCGTTCCGGACGCGGTATTGTTAGCCAAGTTAACCCTAACCAACATGGTCTTAGAAGTTCCGGCTGGAATGTTCCAAGCTAAGTTGGAGAAAGTCATCGTACCAGTTCCTGAAGTTCCTAGAATGTTACTGGAGACCTTATCGGAACTGGCAATCACGCTCCCTGATTCAGCTTCATATAACTGCACTGTGGCCATGGCATTGGCTACTGATATGCCCGAATCAGATCCGCCATCATCAGTGGCGACACCTTCATCAAACAAAACTCCGGTAGGACTTTCCGCGGCATAACCGGTTACTTTAATGGTGGTTACTTTCAAAGCCGAAGCTTGGCTGGCCGCAAAGATCACACCCACCATATTCACATCTTTTGTTCCTCTAATCTTGGTCTGGTCAGCCGGGTTGCCCGCCAAACTCAAGGTCAATGAGGAGGCGCTAACCGTAATGTTGGGACCAGCGATATCCGCGCGAGGAACAATGTCCGCCGCGGCTACCGAGGTGTTGGTGCCAGAGTATTTGGCCACCGCCACATCCCCGGCGTCATCGCTGTAGTCATCCAAGACAATTCTGATGATACTGCCTGACGCGGTCAAAGTACCGCCCAAGGAAGTATCCACATCAGCCGTAATCTTGAAGTTATAAGTTTTGCCGGCCATCAGATCAACGGTGTCGGTAAAGCGAGTCTGCGCTCCGGTGGCGCTGTCAGGACAACTACCGGAGTCATTGGCATTACCAGAACTGCCTCCGCCATTAGCATCGGTGAAGGCCGTACCGTCTCTGGGGCCCATCACTACCGTGTTGAGATCTACATTCCAAATCTTCACATCGTTTAATTCATCCCATTCGGTCTCATCGATGGCGGCATCAAAGGTGCCATCGCCGGTGGTGTCCACACAAAGGGTTACCTCTGTCCTTCTAATTTCAATGTTGGAAGCGGCCGTGACAGTATACTTTAAGAAAGTAGCATCGGACACGGTAGTCCCAACGGTGGTAGCGGTGGGGCCATCAAACACCAAGGTCAATGCTCCACCTTTCAAAGTAACAGTGGTGGCATCACCAGAGGCATCCAAAGCAGTATCAGTAACCGCCATACCTTGGCCATACTGATCGCCGACTACAAAGGTATCGGCATCATTTTCAAAGTAAAGGATGACGGTTTCATCTTTCTTACCCATCACATCTCCATAAACTTTGAAAATAGAGTTACCGCCCTTGGCGATAAAGTGCCCGGCACCCAAGTCAAAGACCGCATAACTGTCGGTAGTGGAAACGCCAGACCATTCTTTGCCGTCTGCTTCCACTTTTATTTTCAGATTAGTTAAGTCAACCGGTTTCAGAGTACCGCCATTGATCATGGTGATCCGCTTAACAGTTCCACCTTCGGTACTGGCCGTATATTTGAATTCGGAAAGCAATCCTTGCTTTTGACCGACGGTCACATCGGACAACGAGCCGGACTTGGCCACGGTAATCGTACCGGAGTTAGCACCGGCCGTAGTAAAGTTATTACCATTAAGGGGTGTCCCCGATACGGTAACGCTTCCGGTGGCCGTTGCACCCAGCAACTGAAGATAGTTAATGTTAGCGGCCGTATTAGTAGAGGCCATGTCAGAAACAATGGAGAGCTCTTTACTGCCGCTGACGGCTACATTCACCAAGAAGGTCAGCTCGCCTGAAGAAGACGAGAAAGACTTGCCGGAAGTCAATCTTTTGGCTCCATCATAGACATAGACATTGCCGAAGTCATCTGTTTCACCAGCGCCTAGTCTCTTTAAGGTCATGGTATTAACCGTACCGGTACCGCTAAAGTTAACTCTTAAGAACTCCACTCCGGTCGCATTTACGGTGATAGTTCTGGAGGCTGGATTGCCCGGAGCCAAGGCAACAGATATTGGTCCGGCTACTGGGGTTGGAGTCACCGCGACTGAACCGCCTCTGGTATACGCCGGAACCTGACTGACTGAAGTAAAGTCCGTTCCTGTAGAGTAGAGGGCTTTTTCAGCGGCGTTAATGACGAAGACCTTCTTGAAGAAGTTTGGATCATCAGTCACCGCTTGCGCTCCCGTGGTGTTTACCCATCGGAGAACAGCCGTATCCTCTCCGGTTGTTTCTAATCCGTAAACTTTTTCATCTCCATCAACTCGGAATAGTCCGGAAGTTACAAAGGCGTCTCTCGTGGCCGGAGACACACTTTTCACGCTAGCAAATCCTCCCAGATGTCCGTAGAGACTGAAAATAGCAGGATTCAAGAATAATCTCTTGTAACCCGCATCGTTGACAATATAGACATCTGGATCGTCAGAGCCAGTGGCGCTGACCGTGTCTCCCTCTTTCAAGCTGTAGTCCGAGGGGGCGACGGCGCCAGCATAGTTGGCAAAGAAATACATCAGTCCGGACAGCGACAAAATGGTCGCTATCGCCGTTAAGACAGAAATAGTTTTCATGATGCTATTTCTGGCTTGTTTGTTTAAAATTATATCCATAAATTAATTTACAATTTGATCTCCTCTTTAACTTGGCTTGTGGCCCAGTCAGAGAGAAGCGTTAACTAGTTGAGCCGGTCTGGAGTTCATCGACCAAACCCTCCTGCGCATAAAGCTACGGAAGGGTAAAACAATTTGAACTTGATTCAGACGGAGCTCATAAATGACATACTTAAAGGGACCCTAAACAAAACTAACAAAATTTTCATTACTATCGTTGGCAACCTACAATTGATTTTTCAAGGTCCAAGCCCGTTAGCCCGGTCGGATGACGGGGCACTTGCGAGCTAATCAATACGCGCTAGACATATCAATATTTCGATATATTCTTAACTCGCATTAATCAGCTTACAAACTTATCATAATCACCAATAAAAGCCGCTAGAATAGGGGCTTTTTTCCATCACCCTCATCCTAACAAACTGCTAAATAGTGTCAATCTTTACATCATCATAATGATGTACTTTAATAAACACCTACCGAACTCTATCGGCAATGTTTAATCTCATTATAGATTTATCTTTTTTTGCAAACAATAGGCAAAGTGTGGATAAGTTTATTTGACCTTAATCTTACTCCCCAATCTTTACCAACCTCGCATTATCCAAAGTGATATACAAAACTCCCGGCCCAATCACCGGATAAGCAGAAGTGGTCCCGCTTAGATCAATCTTCCAGTTCAAACCGCCGGTCTGACTTAAACTGTAAACCCAGCCGTTTTGGGTGGAAAAATAAGCGTTTCCTCCAGAATCAATGGCAATTTGCTTGTTAATTTTAGCATCCACCCCATACTTCCAGGCCACCTCTTTCGTGCTTTTATTTACGGCGTACACCGCCGATTTGGAAGCCGGATTATTGATGGAAAAATCTAGGCCGAAAACAAGATTATTAGTATCTTGAGAAATCATCGTCGTAGTGTAACCCCAGCCCACTTGCCGGTCAGCCGTGATCTGCTCCAAAGTATTACCATTGCGGTCAATTTTCAAAATATACTGGTCCGCCCCGGCATAAAGAAAATCGTTAACCGCATCATAAGAAACATCGGAGACACCGCAACAAGTGGAAGAACCGGTACTCATGGTCTTAGACCAGAGCCAATTGCCGTCTTTAGCATCAAAAGCGTAAAAATTAGGCACACCGTTTAATCTGGAGGTCAGATAAATTTTACCGTCATCCAGCGCCACCGGTGATAGGCCAGTAATGCCCTCTTGATATGTCACCCATTTTTGTGTGCCATCCAGTGCCACCGCCACCAACTTGTCGGCAGAGGAGGTAAAGTAGCTGGTGCCATATTTGTCCACCACAATTGGATAAACCCTGCCTATGTTATTGGCATACTTAAGAGTGCCAGTGTCACTAACCTTTGTAAATTCAGTGCCGATGCTAGTATAGCCAAATAATACTGAATTATCTGACAATACTGCCGGTGTGCCAATGCTTGCGCCACTTGTCGCACTGTATTCCCACTTGGCACTACCACCACTACCACTTGGCACAACAGCCCAAAGTTGTGCTGCTGTGCCATTTTGTACGCCAAAGTAAACTGTGCTATTTGGCGCAACAACTGGCTGGCCAAAATTGGAGGCTGGATTAGACCAAAATTGAATTGACCACTTGGCCGAAGAAGAAGCACTAATCGGACCCAAAAAACTTGTCTTTAGGGTATGGCTGGAGTCAAAACCGGACATGGCCCAGCTGGTACTGCCGATGGCGGACGGCAAAAGAAAACTGACTTGGTTGGAAAGATCAGAAAAATTATTATCCACATCTTTGGTTTTGACGGCAAAATAATAGGTCTTATTGAAGTCCGGAATGGCTAAAGAAAAACTGGCTCCGCTTCCAAAGTTGCCCACCGCCGGAGAACCGCTAGCCAGTTTGGCGGTATCCCAATCGCCAGTCGTATCAAAACTTTTGGTGGCGTAGCGAAAATTATATTGCAGATTTGTGGACAAGGTATCTTGGTCGGATGGCGCGGTCCAAGAAAAATTTACTTTTTGCCCGCTACCGGAAGAAATGGCTAGATTACTAATTTTGCTTGGTTTTTGTCCCACAAAAATACTGTTCTTGGAGCGGGGGGTGCCATTGACGGCATTGCCTCCGGCATCTAATCCATTTTTGGTTAGGCCATTATTATTTCCCCAATTTGTTGAATTGCTTCCACTAGTCAGGGGATTAATTCTCTCCATGGAAAATTTGGCCTGCGGAGGACTGGTCGAACCATTATTCCCCGCGTACCATCCGCCGGAAGCGGACTTAGAAACAATATCTTGCAGGTTTTCCCCCGCATCCCGCAATTCCAAAATTTCTCCGCCGTTGCCCAAAGCGCCGGTATAAATTTGATCCGATATGACATCCGATACGGTCTGGTTGGAAGTTCTTTCCAGTAAATAGAACCCAAAAGGATCAATGGATTTTGAAGCCAGAGAAATATTGGGCTGATTGTCTTGCGCCTTTAAGGTCCAACCGCTTAAACTCATGGACTGCGAGGAGGTATTATATAATTCAATCCACTCGTCATTGCTGGAACTGGCCGTCCCCATCCAGGCAATTTCGTTGATAACCACTTTTCTCAAGGCCGATTCTAACTCCGGTTCCGGGGTAGGGGAAGGGGTAGGTGAGAGAGTCGGAGTCGGAGTCGGCCCCGCCGTCTGAGCTCCTCCTCCGCCGCCACCCACCTTAAAGGTGTCACCCACCGTAATAAAATCCTTGATTCCGTCAAAAGTTACCAGGCCAATTCCTTTTACATCCATGATATGCTCAATTTTCTCAAAAAACCCCCTAGTCTCCCGGTATTCTACGATAGCGCCAGACTTAACCTCGCCAATTCCTTTAAGACTCATCAGTTCTTCTTTGCCGGCGGTGTTAATATTTATCTTTTCTACCTCAAGGTCGGATCTTGGATCTTTAAAAAGGTCCGACCTTGAATCTTCTTCCGAAGGTTCAACCTTGACGGTGGGAGTAGGGGTCAATGACGGCGTAGGAACAGGAGAAGAAGTGGGCGAGATTATTGGTGAAGGAATGGAAGTGGCCACGGGAGTCGTAACAGAAAGAGGTTCGGCCTTGGGGCTTGGCGAAAGTTTAAGAGGTTCGACCTCGGATCTTAAAAGAGGTCGAACCTCGGTCCCATTCAAAAACTCCTGAACCATCGCAATCCCATTATTCTGACTTCCAAATCCCAAAATACTGGCAAATGATTTCTTGCTTTCTTTTTTTAACGCCTGCCGTGCTTCGTATTCCTTTTTAAACTCCTCCGCCTGCTCCAAAAACATCTTCAACGCCCCCGCCCCATGCAAAACAAAATC
>CAZOKW010000001.1:69464-77336 GCA_964580765.1 uncultured Candidatus Saccharibacteria bacterium
GCCGAACTTCTGGCCCATACTTTGGAAGAACGATAACCCGCCCAGCCCCGCTGATAGACCGGGTCATAAAAATGATTGACCGGCCGCGGCAAGATATCTTCTTCCACCGCCCCTTTAATCAAAAGCTGTTTTTCCTTTTCGCTGATGGGACTCTTTGGGAAGTTTAGATTAAAAAAGTTCACTGCCTCGCTAGTTAAAGCCGGATGAGTATTATGCTGGTCATAGGCCAACAAATTTTGGGTAACAAAAAAGGAGCTTAACGCTCCCCCCAATAAAATTAAAACCAATTTTCTATTCACAAAAGATTAATTTTCCAAACCCCCGTTGGATATTTTTCAAATCTCATAGTATTAGTATATTTTCCAGGTTCAATTGGTATTTTTTGTCCATTAAAATCTAAAACCTCCTGATCCACAACTACTGTAGAATAAAATTCAACAATTTCAGAATCACCTGAATCATTTTTCCTCCACTCTTTTCTAGTATTTTCCAACTCCAAAACAAAATTCGCCAACAAACTGTTCGTTTTATACTCCTCCAGTGTCTTTTTCCAATCATCCTGCTTCTGAATCACAAAATATTTACTGGCCAAATCAACATCGCCTTTTTTCAAGGCGGAAATAAACAAATCAAAGGTCTCTTCCGGAGTTTGGCCGCCGATTTTATCGGTCTTATATGGCTTTTCCAGCGCGTCCAGTTGTCGTTGATACTGCCAAGCCGTTAATTTCCCTTGCACGGCATTAATAATAGTAGGCAAATTTAAAAGCCCCCAAGTGACGAGTCCGGCTAAAATTATTAGGACAACCACTCCGGTCCATCGTTTAGTCATAAAAAAATTTTAGCACAGTTCCTTAAATCCTACCACGAGATGATCAAACTGATTCAGGAGGGATATTCGAACCAGTCAGACCGTTCTCGCGATAGAATTTAAAAAACCAATCTTCGTTACTAATTTTTTTATCAAAACCACAAAACCAAGTCAACCTTCTCTTGTGTAAGCTGTTGATAACTCTGTGGATAACTACTTATCCCCAACATGGTCATCTTGTACACGATGACCATGAAAGATGTATTTAACAAAATTTTTGTCTCCTCTTTTAAGAAGCGCGCGCGCCGCGACTAGCTTGTTTAAGTGTCTTTGGACAGTACGGCGAGAACATTGGGACTGCAAGGAAGAAATAATTTCCCGCAAGAACAAACCATTCGGCTTATCTTGGAAAATTTGCAGGATTTCCGTTTCCAGATTTTTATATTTTAAATTTTTGGTTTTATTTGGCGGCTTTTCGATATAATTCACCTCTTTTTCTTCTGGCAAATCTTCCACAGGAGCAGAACCCAAAATTTCAGCATACAAACATAAGAGATTTTTTTGGGCCAAAAGGGCAGGGGAGAGGTCGCTAGCTTTTAAATAGAGCAAAATTTCAATAAATTCGTTGAGGTCGTCAATTTGTTTGATGGCTAATTTATTATCTACAGATTGTGCGACATGAAAAAATTCTCTGGTCTTTTTTTCCAGCTTTTGTTTTAGAAATTCATCTTTGGTGCTCAAAAACAGCCGCACCAAAGAAAAAAATGTCTCAAAAAAGTTCATGGGGACAATCGTACTACTTTATCTCCCCCGCTTCAAACAACTTTTTAATTTGATTGATGGGAATAGCAAAGCCGACGCTTTGCGCCCCCTGGACAATAGCCGTGTTCACTCCAATCACTTCCCCGCGCAAATTCAAAAGTGGACCGCCGGAATTGCCGGGGTTGATGGCCGCATCGGTTTGGATCAATTGGTCCAGTTTTTCCGAAGTGGTGGCGGTCCGGGCCATGATCGAACGGGACAATCCGGAAATCACCCCGCGGGAAACCGTATTGCTGAATTCCCCCAAAGCATTGCCGATAGCGATGACCGACTGCCCGATTTGCAAATTATCCGAATCCCCCACTGGCAAAACCGGAAAACTTTCACCAGCTTGCGGTGAGCTTGTCGAACCGGCCGACGGCTCAATCTTGATCAAAGCCAGATCATGGAGAGGATCTTTAGCCAAGACCTTGGCCGGATATTTTCCGCCATCGTTGGTCAAAATAGTAAAATCGGCTTTGTCGATATCAACGACATGTTTATTGGTAACGATCAATCCGTCCGCGCGGACCAAAAATCCCGTTCCGGCGCCAACTTGCTGGCGCTGGGTTTGTGGGCTTGGAGTGGGTTGAACTGTACATTCCGAAGGAGTAAAAAACTGACGAAAGAATGGGTCATTGCAAAAGTCCTGCAAAAATCCGGCCCGCTTCCGCTGGAAAATCAAAACATCTTGGGTAGCCACAATACTGACCACCGCCGGAGCGGACTGCCGAACTGCGCGAACCACCGCCTCTTCATCATTAAAAATCGGAGCCCGATTAAAAGCATAACCAAAAAACATACCAACCGCCGTCACGGCTAAAACATTAAGCAAAATGAAAACCGACAAACTTAATCTTATTTTTTTCATTGATTGAAAAGTTTTTGAGCTTCCTGCCAATGTTCGGGATATCCTTGTTTTTTCAGCCAGTACCACCATTCCGCCCCCCACAAATATTGTTTATCAAAACCGGTTTTACTTGAAAACTCTATTATCTCTCTGAACTTGTCTATCCCCATCCTCTGCATCTGCAATTCAATCGGCGCGGTAATAATCGGCTGCAACAGCCACGGTTCGGTAGAAAGTTCAATTAAAATTTTGGGCTTTTTGCCATACAACAATTCCACCAGGTTTTGTTTGATCCGAAAGAATCCGGGCGTGATGGGATAACGTATCGGCCCGTTTTTCCACCAGACATAAAGATATAAACTGGAACCGAAAACATCCGCCCGTTTGTAGGCCTGAAACCAAAGGTTGAATTCCCCGCTGGAAGTAAGTATCACCGGCCGGGACGGATCAAGTTTTTTGACCAAAGCAATTTCCTTTTCTAAAAATTCCTTATTTAACTGCATACAATTGGACCGGCTGAAGAAACTGAAAAACGGCTCATTTTCCACCTGCCAATATTTTAGAGCGGGGTTACTCTTGTAGCGATTGACGATCACCTCGATTGTTTTCAAAAGCTTTTCCCGCCGCTCGGTCACGGGCAGTTCCTTCACCCACTCCGGCTCATGGCATTCCGGCCAGCCGGGCAAACGCCGGCCCACCGCCAAAATTACATCGGCCCCCTGTTTTTGCGCCTCGGCCATCTGAAAATCCAGCTCCGTAAAATTATATTTCCCCTCCTGCGGTTCGGTGTTCGGCCAATGCGCCGAAAAACGGAAATGTTTCACTCCCAAGTCGTTAAGCAAAGCCAGATAGGTCTCTTTCCAGTCCAGTTTCAGTTCGTCAGTGTGGAATTTGCTGAAAGAAACTCCATAAGTAATTTCTTCGGGAATGTCCCGAATGGAAAGGAAAAAAAGAGCCACCGCAACTATACCGATTGTGATAAGAAACTTTTTTAATTTAGACATTTAAATAAAAAGTAAAAAATATCCGGCCACGATCAGAAAAGTGGCGGCCACTTTTTGGATGATGGCCACATGGTGATGCACCGTTTCATAAAAATATTTGGGAAACTTTTTGGTAAAAATTAAGGCAAAAAGCAAAAGAAACACAAACTGCGCGCCGGCAATGGCATTAACCAGCGCCACATTGCCCAATTTGATCGAAATTAAAATCAGTAAAAAAGCTATTCCGGCCAAAAATTTACTTGCCAGAACAAGAAATTTTGTTTTGTGGGAAGAAGCCAGGACATTATGCAAGAAAATTCGGCGGTTGGCCGGCCAAAAAAGCAGAGACAGGGCGACGACCAAATTACCTAAGCGCGACCAGAAAAATCCGTTCCAAAATGAAGTCACATCGAAAAGCATCTTCACTGTCACCACCGACAGAGCAAAAAACACGCCGGCCAGTAAAACATGTCCGGTGGTGCGGCGGTTAAACCGGAAATATGACATCAGCGCCGTTCCGGCGACCAGTAAAACAAAACCGAGCAAAAAACTTCCGGTTAAGATGTTGCCCAAAAACCAAAAACTGAAAAACAAGGAAGCCAAAGCGGAAACCGCCCCCACGGCCGGAGCCACATCGGAAGCATCGGCCGAAAAAAGAGCGCTGTAAAGAAAATATAGGGAAACAGTAAAAGCACCGCCCGTTGCCAAAGACAGCCAAATTACCTGTACGGTAGGCCAAGAGACCGCCCCGAAAGGCAAAATTAAAACCGCCACCCCCGAAAGCATGCTGACATAAAAAACATAAGCCAGGGGACGAGCGATACTTTTGGAAGTAAGCAAAAATTTGTCCAGAAGGAAGACGGCGGCGTTAATAAATTGAGCAAATAATGCTAAATAGATCCAAGACATAGATTATTGCGAGAGGCTCCGGTGAACATACTTTTTGTCTCGGCGGTGCTCGCAAAAAGTGTTCCCCTGCGTCTCTGGTCAGTCAACCTCTAGTTGATTAGCTTTACAAATCTTAGCATATTCCCAAGCCGATGGGCGGATACGGCGTTCCAATGTCTCATAGTTAACTTCGACCAAACCAAAACGCGGTTCAAAGCCATGCGCCCATTCAAAGTTATCCAGCAGTGACCAATACATATATCCGCGCAAATCAACTCCTTCTTGCAAAGCCCGGTGCGCCCACTGTAAATGCTCTTTGATAAATTTTTCTCTTTTTTGATCCTTGGCATCAGCCAAACCGTTCTCGGTAATGTAGACCGGCTTTTTATATTTTTTTAATTCCTTCAAGACATGACAAATTCCTTCCGGATAAATTTCCCAACCCATGTCAGATATTTCTTTGTTCTTGTTTTTGAAAAATCTCCGGTGAAAATAATAATTCAAACCGATAAAATCCTGGTGATTTTTAATTTTATTTAAAAAGTAAAAATTCCAAAACCAGTGATAACTATTGTTTTTAGCTATGCCGACCCGCAGTTCAGAATTTATTTTCTTAATAATATTGTACGACGCCAAGTGAGAGGATAATAAGATCTTGGTAGCTTTAAAATATTTGAAAATACTTTTTTTAAACGGCGGCCAATTGCCTTTCAAATACCCGTGCGCAATAAAAACCTCCGGCTCATTGATGGTAATCCAAAATTTGGCCATATCTCCTAGCCGGCTGACGACATATTCGCAATATCTGGCAAAAATTTTAGGGGCATCTTTGCCAAGCCAGCCGCCTTTTTCTGCAAACCAAAGAGGCAAAGTCCAATGATGCAGGGTCACAAACGGTTCCATTCCCCTGGCCCGCAATGCCTCGAGAACTTTTCTATAATGTTCAATGGCTTCTTCGCTGAACCGCCCCTCTTCCGGCTCGATCCTCGCCCACTCAATAGAAAAACGATGGGCATTATGGCCAAGCGATTTGGCCAGATCAAAATCCTTTTCGTAAAGATGATAATGGTCGGTAGCCCGTCCGGCTGGAGGAACTTTTCCTTCACGCGCCGATGCCGCCCAGTCATTATTTTCTATGCCTCCCTCGACTTGATATGAAGAAGTGGCGCTCCCCCACAAAAAACCATCTGGAAACTTTAGGGACTCCATAAATCAAATTAACTCATCAACTTTTTAAATTTTTCCACCAGCGGAATGGCTTCCGGATCCAATCCGTATTGCCGGGCGGTATAATACCCCGTCCAATCGGCCAGCATAAGACAGGAAAAAATCCGGTAAAACCGGCCCTCGCCGGATAGCTGAATTATTTCCACCGGAAAATTGCGCTCCCGGTAAAGTTTGACCAACACTTCCATTCTCTTTTGTATCCGCGGATGGTCTTGCGAATCGGCTAAAATTAAAAAGGTGAATTTTTCCGAGAGATGCCTGATGGAATCGTTAGAATCAAAACTGTTAATTTCGTGATGGTTCAATTCCGGAAACAAATTGTAAAAAGCGGGGACTTTGCCAGTTTCGTTAAATACGGTTTTCCAATTAAAAGCTAAAGCATAATTGGCTTGGGAAGCATAGATCAAAGGTATCCTGTCTTTTATTTTTTCCGCCAACTCTCGGCCGCTTTTTTCAAACTCCGCCGGGTTTAGTTGTGAGGCCAACCGGCCGGATTCATCAAAGGCAGTTTGGTGACCAAGCAACTTGGCAAGTGCCCGAAGGTGAAAGCCCGTACTCATCCGTGGAACAAGACCAGCCGCCGGAAGTTGAATGAAGGGCAAATTTTTTTCTTTAGCTATTTCCAAAAGCCGGCCGCCGGTGGAAATAACCGCCACCGGCAAACCTCGCTCCAAGGCCTCCTGAAGCCCATCCAAAACCTCCTCCGTATTTCCCGAGTGAGAACTGGCGATAACAAAATAATCTCTTAAAGAATCTTTGGGCCATCCGCCGGCTGGCGAAGGCAGGCCATAATTGGAATGAACAACCAATCCTAAGCCGGGGTCGTAAGCGTTGAGTAAGTCCGCCGCCAAGTGGGAACCGCCCATGCCCAAAAGAATGGTCTTCGGTTTTTTCTCCAAGCTTCCCGCATTTTCCAAAACCGGTTCGTAAGAAAATTGCTTATTAAAATTTTTGATGTTTTCTTCAATCATAAAATACGAGTATGCTCTCTATTATATCATACTTACAATTTACAATAAATTCTTTTTTCATTTTATGGTTCAGGAGGTTAGAAATTACTAAACCTTAATAAACCTATGCTAAGTGTTAGTTGGGTTTAGTAACTTTTAATACCATTTATCCATCCGGAAATCTGTCTGGCTAACATGGAACTGGCTTTTACTTTAATTCTCAAAATACTTCTCCCCGCTTTTTTCTTATAAAGATAAATACGGGAAAAATATTCTCTCGGAAAGTTAGTTACTTCAGACCAATAACTGATAGCTTCGTCTTTTTTATCTCCGGACATAAAAATATTGAATCCTATCTCCTCTTTTTTTAGACCGCCGATTTCACGAAGCCATCGCAAAAATAATCTGGCCAGGTCCGGTTCAGAGGTGGTAAAACTAACTCCTTTTTTTAAATCATTTTTGTTTTGGTTTTTCCAGTAGAGCATGACGCCCATCAGCCACAGTTCTCTCTTAGAAATTTTGCCGATGTCTTGGCCGGAATTTTTTTGAATTTCTTCGATGGTTTGCCGGGTTTGGGAAACTTTTTTTTCCGAACCTCTCTTGGCCGCCTCCGCTCTTTTTTGTTTGAGCCGCAAGCGCTGGACCATAGACAATCTGACACCCTTAAACCAGTTCGAGAGAGTCGATTTTGAGACCGGAACTCGTGTCTTTATCTCCGAATAAGACAAACCCTCCTTCCGTAACCTTATTGCCGTGCTTTTTAGATTAGTATAAACCATGGTACTTGTTTATTACTAATATATTACCAAAGTACAATAAAAATCGCAAAGCCCTTTATCCACAATGGTTAATTCACGGGGGTAGCCGGTCTGACTTGAATTGATTGCGCCGTTATACTTCCGTCAGAATTTACCGTACCACCGCAATATAGCATGTATTATAAAAGGACCCAAATGGGTCCTTTTATAATATGCGAGATCTATGCTCGCTTTACATTGACCGCTCTCGGTCCTTTTTCTGACGATTCTACATCGTAGGACACTTTGTCGCCCTCCTTGATTTCATCCAGCGTCACTTCGACAAGGGACTCCTTGTGAAAGAATAAATCCTTATCACCAGGTTTCTGATCATCAGGAGTAATAAAGCCGAAATCCCTGCCTTCGACTTTTTTCTTAATAGTACCAGTACTCATAGTTTCTTTGTTAATAGTTTACTTTGCAAATATAAGTATTAGAGAAGTTCGACTATTCTTCCGCAGAATAAGTATTTTGCTTAATTAGTATATCATTTTTTTCTGGACTTGTAAATAGGCCGTAATGTTTCAATACCTTCGCAACACTTAGGGTAGAATAGATATATGTCATA
>CAZOKW010000002.1:0-58226 GCA_964580765.1 uncultured Candidatus Saccharibacteria bacterium
CAAGTAAGAAAATATGGCAGCCAAACTGGAAAACATTGTTTTTTATATTTTAATCGTTGCCATCCCTTTTCAGATCAGGGTTATTTTAAAAATGTGGGGGGAGAGTTTTAATGAATGGAACTCCGCTTATTTGTACGGTACGGATATTTTAGTTCTAACCCTTTTTGCTTTTTGGCTACTAAGACGAATAACTTATCGAGGGCGCAGGGGAACACTTTTTGCGTCGCATGGAAGGTTCCGCAACGATGGCCATAACGGCTTCGATGGCCCGTTGCGGAATCCCTGTAGCACCGCCGAGACAAAAAGTATGTTCACCGGAGCCCCTAATTTATTTTTGCTTGTTTTTTTAGGCATCACCGCCCTTTCTTTGGCTGTAGCGGATAATTTGGCGCTTGGTTTATATCGTTTTATTAAAATTTTAGAATTGGCCGGACTGTATTTTTATGTCCAAGCATATCTGGGTAGAACTATTAGCATCAGAGGATCATTTTTAGCCGTTATCGTCTCCGGATTTTTTCAAAGCATAATCGCGATTGGCCAATCTTTATTTCAGCACAACTTGGGTTTAAAATGGCTGGGAGAGTCAGTTTTAAGAACCAATTTTAGCGGGGTGGCCGTAGTGGCTACGGAGGGAGAAAAGTTTTTGCGGGCTTATGGTACTACCCCGCACCCCAATGTTTTAGCGGCCTGGCTTTGGCTGGCTATTTTCGCCTTTTATTTTTTATTTTTATACCGTAGCCAAAAATCAACTCGAGATTATTTTTTATTAATAATTTATCCCATCTTGCTTTGGGGCCTATTTTCTACTTTTTCCAGAGTAGCCATTGGTTTATGGGTAGCGGGCGTGTTTATCCGACTACTGGCTATTTTGTTTAAAAGAAAAAAATACAATCTTGGGCAGGATTTTAAAAAGAAGCTGCGGCAACTGACGGTCGTAACTACGGCGACGGTGGTTCTGTTTGGTTTTTTTCATTGGCCTCAGGTGCGATCACGGCTGTTTGTTTCTCCTCAAGATCAAGCGGTCAGCCAAAGAATTTTTTATGCTAAAACAGCGGGGGAGATGATCTTAAAGAAACCATGGTTGGGAGTCGGTCTGGGACAGTATGTTAACGCCATGTCAGCTTCGTTCAAAAATTATCCGGATTATTTTTATCAGCCGGTGCACAATATTTACCTTCTGATTGCCAATGAGGCCGGTTTTTTGGGACTGGCCGCTTTTCTCGGCTGGCTGGCTGTTTTAATTGTTGAATATTGGCGAAGAACCAAATTTCAAGAACTTTACCACTTTTCTTTTTTTATTGTTTTTACATCTATTTTGATGATGGGGTTATTTGATCATTTTCTTTGGACTCTTCAGCAGGGTCAGCTTATTTTTTGGCTGACCTTGGGACTAATCTTTGCTTTCGGAAAATCATTAGAAGTAGTATAATCGTCCAGTATGGAAAATCCTAAATTTCTCAAAGAAAAATACAATCTTCACAATACTCCGGAAGTAGATTCGGCGGCCAAAAGAACTGGAGAAAAGGTGCCTCAAAATCCGGAGAAGCGGATTCAAAATTATCTTGACCGGCTGGAACGCTTAGCTCTTGACCCTGACAAAGAACAAAAAAGAAAAATGTTAGGAGACGAATCGCGTCCTCGCGGTCTGATGCTCTTGCGGGAAATGGTGATGAATAAATATGTGCGCTCCCATAAAGAAAAAATGGCCGAGGGAGCGGCTAGAGTGGAAGAGCGTGCGGCCAGAGAACTTGGCATTGATGTTCATTATGGAGAGCAGGAACTGGCCCAAAGAGGAGAAATCGCTGTTGAAGATTTGGAAAAATCCCTAGATAACTGGATTTTATATCTTTCCGATGCCAACGAACCATATCCTGTTTGGTTTAGGTATTATGTTTTCCGCAATATCCTTGATTTGGGTGATTATGACAAAGATAAGGGAGAATTCACCAAGCGTTCCGAAGGAACTATTCGTCTTTTCCCTGAAATAGATCGTGGTGCTTTAGCTTATGTCCAAGATATCATTGAATCTTCTAAAGATTCTGCCACTCTTGAGCGCTTAAGAAATGCGCAAGAAACAGCGGGTACGCCCAAAGATCAACTTGTCACCAAAGAAAAAGCTGCGAACTTTGCCAAACTCTCTTTTGCTAAACAATATGTCGAAGGAATCAAGCAAGCGGGAGAGATTACTCCGGAAATGAGAGAAGAAGTTAAAGGTAAATGGGTAAAATATCAAAAAGGAACCGACCCCACTGCTCTATGGGCATCTCTCCAAAACAAAGGCACGGCTTGGTGCACTAAGGGTTTCGCCACGGCCGAAACACAACTCAAGGGCGGAGATTTTTATGTTTATTACACTTATGACAAACAAGGTAAGCCAGCCATCCCTCGCATTGCCATTAGAATGCAGGAAGACAGTATTGCGGAAGTCCGCGGAGTGGCTGACAATGTACAGAATCTTGAGGGAAAAATGGTTGATATTGCCGGAGCGAAGATGAAGGAACTGCCCGGAGCGGAAAGATATCGCAAAATATCGGCGGACATGAAATATTTAACCTTGGTAGAAAAGAAAGCAAAAACGGGCCAACAACTAAATAAAGATGACTTAACTTTTCTTTACGAAATCAATTCTTCCATTGAAGGTTTTGGTTATCAAACAGATCCTAGAATTGCTGAATTAAGAGCGAAAAGAAACCCGGAAGAAGACATGTTTGTTGTCCTGGATTGTTCTAAAGAACAAGTGGCGCACACCGCATCGGAAATCACTGAAAGCACTAAGGCCTATTTGGGACCGCTTGAGCCGGGAATTTTTGATGCTATCCAGCAACATGGGATTGAACAGGTCTTCACTTCTTTTCCGGAAGGCAAAATAAGAAAATTTGAGGCGGTTATCGGTGGGCAAACATCCAAAGAATTGCAGAAGGAGCTGAAAGAAAAGAAAATTAACCTCACTAACTATTCCACAGATACGCTTAACAGTAAAGAATTTACTACTCTTAAAAATCCGGAACAAATTGACCTAGTCTGTTTGAAAGTAAGAGATCTAGGATTTAAAAACGGAGCCACTACTGATGAAATTTATAGTAAAGCAAAAAAATTGGGTTTAGAACTTTGTCCAGCCGAAGTCGGTCCACACCTAAGGATTCAATATTTGGACCAACCCTTAGGAGAATGGCTTTGGATTGCCATGAAACAAATTACTGACCGTGTCGGCTACCCGGATATCTTCGACTTGGGACGCAGCGAGGACGGTCTGTGGTTGAGCGACAATTGGGCGCGTCCGGGCGGCAGGTGGCATGCAGAGTATGAGTTTGTCTTCTCCTTTCGCAAGTTAAAATCTTAAGTTCTTAAAAATTTTGCAACGGGAAACTTGGTTTCTTAAACTCTTTGACACTTTCTTCAAAAAATTTGCTACTCTTATACTAGATTGGTTGTATCGAACGGGCATGCCTTTTCGAGACCTTTCCAACAAGTGCAAGTTGAGAGCGTGGGTGGCTAGTGGAGCGAATTGTTCTCGGCTTTTCTCGGCTGGCTGGCTGTTTTAATTGTTGAATATTGGCGAAGAACCAAATTTCAAGAACTTTACCACTTTTCTTTTTTTATTGTTTTTACATCTATTTTGATGATGGGGTTATTTGATCATTTTCTTTGGACTCTTCAGCAGGGTCAGCTTATTTTTTGGCTGACCTTGGGACTAATGTCTTCTTTTTCCAAAAATCCGTATAAATAGTACAATCAACCAGAGGCGGAGTGGGGACACTTTTTGCGAGCACCGCCGAGACAAAAAGTATGTCCACCGTAGCCTCTCATGTTTTTTAATCGAATTATGGAAAATCTGCTAATTTTCATTCAAAACCACGCGCCGGTTTTAATTGACCACACCTACCGGTTTTTATTTTTGGGAGGGTTGATCGAGGGAATGAACACGCTGGTTTTGGGGGGATTCATCGCTTCGACCGGGCAGGTTAAATTACATTTACTGATTCCTTTACTGGTCATAGCGCATACCCTAAATGGTTACGGCTGGTATCTGGTTGGCTATTTGGGAGGAGCCAAAGCGTTGGATAAATGGGGACATAAAAACAAGATCAGTCACCAGGTGATAAATAAAATTGAGGACTATTTCAAAAGATATAGCGGAAGAACGATTATGTTTGCCAAGTTCACTTTTTCTCTGGAAATCGCCACCATGATTTTGTGCGGGTCGCTGAAGTACAACTTGAAAAAGTTTTCCAAATATAATTTTTATGGTTCGGCTGGTTGGGTTTTTATGACCACCTTGGTGGGCTATTTTTTTGGTCAAAGTTTTAAATTAATTTTTAATGTTCTGAAAAGTTTTACTCTCTTGATGCTTTTTTTGGCCGCGGCGATCATTTTGATTTATATTTTAAAAATTTTGCTTAAAAAATACTTTGTCAGTTATTTGACCATTCAAGAAAAACTCAAAGAATGGACGGACCGGATCCGCGACGGGTTTGATGATCTGCTGTCTAACGGCAAAGATTAGGGAGATAGGCGTTGTGGATAAGTTTTGGAAGTTTATCTCTGATTGTGCTATACTTTTGAGCATAGATGAAGAAATTAAGAAAACTTTATTTTATAGGGCTTTTTGCTTTACTTTTAGCGCCTTTTACGGTTTTTGCCGCTGACGGCACTCGTTATTTAGTAAAATCCAACAGTCAGTTTTGGAAGAAAACTTTCAACGCCAGGCATGATTTTAAAGATGGTTTTACGGCTGATCTCAATGATTGGCAGTTTCGTTTTGGTAAAATTTTGGGAGTGAGTATTGAGCCGGTGGGAATTCTGCAGGTTTTGCCGGAACAAGAAGTCAAGGAAGTGAAAGCGGTCAAGGGTATGGTTAAAACCCGTCTGTTGCCTAGCGACCAGACCCCCTGGGGGATAGAAAGTATTTATAATGATGTCAATATTGCTAAAACTTCCGGAGGAGACGGAGTAAAAGTGGCTATAGTAGATACGGGTGTAACTGTCGGTCATCCGGATCTGAAGGCCCGTATTTCAAAATGCAAGGACTTTACTAATTTGCGTTTTCCAGTCGTTAACGGCAAATGCGAAGACAAAAACGGCCATGGCACCCATGTGGCCGGAGTTATTTTGGCCGATGGCGGGGCGGACGGGTTGGGAATTTATGGGGTAGCTCCAGCTGCTGTTTTATATGCTTTAAAGGCCTGTTCTCTTAACGGAACTTGTTATGCTGATGATGTGGCGGCGGCCATTAAAAATGCCGCTGACGATGGAGCAAATATTATTAATTTAAGTTTAGGGTCTGACCGTCCCTCTGTCTTGATAGACGAAGCGGTAAATTATGCCGTTTCCAAGGGCGTACTGGTGGTGGCCGCGGCCGGCAATGACGGACCTTATCCGGAAAGTATTGATTATCCGGCAGCTAAAAGCAATGTGGTGGCCATAGGCGCTTTTGATTCTAACTTTAAAATAGCCGATTGGAGCTCTCGCGGAATAAACAGTCAGACCGTCCCGCTGGTGATTGAAGAAAAAGATATGGAACTGGCCGCGCCGGGGGTCAATATTGAATCCACTTGGAATAACGGCGGATATGCGGTGTTGTCCGGTACTTCCATGGCTTCTCCTTTTGTGGCCGGTTTAGTGGCTAAACTTTGGTCTGATTTTTCTTTAGAACCCGATCCGGCTCAAGCGGTCAGAGAATTTTTGCATAAAATCGTGTTTGATATTGACTTGCCGGGAGAAGACAATACTTCCGGATTTGGTTTTGCCAGAGTGCCGTTGCCAATACCACAACCTTAAAACTGGGACTTTTTCCTCATGGTTAACCGCGTTATTAAGCGTTTAGTTATTTCTGATTTTATTTTTAATTTTGCTTTTGGTTTGCTGGGCCCGATTTTCGCTATTTTTATTTTAAAAAATGTGCCTGGCAGTTCTTTGAAGGTCATTGGTTTATCCACGGCTTTCTATTGGATATCCCGCACTCTCACCACTGTGCCATTGTCCCGCTTTATGGACAAAACAGATGGAGAACGGGACGAATTCTATTTTTCTCTGTTTGGTTCTTTTCTTATCGCCTCCATTCCGCTTTTTTACCTATTGATCAAAGCGCCCTGGCACTTATATCTTATTCAACTTATCTATGGGATAGGTAACTCTATGGCCGTACCGGCTTGGCGGATTTTATTCACCGACCATATTGATAAAGGGAAAACAGGATATGAGTGGTCTTTGGAGGATGTGGCCATTGGCATCTCCGTCGGCATCAGCGCTTATCTAGGTTCAATTTTGGCGGAAAAATTCGGTTTTAGCGTGGTGTTAATTCTTTTGTCTTCTTTAGGTTATGTGGCTACTCTTGTTCTCATTCCTTTATATAAAGATGCCAAAACCTTGGCCCAAATTAAACGGGAAAAGCGTCTGCAAATTATCTTAGAAAAACGCAAAAACCCTACTCCATTTAAGATTGATGGAGTGAGGTAACAAAAAAAACACTTCTTGAGATTTAAATTGTGACTAAAAGAATCTTACTGGTCGGAGGAGGGAGCGGGGGACATGTTTTTCCTTTGATGGCCGTGGCCGAATCTTTGCAGAAACTGGCCACTCAACAGGGGCGGGGGTTAAAATTGACTTTGCTGGGAGAAGGAAAGTTTTTTGAAGAAGCGGCCAGGCAAAGCGGTCTGCCATATAAAAAATTTATGACCGGCAAAATGCGCCGGTATTTCAGTTTGGCCAATTTGACCGATCTGCCAAAAATGCTCATCGGCCTAGTTCAATCTTTTTGGTATCTTTTTTGGCTGATGCCCGATGCGGTTTTTACCAAGGGAGGATATGCCTCGGTTCCGCCGGCTATGGCCGCTAAATTTTTCTTTATTCCTCTTTATGTCCACGATTCTGATGCCATCCCCGGAGCGGCCAACCGTTGGCTGGGTCGTTTGGCCAAAAAAGTTTTCAT
The DNA here is from genome assembly GCA_964580765.1 of uncultured Candidatus Saccharibacteria bacterium. Lineage (GTDB taxonomy): Bacteria > Patescibacteriota > Minisyncoccia > 2-02-FULL-40-12 > IGHO2-12-FULL-4 > JAUYPS01. The sequence continues at coordinate 6,929 of CAZOKW010000002.1, forward strand.
TTCTTTTGAAATGGCTCGGCAGTATTTCCGGCCCGATAAAACAGAGCTAACCGGCAATCCGATCCGTAATGAAATTTTAAACGGGGACCGCAATCAAGCTCTGTCTTTTTTTCAATTATCCAATCAACTGCCAACCGTTTTAGTTTTAGGCGGTAGTCAGGGGGCGCAGAAAATTAACGATATCGTCGTTCAATCAGCTCTCAAATTGACCGAGAAGTTTCAAATCATTCACCAAACAGGAGATCTAAACTATTCCGCCGTGCAAAAATCCGTTGAACTTGAACTTGGAAACGGGGTTTCCAAGTCGGAAACCCCGTTTCCAAGTCGCTATCGGGTTTATCCATTTTTGGACTCAACTAATTTGTCTTTGGCTTATGCCGCCGCTGATGTGGTTGTCTCCCGTTCCGGCGCCAACCTTCTTTCGGAAATTTCCGCTCTGGGCAAACCGGCCGTTGTTATTCCCATCAAAAGATCGGCCGCCAATCACCAGTATTACAACGCCGTTGAATTTTCCAAATTTGGCGGAATAATTATTGAGGAAGATAATCTTGTTCCCAGCGTTTTTATCAATCAAATTGAAAACGCTTACCAAAACCGGGCGGAACTTGGTCAGAAAATAAAAGGTTTTGTTTACCCCGTACGAGATCGCGAGGGCCCACAGCGTGACCCTAGCTCGTATGGGGCCAATCTTGACGCCGCCGACAAAATCGCTAATTCCCTGCTAAATTAACTAGTTTGACTCTGTGCTACTTTTAGTGTATAATAATAGAAAGTAGAATCTGTCCTTTTCCAACATATAACATATACCAAATAGACCAAAAAGGAGGTCCGGAATGAAGCAGTTTCTGAAAAGACTTATCGAGGTTTACCGGCCCTACCGTTGGGCCATGCTGGGAGTGTTCGCATTCATCGCGCTCTCCCAGGCGATCAACCTCGCCGCGCCGTACCTGCAGGGAAAAGTGATCGACAACCTCATCAACAAGAGGCCGCTCGATCAAATCTACCTGCTCGTGCTGGCAACGCTCGCGATGTCGGTGCTCCATATCGTAGTGGTGAGCTATCTGCGAGAACTGTACGAAATCAAGAACATTGATTTCTCGGTTCCGCGGCATGTGAGCCGTACGACCATGGAACGCATGCTCGGATTTTCCATCGGGCAGCACATCAGCGAAAACTCCGGCATCAAGCAGAGCATCATCAGTCGCGGCCAGCATTCGCTGACAACACTGGCGATGCAATCGCTGTATCAGGTGCTCCCCACGATCGTAGAGGTCTTCTTCTTGATCGGGGTGCTCCTGTACTTCAGCAAGGTGCTCGGTTCGGTGGCGCTCATCGGTGTCGTCGTCTATACATCGTTCATCATTTTCACCAACACGCGTTTCCGTAGCGACTACAAGAAACTAGAGGACATGCAGAACAAGAACTCTAAGTTTCAAGGAGAAGTGCTTCGGAACGTCGAGTTGGTGCTGTCGAACGGACAAGAGCAGAGAGCGGTTCGGGAATGCGATGAGAGTTTCGGCGAGGTCGCTGACTTCGGCCGAGATATTGCAACCCGTTTCAATCGTTTCGCGGCAACGCGGAATATGATTGTCGGTCTGGTACGGTTCTCAATTCTGGCGACTGGGGTCTACCTGGTTTACAGAGGCGATTACACGGTCGGGCAGCTCGTGATGTTCCTGTCGTGGGCAGGCCAGGCGCTGGGGCAAGTCTCCAACGTCGGCAACCTGCATCGGCAGATCATCCAGCTCTACACGTCGGTACAAAAATACTTCGACATGCTCGCCATCGAGCCCGACGTGACGGTTCTGCCCAATCCGGTTCGTCCGGACAAGTTCAAGGGCAGGATCGAGTTCAAGAACGTCACGCTCCGCTACAAACGGCGCGATGATCCTGACGGCGAAGAGGAGAAGGAAACGACTCCTTCGATCCTTCGGGAAGTTCATCTCGCGCTGAAGAATGTCAGTTTCACTATCGAGCCAGGTCAGACAGTGGCATTCGTCGGAGAGTCCGGCGCAGGCAAGACGACTATTGTCCATGCTCTGCTTCGAGCTCAAGACCCCGAAGAAGGCCAGATCGTCGTTGATGGCAACGATCTGCGAGTTCTCGACCTGAAGCATTTCCGCGAATCCATCGGGATCGTGGATCAGGAAGTCTCGCTGTTCGACCACACGCTCCGCTACAACATCACTTATGGGCTGAACGGACGCGGAGCTTCCATCACCGATGCGGACATGGATCGGATTGCCGAGATGTCATGCATCAACCGCTTCTTCCCGAGGCTGGAGAAAGGATACGATACAATCATCGGGGAACGCGGGATCAAGCTGTCTGGAGGCGAGAAGCAGCGAGTGGGGATTGCCCGAGCGCTCATCAAGGACCCGGACATCCTGATCTTCGACGAGGCCACGAGCAATCTGGACTCGGAGAATGAAGCGCTGATCCGAGAGTCCATCAAGAAGGCATCGCAAGGAAGGACAACCATCATCATCGCTCATCGGTTCAGCACGATCCGTCGAGTAGACAAGGTGATCGTGTTCGAAAAGGGTTCGGTAGTCGGTCAGGGAACGCACGAAGAGCTTGCTCTGAACTGCGAACCCTACCAGCGTCTAATCAGGAACCAGATGATATAACCTAAATCGGTCGCAATTTAAAATAAAGGAAACCAAGAGCCTGACCAGCTCTTTTTTGTTGCGGAAAATAGAAGTTTTGCTATACTTTATCCATGCTTTGGCAAACTTTTGGATTTGAAAATATTAAGAAATACTTTGTCCCGATTTTGTTTCCGACCGAGTCGGAATTACAAAATCGAGGATCCTCGATTTCAAACATCCCGATTTTAAAAAAAATAGAGGATGATGAAATCGGGAAAAAGGCGATAGAGCAAGATTCTTTGGAGCATGCTTATCTTTTCAGCGGACAGGAGATGATCGGCAAAAGAACTTTTGCGCTGGAATTAACACAGTATTTGTTGTGGGAGGTTTCTAGGGGCAAATCAGCTATACCACCCACTCTCGACCCTCGACTGGTCGCTCGGGAGTTTTCGAGTAGGTGTATGGCTGATTTGCCTACTGTTTCCACTTGGCCTCTGGATAATTTTATTCCCAACCTGTTGTTACTAGAAAACCAGGTTGGTATAGACGAAATTCGTAAACTTAAAAGTTTTTTGAGTTTAAAGCCGTATGCGGGGCGTTATAAAATTGCCATTATCGATAATGCGCATAAAATGGGAGTAGAAGCGGCCAGCGCCATACTGAAGGTCTTGGAAGAACCACCAGCGCATTCTTTGATTATTCTGGTTAGCGCCAACCCGCAGGCCCTTCTCCCGACTATTTATTCTCGTTGCGTGGAAATTAAATTCGCTCCTCACCCACGGACCGAGCTTTTGAAATATTTAAGTAAATTGGGGCTAAGCGGAGTCCAGGCGGAATTTTTAACCGATTTTTCCAATGGCCGTTTGGGGCTGGCCTACCGGCTGAAAGAAAAAGACGCTTTTAAAGACATCAAGAAAAATTTAGAGTGTTTTAACCAACTATTGAGGCTAGGCCTCAATGACCGGATGAAATTTGCCGAAAAAGTTCTAACTGGAGATAATGGTTCGGAACAAGCGGTAGAGTTATTGCTTTATTGGATGTTCTACCTGCGCTCTGATTTTTCAAAAAATTTAAAAATAAACCGCGCTAAGGTTTTAAGGAATATTCTGGAAACCAGGCAAATCTTATCCCAACCCCAATTTAACCAGAGGTTGGCCTTGGAAAATTTATTGATTAACTTATGATTGGTGATAGCGAATATTACTTTTTCCGGACGCTCACTTTTTTCCTGCGAAAAAGTTCGCTCATTGTAAGCTGTGGATTCAGAAAAGCAGACTTTTCTGTCCAGCTCGCCTCTTTTTCCGCATAATTCTGCTGAATAGACTGCAAAAGAGGCTCGCGAGCAACCCACAGCTTACAGTGCCTTCAAAAGTAATATTCGCTATCACCAAAACAAAAATGGACTTAAATAGCCACAAAAAAGAATTTGATAAAGTCATTGAGCACTTCAAAGGAGAGGCCGGTTCAATTCGCACCGGAAGGGCCACTTCTTCTTTGGTGGATGAAATTTCAGTAGAGCATTATGGCGGTAAATATCAGATTAAAGAACTGGCTACTATTTCTATTCCCGAACCGAAGACAATTTTAATTCAGCCATGGGATAAGAGTGCTAATGATTCTATCATTAAAGCCATCAAAGAAAGTAATTTGGGTCTTAATCCAATTTCTGACGGCCAGGGGGTTCGTTTGGTGATGCCGGCTTTGACTGAAGAGCGCCGTAAAGAATTTATTAAATTGCTTGGTCAAAAAGCGGAAGACGCCCATATTGCTGTGCGGCGAATCCGCGGAGAAATCTGGGATGATGTGCAGGAAAAGGAAAAAAACCATACTGTCAGCGAAAACGAAAAGTTCAAAGCCAAGAACGACCTCCAGAAATTAGTGGACGAATACAACAAAAAAATCGAGGAAATTCAAAAGAAAAAAGAAGAAGAACTGATGATGTAATGGGGAGCATGCCACGATACCTTGACACCATTAAGATATGGGGCTATAATGTATATTAGACACTAGCTGTCTATGGGCTAGTGAAAAGTCAGAAAAAGGAGATGAATCTTGAAAAACTTTTTTGTTCTTTCGATGCTTTGCGCGGTTTTGTTGGCTGGTTGTCAACGGGAAGTTCCACCGGCCCAGTCCTCGAGCCGGCTCCCCGGCTTTGGCAATTGGAACGCAAATAGCCCCCAATCTGCGAATGAAGAAATTCTAGCCATCCAGCCGGACACCACCCGGAAAGAGTTGGTGTACTTTTTCGAGGGGAGTCCTACAGACGAGGTGGCCTACGTCCATATGAATATGGAGTTGACCAAAAAAGCCATTGACTCCTCGGAGTTTCAGAGGGGATCTGATTTTGCCAATAACCTTGGCAAAATTAAAGGCGTAGACCATGTTTCAATCTACCGGTACAAGATTGTGGTGTTTAAGAGCCCGCTCTTTGAATGGAAGGAAATTGTCCCCCAGGTTGTCGAGACGGTACGCCAGGAACGGGCGCCGAATGCCAAGGCCGTCGAGCGGAAAATCGACCGCATCTTAGGAATCGAGGACGATCTCCTCGACTTCTACAAGAAATATCTGCCAACTCTACCAAGGTCGTCGTTTGGCGGGGATCGCATAAGTACAGAAAATCTCGTTTTCTAAACAAAAACGAGACGCCCCGGCGCGTGACGCACCGGGGCGTTTTTCATTGTAAGGGCCGCCCTCGTCTAGGCGAGGGCGGCCCTTACATGTGTCTAATTTGAGTTAACTACAAATTTTTGGTAAGGTTGAAATCTATCTAAATATGATCACAGCGATAATTTTTATAATTATTATCGGAATTTTGGTGTTGGTGCATGAACTCGGCCACTTTATTACGGCCAAAAGAGCGGGGATGAAGGTGGAGGAGTTTGGGTTCGGATTTCCGCCCCGTCTTTTTGGTATTAAAAAAGGGGAAACGATCTACTCAATTAACTGGATTCCCTTTGGCGGATTTGTAAAAATTTATGGAGAAAGTGGCGACCCTCCTTCGCATAAAGCTACGGAGGGCAAGGAGGAGGCGGATAGTCCGCGCAGTTTTGCTTCCAAAAAACCAGGGACCAGAGCCAAGGTCATTGTAGCCGGAGTGGTGATGAATGTCATTCTGGCTTATTTTCTTTTGACGGTTGGGAATGTGATGGGTTTAAGAACGGCTGTTGTGGAAACTGATCAAAACCCACTGATTCGCGATCGCCGTATTCAAATCATACAGATTGTTCCCAATACTCCGGCGGACGAAGCCAAACTGGAGACATTGGATGAGATTATTGGTTTTGGAAATGTCGCTGAATTCCAGGAATATATAAACCAAAATAGGGGGAAAAATATTCTGGTGCAAATTAAGCGAGGAGGAGAAATTTTAGAAAAACAAATTACCCCAAGAGTTAGTCCGCCTCCCGGCGAGGGGGCGCTGGGTATTTCTTTGGCGGCGACGGGAGTGATTAAATATCCTTGGTATCAGGCGATTTATAAGGGAGCGGAACAAACGGGGATTTTGTTCATCAATACGGTTTATGGCTACGGAAGCATTATCGGCAAGATTTTCACGACCGGTTCGCCGGGGGCGGATATTTCCGGTCCGATCGGCATTGCTAAATTTACCGGCCAGGCGGCCAGAATCGGTTTTGCTTATTTACTACAGCTGACTGCTTTGATTTCCATCAATCTGGCGGTTTTAAATATCATTCCTTTTCCGGCTTTGGATGGGGGTAGATTACTTTTTATTATCATCGAGAAGATTAAGGGTTCTCCCATTCCGCGGCGGGTAGAAAATCTGGTTAATTCCATCGGCTTCGCTCTTTTGATTTTACTGATGATTTATGTAACAACTAAAGATATAAGTAGGTTATTTTGAGTTTTGCAGAATGAAGACCTTATTGCCTCCTTCGGACGCTCGCTCCACCAGCGTTTCCGCTCGCTCGCGGCGTCTGGGGATTTTGTCTGAAGTAGAAGAATAATTATACTTCATCCAAACCGTGTCCCGATTTCCGCTTGCGGAAATCGAGGATCCACGATTCTGTAAACAGAATCGGGACAATCCCCATCCTTAGCGCCTCTGAAGGCAACAAGGTCTTCATTCTGCTTTGAAGCTTAAATTTCCGCAGATCGCCATTTACTTTTTTCAAATATGACCGAGCAGACACAAATAAACGAAGATTTCTGAAATCAAGCCGGTAATAAAAATTGGGTCCGACTCTTGGAGGGGTACAGAATTTTTGTCGGCTTGATGAAGAAATAGAGTATTATTTACCTGCGAGGGCATCTTGAAAAAAGTGAGTGGTGGCGAAGGAAAGTTTAAAACCAAACCAATGAAGATTTCCAAGTTATTTAGTAGAACAGAAAGGCAGACGCCGAAAGATGAGACCAGCGCCAACGCACAGTTTTTAGAGCGCGGGGGTTTTATTTACAAAAATAACGCCGGGATTTACACCTTTTTGCCCTTGGGTTGGCGGGTGATGGGAAAAATTGCCCAAATCATTAGGGAAGAAATGAAGGCCATTGGCGGACAGGAAATATTTATGCCTGCTATGGTAGATAAGCGTTATATGGATGCAACTGGACGCTGGGAGGTGGAAGTAGCTTTTGAAATTAAGGGGAAAAAAGAAAAAGAAGCCCGCTTTACTTTGGGGTGGACTCACGAGGAAGTTATTACTGAAATTGTTTCTAAATATATCAGCTCCTATAAAGACCTGCCTTTTTCCGCTTATCAAATTCAGACCAAATTCCGCGATGAGCCCCGAGCCAAATCCGGTCTGTTGCGGGGGAGAGAATTCATGATGAAAGATTTATACAGCTTTCATGCTTCAGAATCCGATATGATGAATTTTTATAATGAAGTGAAAGACGCTTATCATAAAATTTTTGAACGGTGCGGACTGAAAGCTATCTATACGTTGGCCGCCGGCGGGGTTTTTACCGCCAGTACAACCAACGAATTTCAGGTTCTCTCCCCGGTCGGGGAGGATACGATCTATGTTTGTGCCCAGTGTGGATATGCGGAGAATAAAGAAATATCTTCTCTAAAAGATGATTCGTTGTGTCTGAAGTGCGGGGGTAAAGTCAAAGAAGAAAAAGCTATCGAGGTGGGAAACATTTTCCCTTTGGGCACAAAATACACCGAAGCATTGAATCTACAATACGTCAGTGAGAGAGGAGAGAAAAATTTTGTGGTGATGGGTTCTTACGGCATCGGTTTGAGCCGGCTGATGGGCACGGTAGTGGAGGTCCATCATGATGACAAAGGCATTATCTGGCCGGAAAGCATTTCTCCTTTTAAGGTTCATTTGATAGTTTTGGACCACGAATGGGAAAAAGGCGAACAACTTTACAAAAAACTGTTGGAAAAAGGAGTGGAAGTGCTGTATGATGACCGGGAAGAAAAAACGGCCGGAGAAAAATTTGCCGATGCCGATTTGTTTGGTTTGCCGATTCGCTTGGTAATTAGCACCAAGACCCTCAAAAGAAAAAGCGTGGAATTGAAGAGGCGAGAAAATAAGGAAACGGAACTCATCAAATTGACTAACATTGAGAAGCTTTTCTAATATTTAATATTCTTTAGCAAATCAGCCATACACCTACTCGAAAACTCCCGAGCGATAAGTCGAGGGTCGAGAGTGGGTGGTATGGCTGATTTGCCAGAGTTGTAATGTTCAATAAATTTTTTGGCATCTTTTCTAAAGATATCGGTATTGATTTGGGTACAGCCAATACCCTTGTTTATGTCCGTGGCAAAGGCATTGTGATTAATGAGCCGTCGATTGTGGCCATCAACAACAAAACCGGCACGATTTTAGCTATTGGTGAAGAGGCGCGCAAAATGGTGGGCCGGACCCCGGGATATATTGTCGTTACTAAACCATTGGTCAATGGCGTTGTTTCTGATTTTGAGGTGACCGAGCAGATGCTTAAGTATTTTATAGATCGGGTCCACAAAGAAAATTTTTCTCTGGTGCCTCGTCCGCGGGTAGTGATTGGAGTGCCTTCCGGGGTAACCGAAGTGGAAAAAAGAGCGGTGGAAGATGCCGCTTATAATGCCGGCGCCCGGGAGGTTTACTTAATTGAAGAACCGATGGCGGCGGCGATTGGCGCCCGTTTGCCCGTACAGGATGCGGCGGCTAATGTGATTATTGATGTCGGCGGCGGTTCTACGGAGATTGCCGTTATTTCCATGGGCGGGGTGGTGGCTTCGCGTTCTTTGCGCATTGCCGGCAATAAATTTAATGAGGATATTATCCGTTATTTGCGGGAAGAAAGAAATTTTTTGATCGGCGAAGCCACGGCTGAAAATATAAAAATTCGTCTTGGCTCGGCCTACCCCTTGGAAGAGGAATTAAGCGGGGAAGTTCGTGGACGGGATTTGGTGACCGGTTTACCCAAAGAAATTACCTTGACCTCCGAAGAAATTAGGCGAGCCATCTCCCGCTCTATCCGTCAGATCTTGGCCGAAATTAAATCCACCATTGAAGAAACTCCACCCGAGTTGATTGCTGATTTGCTTAGTCGCAGTGTATTTATTTCCGGCGGGGGAAGTTTGTTGCGGGGATTGGACGAATTGATTTCCCACGAAATTAAATTGCCGGTAAAAGTGGTGGATGATCCCTTGACTTCTGTGGCTCGCGGCTGTGGGTTTGTACTGGAGCAGATCGATAAACTCAAAGAAGTATTGGTAGAAACTTCTAAAGAGGCCTATCTATAACTTCTCCTTCGCATCCAATCCAAACCAATTATGCGGGTTAAATTTTTGAAAAAGTTTATGGCGGGATTGGCGGTCGTTTTATTGTTGATTTTTTTTAATAACTATTGGAGTAATCAGTTTTTGAAGAGTTCGGTACTGTCTGTTTTTAAAAAACCGATGGGTATCAGCTATTCTTTTTTAAATCAAACCAAACAGTGGGTGACTTCCTGGTTTAAGACCGGTGAACTGCTGCGGGAGAATACGGTTTTACAGGCGGAAAATCGCCAACTTGTTTCAGCCAATTTAAAAATAGCCGAATTAGAAAAAGAAAATAACTTTTTAAGGAAAGGATTGGGAGTCGTCAAAAGAAAAAGTTTCCAAGTAGCGGTGGCCAGAGTTTTCCATCAGCAGTTCAATGGCCAATCCCAAACATCTTTAATTGACATTGGCGACAACGAGAAGATTAAAGTAGGGATGCCGGTAATTTTTGACGGGGAGGTGCTTTACGGAGTGATTAAAGAAGTTTATCTCACCAGCGCTCTGGTTTATTTGATTACCGATCCCAGAGTGATCTTGAGCGTCAAAATTAAAGATGAGCAGGCGGAAAGGGCGGAAATTATGGGAAGAAGCCGGGGGGCTTTGGCAGACGGGTTATCATTGGAATTGATAGCCAATCAGGAGGAAATTAAGGTGGGTGATTTGGTTATTACCAGTGGTTTAGATGATTTGCCCAGTGCTTTATTGGTGGGGAAAATTAGAACCGTCAAAACGGATCCCGGCGCTATTTTTAAAGAGATCAATATTGAGCCGGTCTTTAAGAGTTTATTGGTTGACCGGGTTTTTGTTCTAAAGGTCTTTTGAAAAACAATCTTTATCTTATGAATAATCGTTATTTTGTTTTAGTTTCCGTCGGAATTTTTTTAACAGAGTATTTTTTTTCAATTATATGGCCGTCTTTGTTGGAGGTTAATCTTTTTTCTATCTGGGTTTTGGCGGTATTTTTTTTGAACCGGGGGCAAAAAGTTAATTTGGCCGTTATTTTAACGATAACAATCGGTTTTGATCTTTGGTCGGGCAATTTTTTTGGCGTCTTAACTTTGTCTTTACTTTTTATGAGTTTGATTATTTTTTTAGTAAAAAAGATTATGTTAATGGAGGGTCGGGGGATGGTTCCGGCGGTTCTTTGGCTAACAGGATTTTATTACTTATTTCTTTTTTTGAACGCGGCGGTTGGAAGTTTTTATGAAAAGTTCGCTATGCCGGTTTTAAATTTTACCGGATTAATGAAAATAATCATCTGGGTTATAATGACGGTAATTCTTCATAAGATTTTTTCTAATGAAAAAAGAGTATCGCGTTTCTAATTATGAAGGTCGCGAGGTATCTCCGGAAGAAACACTGGTCGATTCTCTGGGGTCGTCAAAAATCGAAGCGCCGATCAGCCAATCGGTTCCTCGTTTTTCTTTTGCGCTAATCTTATCAGTTTTGGGCGTTTTTCTTTTTACGGCTTTTCGTTTACAAATTTTACAAGGAGAAAGTTTCCGCCGAATCGCTTTCGGCAACCGTTCAACGGCCTACGAAATTCCTTCCTTGCGCGGAGATATTTTAGACAGGAACGGGATCGTTTTGGCCGAAAACAAACCGGTTTTTGACCTCATTGCCGTTTCTGCGGATCTGCCAAAAAAGAAGGAAGAGCTGAATGCCTTGGCCGTGGAATTAGGGAGTATTTTGATTGAAACACCAGAAAAAATCGCCAAGACCTTGGAAAATAAAAGCATCCAGGAGTCCTTTTTGATCAAGAAAAATTTAAAAAAAGCCGAAGTGCTAAAAATACAAAATCGTTTCCAGCGCGGGATTTATGTTGTTAGCGGAGCGGAGCGGTTTTATCCCAGTGGCCCAAAGGTTTCAGCGGTCATTGGTTATGTCGGAAAAGTTAATAAGGAAGATTTACTTGATCGGTATTATGGTTTAAACGACCGGCGTGGTCGGAATGGTCTGGAAGATAGTTATGAAAAGTATCTGCGGGGAGAGCATGGGCAAGTTTTTTTTGACCGGTCTAATAACCACTACTCGGTCAAGGAGCCCGGTTCCGGTTCAAGTCTGGTTTTAAATATTGACGCCGGAGTCCAGAAACATCTTTATGATGCTCTTTCCGGTGTTTCGGGGTCGGTCGGGATTAAGGCGGGAGCCGCGGTGGTTCAAAATCCCAAAACAGGCGAGATTTTGGGTTTAGTTAGTTTGCCTTCATTTGATAATAATCAACTCACCGGAGAATTAAGCCAAGAAGTTTATAAAAAATATTTTCAAAGCAGCGGCCGGCCCACTTTTAATCGGGCCATTTCCGGGCGGTATAATCCGGGCTCTACCATCAAGCCGTTGTTGGCCTTAGCCGGTTTAAAAGAAGGAGTAATTGATCCGCGAACGACCATTACTGATTTAACCGGGTTTATTACCATAAAAAATATGTATAATCCGGATATTGTCTATACTTACAGGGATTGGAAAGTTCAGGGAACAGTTGATTTAAAAAACGCTCTCGCCCAGTCCTCGGATATCTATTTTTACTCGGTCGGCGGAGGATATAATAAGATTAAAGGGCTGGGATATGTTGTTTTGGAAAAATATTTTCGCCTTTTCCGGATCGATAAAATTTTGGGTATTGATTTACCCGGAGAAGTGTCGGGGTTTGTACCAAGCGAAGAGTGGAAAATAGAACAATTTGATCAACCCTGGTTTGTCGGCGATACTTACAATGTTTCCATCGGCCAAGGGGATTTACTGACCACTCCTTTGTGGTTAAGCGCATACGTTTCGGCTATTGCCAATGGCGGCATTTTTTATCAGCCGTTTGTGGTGAAAAAAATTATTGATAAAGACGGAAAAAAAGTGCGGGAATTTTCCAGCCGGGAATTGGGTCGCTTACCGTTTGATGAAGAAACTTTCAAAATGGTTAAGGAAGGAATGCGTTTGGCGGTGGTCTCCGGTACGGCTAAATTACTAAATAATTTACCAGTAGAAGTGGCGGCCAAAACCGGCACAGCCGAAGCAGGTGTCAAGGGTTCCGGGTTTAATTCTCTTTTCATTGCCTATGCTCCTTATGACAATCCGGAAATTGCCATAGCCATCGCTATTGAGAATATCGGCAAAACCCAAGGACTGGCCATTAAAACAACCCACGATTTTTTAGCCTGGTATTTTGGTAAAACACTCAATATTGATTATCCACAGGTTACCCCTTGATTTTTTATTTTATTTGATATATAATTCTCTTTCCATAAATGATATGAACCAGGGTCAATACTTCAGTCCCGAAGGACTGGAAAAACTAAAAAAAGAGCTGGAAGAGCGCAAATATGTTTTACGCAAAGAGATTGCGACTAAAATAGTTGAGGCCAAAGATCTGGGGGACTTGGCGGAAAACGCTGAATTTACCGAGGCCAAAGAAATGCAGGCCTTTAATGAAGGACGGATCGAAGAATTGGATAGTATTTTAAAGCATGCTCAATTGATTTTTAAGCCCAGCGGGGGAATAGTGGAAGTGGGCTCAACGGTCAAAGCCAAGTCCCCGATGGGTGAGCATACCTTTACCATTGTCGGCGCCTCCGAATCCAATCCGGTCCAAGGTTTTATTTCCAATGAGTCACCTCTTGGGCAAGCTTTTATTGGTCAAATCAAAGGAAACGAAATAGAAGTGCGTACTCCTAAGGGGTTCGTGAAGTATAAAATTTTGGAAGTGCTCTAGTTTTGAGCTTAGTTAGGGTATATTGCTTTTTCTGGACACTCGTTTCCCCAGCGAGGAAACTTCGCTCATTGCGGGCTATGGATTCGGAAACCGACCCCGCTCCTCGCTTCAGGGAATAAGAATAAATTCACTAACCAAGGCCAGAAGTACCCATATGTCATCTTGCTGACCACTTCAGCGAGGAGCTCTGCAATCCACAGCCCGCAGTGCCTACAAAAGCAACATACCCTAACTAAGCTCCCAAGTTGCCCTTGATTTGACAAAGTTGGAAGTTTTTAGTACTATAACCTGAAAGGGTTTTTGTTGTTTAAAAAGGAGAAAAGCGGTGAAAAAGGTTGCCATCTTTCTGTCTTTAATTTTTATGGTCTTTTTGCTTCAATCATGTGGATTGGCTAAACCATATGATATTAAAAAAGTGGCTTTGGCCAATTCAAAGTATCTGGTAAAAATTACCGCAGATATCAACTTACATCTTGACCCAACAATTTATATTTGGGCCGAAGAAGTTATTTATGAGCAAAACGAAAAAAGAGTGCACATTAAAAATGGTTGGTTGGCTAATGAAGAGTATGCCCACGGAGCCTCCTTTTTTCTCAAAGAAGTTACTTTTCAAATTGTTTTCCCGGTCTCTCTAACTATCGAGGAATTGGCTACCAGACAAAAAGTGGAGATCATTAATAAATAGCCTCAGTATTATTTATCGGCTTAATAGCCGATTTTGTTTTGTCTGAAATATTGCTATAATCGAAAATACATGTCTTTAGAAGAAATCCGCAAGACAAAAATAGAAAAGCTGGAACTGCTGCGCAAAGCGGGGGTGAATCCTTATCCGGAGAAATCATGGCGCACTCATGAGGTCAGGCAAGCGCTGGAAAATTTTGATAAATTTTCGGCGGACAAAGACCGAGTGGTTTTGGCTGGTCGGGTAATGGCTTACCGCGAACATGGCGCCTCCTGTTTTTTGGACCTGGAAGACGCCAGCGGGCGGATTCAGCTTTATTTGAAAAAGGATGTGGTGGGGGACTTTGATTACGATCTATTTTTAAAAACCATTGATATAGGGGATTTCTTGGAGGTCTCCGGTTTTCTGATGAAAACAAAAAAAGAGGAAAGGACTTTGGAAGTGGAAAAATACCGTTTACTGGCCAAAGCCCTCTTGCCTTTGCCGGAAAAATGGCATGGCTTGCAGGATGTGGAAGAAAGATACCGCAAACGCTACCTGGACTTTATTTTTAATCCGGAGGTCAGAAAAAAAATTGCCACCCGCACTTTAATTGTTAAGGAAATAAGGAATTTTTTGGATAGCCATAATTTTCTGGAGGTGGAGACCCCTATTTTGCAAACTTTGGCCGGCGGAGCCAATGCTCAACCGTTTGAGACCCACCTTAATACTCTTAATCTGAATCTTTTTTTGAGAATTGCTCCGGAGCTTTATCTCAAACGGCTTTTGGTGGGCGGATTTGAGAAAGTTTATGAGTTTGCCAAAAATTTCCGCAATGAAGGCATGGACCGGGATCACAATCCGGAATTTACCATGTTGGAATTTTACGCGGCTTATTGGGATTACGAAAAAATGATGTCATTTTTAGAAAAAATGCTTGAACAGGTGGCCGGTAAAATTTCTCAAATAAACTTCAAAGGCCCTTATCCGAAAATTTCGTTTAATGATTTGTTCAAAAAATACACCGGTCTGAATTATGACGAAGCCGATGAAGAAACTTTGATCAAGAAAGCCAAAGAACTGGAGATAAAAATCGAAAAAACCATGACCAAGGGCAATGTGGCCGATGAGATTTACAAAAAAGTGGCCCGGCCTAAAATAATTGAGCCGACTTTTATCATTAATCATCCGGTGGAAATTTCTCCGCTGTCCAAGAAAATGGAAAAAGATCCGGAACATGTGGCCCGTTTCCAACTGGTGGCGGGAGGAACAGAAATCATGAACGGATTTTCCGAATTAAATGACCCGCTGGATCAAAGAGAGCGCCTGGAAGAACAAGAGAAAATCGCTAAAAAAGGCAATAAAGAAGCCCATCGTTTGGACGAGGAATTTATAGAAGCGCTGGAGTATGGCATGCCCCCGGCCGCCGGAGTAGGTATCGGCATTGACCGCTTAGCCGCCCTTTTGACAGACACCCATTCAATTAGAGAAATCATCCTGTTCCCTTTGATGAAACCTAAACAAGAATAATCAGCCAGAGGCGGAGTGGGGACACTTTTGTGAGCGCCGTCGAACAAAAGTATGTCCACCGGAGCCTCTCGAGATGATGTTAGACATTAAATTTATTCGTAATAATCCGGAAAAAGTTAAAGAGGCGCTGGAGAAGCGCCATGTTAAAGCCGATGTGGATAAAATTTTGGTCTTGGATGAACGCCGGAGGAAAATTACCGGTGATTTGGACGAGGCCAGAGCGGGACAAAATAAAAGATCAAAAGGCGGGCCAAAAGAACCGGCGGAGTTGGCTCGCCTCGCCGAAGCCTCCGGCGTAGCGCGGGAAGAACTGAAAAAACTGAAAGAAAAAATAAAAGTTACGGAAGAAGAATTTAAAACCATTGATCAGGATTTTGAATCGGCCATGTATTCTCTGCCGAACATTCCCTTTGAAGAGGTGCCGATAGGAAAAGATGAAAAAGAAAATAAGATCTTAAGAGAAGAAGGCGGGAAACCAAAATTTGATTTTGAGCCATTGTCGTACATCGAACTAGGCGAAAAATTGGATTGGATTGATACCGAAAGAGCGGCTAAGGTTTCCGGGACGCGGTTTGGCTATTTAAAACACGAAGCTCCCCTGTTGGAATTTGCTCTGATTAATTTTACTTTGGCTCGGCTGGCTGATAAAAAATTTGTTGCTAAAGTGGTTAAGAAAAACAAACTATCAACGACCGTTAAACCATTTATTCCACTCGTTCCGCCGGTGATGATCAAGCCGGAGGCTTTCCGGGCCATGGGCAAATTAGACCCGGGACAAGAAGAAGAAAGGTATTATTTGCCCAAAGATGAACTTTATTTGATTGGTAGCGCCGAACATACTACGGGGGCGATGCATATGAATGAAATTTTACCGGCCGAAAATCTGCCCCATCGCCATATTGCTTTTTCTACCGCCTTCCGGCGGGAAGCCGGTTCGTATGGTAAAGATACTCGCGGACTTTTTAGAGTGCATCAGTTTGACAAATTGGAGATGTTTTCATTCGTTAAGCCGGAAAATTCTCGCGCTGAACACGATTTGTTTTTGGCCCTACAGGAAGAAATGATGCGGGAACTGAAAATTCCATACCGGGTCATGCTAATTTGCGCTGGTGATATGGTTTGGACCGATGCCAAGCAATATGATATTGAGTCGTGGTTTCCTTCGCAGAACGCTTATCGGGAAACCCACTCCACTTCCAACTCCACCGACTTTCAAGCCCGCCGGTTAAAAGTAAGATTTAGGAATAAAGAAAACCAGATGGAATTGGTCCACACCGTTAACGGTACGGCTTTTGCCATCGGACGGATTATCTTGGCCATCATGGAAAACTATCAGACCAAATCCGGTTCAGTAAAAATTCCTAAGCCATTGCAAAAATACATGTTGGGGATTAAGGAAGTAATGACTAGAAAATAGAGATTTCTTAATGGTCAAAACTATTAACCAAGCCTATCAGGAGAAATATCAACAAGAAAAAAAGAGGAAAATTTTTAGAAAAGTTTTCCTCTTTTTAGTTTTATTTTTTGGTTTGGCGGGGGGAACGGTTTATGCTCTTTTTTTCTCCAATCTTTTTAACATCAGTGAAATAAATATTTCTAACAGCGGTTTTGTAAAAAATCAGGAGATTCGGTCCTTGGTAGACAGCTATCTTTCACAACAGAAACTATTCATCCCAAGATTTAATAGTATTTTTCTAGCCAATGCCAGCCAAATTAGCGCCATGATAAACCGGGAATTTCCGGCGGCGGAAAATATTAAAGTGAAAAAAAGATATTTTCATGCTTTGGAAATATCTTTGGATTATAAAAAAGCCGTCGGAGTCTGGTGTTACAAAACAGCCGATCAGTGTTTTTATTTTGACCGTTCCGGGGCAATTTTTGATGCCGTGACTGAAACCAGCGGATCCTTGTTGGTCAATATCATGGACGAAAAAGGGAGTTTTGAGAATTTGGGCCAGCCGGCGGCTGACCCTGCGCTAGTCAATTTAATTTTTGAAACAAAGGATCGACTGGAGAAAATTAAAATAGGGGTCTTTAAATTCGTTGTTCCGGCCGAGGAAGATTTTCGCCTGGATATCCAAACGGTCGAAGGCTGGAAGATCTATTTGAGTACCAAAGATGATCTGGTGAGACAGTTTAAAAGTTTGGAAGTTTTTCTGGCTCAAAAAATTACTTCGGAAAAAAGAAGTCAGTTGCAGTACATTGACCTTACCGTTCCCAATAGGGTTTACTACAAGTAAAGTTTATGGTATATTCGGGTTAATTTTTTGAACCTTTAAATTTTTGGAGGATAATTTGCCACGGAAATGGAAAGTCCTGGAGTTGTACGGTTTAGAAACTATGGCCGATTTGGTTTGGTTGCTCTTACCGATTTTGGACGGACTAACCGTTGAAGAACAATTTAAAAAACAGTTAATTAATCGGGTGCAAAAGAAACCTCTTTCGGTAATTTATGGCGGGGCGTATGTGGAAAAGGATACTCGAGAATGGGTTATCCTTCTAAACACAAAAAACTCTTTTGAACAGCATCTTTTTACTTTGGCTCATGAATTAGCTCATATCTTTGCTTATGAGAAAAGAAATTGGAGATGGGTGGATGTTTGGCGAACTAAAGGCGAGCAACTAGAGGATTTTTGTGATTTTTTTGCGACCGAGTGGTTGGCGAGAAATAATAACAGAGAGCAACTTGTACTAATTTTAACGAAACACCTGAATGATAAAGTCATTTATTTTTCTAATCGTCAGGGAAAAGTGTTAAACTATTTTATCCGATAAATAAAAATGGAGTGGCCGATGGTGGTAACGGGCTGGTAGGATTTTAGCCAGAGATAGTTGACCGGCTTGAACTGATCAGGCGGTCCTTGAGAACCCTCCAGGAAAGTGGCGGACACGGCCAGCCAGCCATCGGTTTGATTGCGGGCGCGGAAATCCTCCGCGCTTTTATATTTCTGGGACGACAACTTTTCGTAAGTATTGCCGAGATAGTAAGACGGTTCAGCCCAGCCGAAATAATCCAGTTCTATTTTGGGTAAATTATTTTTCTCCACCCATTGACTGAAGCGTTTTAAGTCCTGTCCCCAATCCAAATTGGAATCCACCACATAATTATGCCCGCCGGACGGACCACCCACGGTTTGATTGAAGTAGGTCAGATAAAATGGGTAAGTTCTTATATTTTCCACTACATACCAAGCCAGCAGGGAAAAAATCAAAAAACTAGGAACAAAAACCAAAGAGCGAGCGGAAGTTTTTTTAAGATGCGCCAAAATCCGGCTCAATTGTCCACTGACCAGTAAAATGGCAAAAGGATAGGTCGGTAATAAATGCCGGACGCCGATGTTGAGCGTGCTGTTGATGCTAATATACCAGTAAATAAAAATCCACAAAATCATGGCGAATTCCGTAAAATGGTTTTTTAAAAAATAATCGCGAGAGCTTGTCTGCCAGTCGGCAGACAAGCGGTGGAACGTCCCCACTCCGCCTCTGGTTAATTGTCCAATCACTGTAAAAATCGCAACTAATACCAGTCCCCACCAGGCCAGAGGTTCTTTAATAAAGTAAACTATGGGGAAATAATTTCGCCAGCCGAAGCGGGAGACCTCTCCCAGGAAATAAGTGGTGTTCCCGCCGGCCGCTCTCTGATTAACCATCAGTAAACCAAGTCCATAGCCGGCCAAAGCTCTAATCCCGGGTTTATCCGAGGCCCAAATCATCGTATTGGCCAAGGGGCGGTTGCCGTAAGATTGCAGAAGATTGACCGTATCGGCTTTTTGGTGGGCGGAAGGATAACGGTAAGTATGGAAAAAGTAAACCGGCCAGACGACAAGAATTACCCCGACAACAAAAATCAAAATAGTTTTTAGGATATAGCGAAAGGCTCCGGTGAACAAAGTTTTTGTCTCGGCGGTGCTACAGGGATTCCGCAACGGGCCATCGCAGACCTTATGGCCATCGTTGCGGAACCTTCCATGCGACGCAAAAAGTGTCCCCCTCCGCCTCTGGTCAATTAACCCCCAGACAAGAGCCAAAATTAAAAAGTAAGGCACTAAAAGAAAAGTGGAGAATTTGGTGAGAAGGGCGATACCGAAAGCGATGCCGGCTAGCCAAAAGTTTTTCCGGGAGTTTTGTTGCAGGTATTTTAAAAAGAAGTAGGTACTGGCCAAAATTCCAAACAAGGCCGGAACATCAGTGGTGACAAAACGGGAGTGGGCTAAAATGGTGGGAGAGAAAGAAAAAAGAGCCAGAGCAATCAGTCCACCAGCGTTTCCATATAATTTCTTACCCCATTTAAAAATCAAAACCGCCGCCAAAACAAAAAACAAGAGCATGGGTAATTTGGCGAAACGAGTGATAAGGTTGGCATCGTTGCCGGAATTGTAGATTAGATTTCTTCCAAATTCCCACTGGCCATTTACATCACTCTGCCAGAACTTTGTTTCAAAAACAGTTTGTTTCAATTTTAAAAAGAGCAGAGGGATGGCGGCCAAGTCCTTAGCCAATGGCGGGTGTTCCGGATTTAGCCGCAGTTCTTGTTTAGTCAGATAAGAATAGCCCGCCCCGATGTGGGGAATTTCGTCCACGACGAGGGAATCATTCCAAACACTGGTTATGGCCAAAACTACTGCCGTGGAAATAATAATTATGGCTAATATTTTTGTTTTCTGGTCAGACATGTTAAGATGGAATGAATTATAGCAAATAAAAATATTAAAGTTAAAAGTTTTATGGCAGAACGGCCGATAGAACCAAAAGAAGGTCTGGAATCTGTGGAAAAACAACAGCAGGTTGCCGATGATGTAATTGATAATGAATTGCAGAGGATAGAAGACAAGGTAAATCTGGAACAAGCCAGAGAATCTATATAGGATAAGTTTAGAGAGTCAGTAAATATATCTCTCCTCCGGACGCTTGCGTCCCCAGCGTGTCCGCCATGCTCGCCGTCGTCTGTGGATTTTGTCCGAAGTGAAGAAATTATACTTCGTCCAAACCATGCAATCCACAGCCGACAGCGCCTCCCAAGAGACATATTTCCTGACTCTTTTGTTTATATTTATTTAATCGCATGTTACAATATAGATATGGAAAATCCGATTTTAGAACAAGAGATTGCCGACATTGAGCAGAAATTGGTAGAAAAGAAAGCGGAGTTGAATAAAGATGAAGTGCATATCGTGGTCAAAGAAAAAATTCAGGAAAAAGTTCCGGAGTATCAGTCTGTCGCGCCAGCCACACCTTCACCCACCGCTCAAGCCCCTTCTTATCTTTCCGATGAATTAAAAGACAAAATCCAAGAACTGGTTAATATTGCTTTCACGCAAAGTATTGAAGAAGCGGTTAAAACGGTTACCAAATTAAACAACCCCGCCCTGATTGACGCCTTCCACGATGTCTTAGTGGACCAGCTTTATAACACTTTGATTGAGCGGGGGAAATTAAAAAAGATTTAACTGTGGAACAACTACTTTTACCTTTAGTTTTTCTTATTGTCTTTGGCCTTGTTTTTGCGGCCGGCTTAGTTGTGTTGGGCAGTTTTAAAACAAAAGGACGGATGCAAAGGGCGCTTAACACCACTCTTTTTCTGATTAAAGTGCCGAGGGAGGCCGGCCCTTCGACAGGATCAGGGCAAGCCAGAAGCGAAAAAGAACTGATCGGAGTAGCCGAACAGATGATCTCCAGCTTTTCCAATTTTCACTCCAAGGGGTGGAATAAGTTTTTATACGGTGAACCATACATTGCCCTTGAAATTGCCGTGCATCATATCGGTGAGGAAACACTTTTTTACATTTCCGTTCCCCGATCAAGCGAGGAGATAATTGAAAAGCAATTGTACGGACTTTATCCTCAAGCGGAAATCAGTCGAGTTTTGGATTATAATATTTTCAATCCGCGCGGCGCTACCGCCGGTACCTATTTAAGTTATTCTGAAAACTCTATTTTACCTTTTAGGACCTATCAAAAAATGGAGGCCGATCCGATTGGCGGTGTTTTAACGGCTATGTCCAAATTAGAAACAGAAGGAGAAGGAGCGGCTTTGCAGGTCTTAATACGGCCATCCCATGTTAGCGAGCAAAAAACTTTAGCCGGCAAAGTGGCCAGAGAAATGCAGTCCGGTTACCAATTTAAAGAAGCTCTGCAAAGAGCTAAACATCCTCCCTCCTCCGCCAAGGCTTCGGAGGGCAAGCCTGCAGAGATGCAACCCAAGGTGGTTACTCCGGCTGACGACGAGATTATCAAAGCCATCACGGCCAAAGCCGGTAAACAAAATTTTGAAACCAATATCCGTCTTTTGGCTTCGGCTGGTTCCCCAGCCCGCGCGGAACAGCTGTTGCAAGATTTTCAGGGTGCTTTAGCCCAGTTTTCCACCCCTGATCTCAACGGCTTTAAGACAACGAAATTAACCGGCGCGTCTTTGAATAAGTTGATCTACAATTTTTCTTTCCGTCTTTTTAATGAAAGGCAAAAGATGGTGATGTCCACCGAAGAGGTGGCTAGTTTATATCATTTTCCTTTGTCCACCACTGCTGCTCCACGGGTTCAATTCCTGAAGTCCAAACCAGCCGAGCCGCCGGCCAACTTGCCGGAACAGGGAATAATCCTCGGTAAAAATATTTTCCGCGGACAAGAAAAACTGGTGAGAATGACCGACGAAGACCGCCGGCGGCATTTGTATATTATCGGGCAAACCGGTACCGGAAAATCCGTCTTTATGAAAGCCCTCCTGCGTCAAGACATGGAAAACAACCAAGGGGTCTGCGTGATCGATCCGCACGGCGAACTGGCCGAATGGGCCCTTTCGGTGGTGCCCAAAGAAAGAGTAGAAGATGTCATTTATTTTAATCCTGGAGATATTGCCAGGCCATTGGGTTTGAACATGCTGGAAATTGATCCAGCTCATCCGGAACAAAAAACAATGGTGATTGATGAGCTTTTCGGGATTTTTGACAAACTATATGATCTGAAAACCACCGGTGGACCGATGTTTGAAAAATATTTTAAAAATTCCGCCCTACTTTTGCTGGACGATTACTCCAATGAAATTCCCGTCTTGGCCGATATTTCCCGCGTGCTGGTGGAAGATAAATTCCGCGCCGACAAATTAAGCCGGGAAACCAATTCTTTAGTCAAACAGTTCTGGCAGTTGGAAGCGGAAAAAGCGGGTGGGGAATCCAGTTTGGCCAACATGGCGCCGTACATTTCTTCCAAGATTACCTCTTTTATCTTTAATGAATTTTTGCGCCCGATTATCAATCAGCCCAAAAGCGCTTTCAATTTTCGCGAGGTGATGGATCAACGGAAAATTTTGATTGTTAATTTGTCCAAAGGCCGCATTGGCGACATTAACGCCAACCTGCTGGGGATGATTATTGTCGGCAAACTTTTAATGGCTGCTTTGTCCCGCGCGGATCTGGCCTCTCCGGAATTTCCGGATCTCTATCTTTATATTGACGAGTTTCAGAATTTCACCACCGACAGCATCTCCACTATTTTATCCGAAGCTCGCAAGTATCGTTTAGACCTTATTATTGCCCACCAGTTTATCAAACAGCTTAAAGAGAATATCCGTGACGCGGTCTTTGGCAATGTGGGCTCCATGGCCGTCTTTCGCATCAGTCCTGATGATGCTGAATTTATGAAAAATAAATTTGAACCGGTATTTTCGACGCAGGATTTGATGAACATCGACAATCTTAACGCTTATGTTAATCTGCTGACCAATGGCCAAACTACTCGGCCGTTTAATATTAAAATAGACACGGAAAATGTTTTTGGCGCCGGTTCGGCGGAGACGGCCAAAGCCATTAAAGAAATTTCTTCGTTAAAATTCGGCCGGCCGCGAGAAGAAGTGGAAAAGGAATTACAGAGTAAATACAATCAATGAAATTTACTAAAAAAGATTTATGGTTTTCCATTGTAACGGGTATAGGGACGGGCTTGATTGCCTGGCGCATTTTTAATTTTCTAGAGATACCAAGATTTCAGCAAATTTCTTTTGTCTGGTTGGCCGGGGTCGTGCCGATAATCTGGATATTGGGAGTTAATTTGGGGTATTTTCTTGGCCGTTGGCTGAAATTTTTTAACCAATTCGGTAAATTTGTGGCTATCGGTTTTACCAATGCCACCGTGGATTTCGGGATTCTCAATCTCCTGATCTTCGCTACCGGTATAGCCACCGGCGCTCATTATTCTATTTTTAAAACCGCCTCTTTTCTGGTTGCCTTAATCAATAGTTACCTTTTGAATAAATATTGGGCTTTTGGAGCCGGACAAACCAGCCCCCAAGGAGGAGAATTTTTTAAATTTGCCGGCGTAGCGGTAATAGCCGCTTTGCTAAATGTGGGAGTTGCTTCCTATATTGTCAATTTTGTAAACCCGGTTTTTAGTTTTTCCACCGCCGTCTGGGCCAATATTGGCGCAGCGGCCGGCGGCGCTTCTGCCCTGGTCGTCTCTTTTACCGGGTTCAAACTCCTGGTATTTAAGGAGCGGGTTGAATTTTAGTTTAGTTGACCTTATATACAAAAAGATTTAAAGTATCCATAAGTCTTTTTTAGTTTTTTAAAAAGGAGAAGGCGTGCGAAAAAGGTTAGTTTATTTGAAGGTATTGATACTGATCTGTATCTCTATGGTGGTCATGGACCCATTTTTTGCTTTTGGACAAACCGTCTCATCCTCGGACAAGGCCCCGCAGTGGTGGGCTGATTTGTCTAGCCATGAACAAATGGCTTTGGTAACCACCAGAGCGACAGAGGTAATTAAAAATTTAGATGAAGCCGTTCCTAAAATCAAAGAGGATTACATAACGCGGGTTCCTTATACAGGATTTGGTTTTAGTTACGAATCAAGCGACAGCGAAAGAATAGACATAAACGGTAATTCCATAGTTGGTTTTAGAATCAGGTCGGTTTGGAAAAATTCACCGGCGGAGCAGGCGGGGTTACTCCCGGGTGATTGGCTCATCAACATCAATGGGTTTCCGGTTTGTGTTGTCTCTGACAACCAAACATGGACGGAATGTTTTCGGTTAGTTTCAATTATTGAAATAGTGCGCGATGTGCCTTTAGGTAGAACCGTCCCAATCGAAGTGGAGCGCAACGGTGAGAAAAAAACATTTATGCTGGCCAAAGAACCAGATGTCGGCCAAGATTTTGCTCAATATCTGGCAGATCACTTAGAATTCTGGGAGGATTTTTGTGCTATCTTTGGGTCTGCGTTACGGGATGACATAAAGGAAGCAGAAGCCGATCCAAACCCGGAAAAACTTTTCTTTTTTTTCCAACACTTTCGGATTATCGGTCAAACTTTTACCGAAATTTTCCAGGAAATTAACGCTAAGGAATATTCGTCACAGATTTGGGAGGTCAGATGAAAACTACTCATACTGATAAACTTTCAAAATGGTTGGAAGAAACCGACCCGGAAAAGTGGCACGCCGAAGCTACTAATGTCATGAAGCAACTGAAGGATTTGATAGGTCAAGAAGGTACGGAGGAAGCCGCTAATTTAATTTATAACGCCGCGACTTTTATGGAAACAAGGGCGTGTTATTTACTGCTTCAACGACAACAGCGGAACGGTACTTTTAAAAGGAACAGTTGTTGACTTAATCGGCTCATAAGCCGATTTTTTGTTTTAATTAAAATTTGTTAATCTCTAGATAAGATTATGGTTTTATATCGTAAATATCGTCCTAGAAGTTTTGCGGAGGTGGTGGGGCAAGAGCATGTCGTAGAAACCTTACAAGGCGCTCTTCAAACCGGCCGCTTGGCTCATGCCTACCTTTTTACCGGTCCGCGAGGCACCGGTAAGACCTCCTTGGCTCGCATTTTAGCTAAGGCGGTGAACTGCGACCGAGCGATGAGCGAGGGAGTACTGAGGCCAACAGGCCGAATGTACGATGCCTGTGCTATCTGCCACTCTTGTAAAGAAGTGGAAGAAGGCCGGGCGATGGATTTAATTGAAATTGACGCCGCTTCTAATCGAGGCATTGACGATATCCGGGCTTTACGGGAGGGGACCCGTTTTTCCTCCATGAATGCCGGAAAGCATAAAGTTTATATCATTGATGAGTGCCATCAGCTTTCTAAAGACGCTTCCAACGCGCTTTTGAAGACCCTGGAAGAACCGCCGGCCAAGACCCTTTTTGTTTTGGCCACTACTGAACCGTATAAGGTTTTGCCGACCATTATTTCCCGAACGCAAAAGTTTGATTTTAAAAAACTGAACACCGAACAAATTCTTTCCAAACTTCAACATATCGCCTTGTCTGAAAAAATTAAAATAGAAAAAGAGCTTCTACGCTTGTTGGCGAGGCAGGCGGAGGGTTCTTTACGGGATGCCGAAAGCAATTTGGCCAAACTCATCGCTTTCAAAGGACAAACCATTGACGAAGAAGGGGTCAAAGAAGTGCTGGGCATTATTCCCTTTAATTTTTACCACGATTTTTTCCGGTTGGTGCAGGCCAAAAATAAAACAGAAGCGCTGGCACTGGTCGGCCGGGTTTACGAATCTGGCCTAGATCTGGATAATTTTACCAAGGGCTTGCTTGATTACGGTCGGCGGGTGCTAGTCGCCCGGGCCAATCCGGCCGATGCCAATGCTTTCAGCGCCGATTTGGGAGAGGACTCGTCTCAAAAAATTGCCTCTTTAGCCAAAGAAATAGACGGCCAAGGAATTTTAAAATTAATTTCCGCTCTGATGCGGGCCCAGCAGGAAATTAAAATTTCTCCTATTCCGCAACTGCCTTTGGAGATTGCCGTTTCAGAGTTGATAGAAACATAATTATGTCCAATATATTTTTACTCGGTCTTACCTCACTTTTCGCCGATTTTTCTTCGGAAATTATTATGCCGCTGATGCCGTTTTTTATTAAGTCCCTCGGCGGAGCGGGATTGGCTATCGGTTTGATTTCCGGAATAGGCGATGCGGTGGCCGCCATTTTGAAAGTGCTCTCCGGCCGTTTCGCCGATAAAACGCATAAATTTAAAAAACTGGTTTTCGGCGGTTACGCTTTTTCCGCTTTGGCTAAATTTTTCTTTCCTCTGGCTTCCACTTGGCCGCAAGTTTTAGCCGCCCGTTCGGTGGAGCGCATCGGCAAGGGCCTGCGCGATGCCCCTCGCGATGCCATTGTTTCCGAATCAGTTGACCATCACCAACGGGGCAGCGGGTTTGGCCTTCAGCGAGCCATGGACAGTTTGGGCGCCATCCTCGGTTCAGTTACCGTCCTGATTCTTTTCTGGAAATTTGATTACGATTTTCGGGCTATTTTCTTTTTGGCCGCTTTGATCAGCTTGCTGGCCCTCATTCCCATTCTTTTTGTCCGTGTGCCGGCCACTCTGACTAACTTTAAACCCAAAAGAACCCTCAATTTATCCAAACTTAATTTTTCCGCTCCTTTGAAAAAATTTATCGGAGTTTCCACCTTGTTTTATTTGGGAAACTTCAGCTTCATGTTTTTAATTCTCAAAGCCCAGCAATCTTTCGGCCATCTGGATTTCAAAGACAGCGTGGCTCTTACTTTGCTTTTGTATATTCTATTTAATGTTTTTGACACGGTCTTTTCCCAACCGGCCGGAAAATTATCCGACTGCATTGGACGGAAGAAAGTCATCCTCATCGGCTACGCGCTTTTAACGACTACTTTTGCTGGTTTTTTCTTGGCCCAATCATTTTTAGCTCTTCTTTTTATCTTTCCTCTTTATGGCTTATTCAAGGCCTTCATTGATGCTTCGCAAAAATCATTCGTCTCTGATCTGTCAGAAACGGAAAATCGTTCCACCGCTCTGGGCGCTTTTGAAACTTCTACCGGCCTCGCCCTCATCCCTGGCGGCATCATCGCTGGTCTTCTCTGGAACGCCAATCCAAACTTCACCTTCCTCTACGGCCTAGCCGTCACTATTTTAGCTCTCATTTTACTGCAAACAATGATAAAAGAAGTTCGTTCTAAAAATTGATTAAAACCCAAATTTTTAGTATAATTTTTTAAATAATTTAAAGAAATTTTGCCGGGTGGTGAAGCGGTATCACGCCTGCCTTTGGAGCAGGAATTCTAGGTCCGACCCCTAGCCCGGCAGCCAAGGTTGGAAGTATCGAGAGACCGAGATATGTAATAGCATTAGTGTAGAGTCTAGATATTTATGAAAAAAGTAATAAAAAAGAGGGTTCACACCGGGGATACCAACAATGACTTTTCAATACAAATGGAAAAATAAAGAGGCGAATTTTGGACCTCCGATAGAAAGCCAGATACTGGGAGGAATGCACCTGGCTTTTGAAATTATTCTCAAAAAAGATGAAGAATATATTGCTTTGCGAAGACCCAAAGGAATTCCCGAACACGAATTGCCTCCGCGAGCAAAAGATTATCCCGACGGTTTGCTTTACTTCTGCCACAATCTCATTCGCTATGGAGAATCAGTCGAGGATTGTGTGCAAAGAATTGTAAAATCACAAGCCGGGGTGGGAGTAAAAGATTTTCGGGTGGTTTATATTGATTCATCGGTGCAGGATAAAGATGATTCCTGGGCGATTGTTCCTCATGTGATTGCCGAAGTTGAGGAACTGCCAAAAATTACCAACGAACTAACTGAGGTTGTTTTGTTTACTGCGAACTCCATACCAGGTGATTTTGCTTGGTGGAGCAAAGAAGATTTCGAAGAATTTCTAGACGAGCATATCAGTAGTTTTTAAATGAAAAATGGCAAAAAATACATAAATTTTTAAAGAAATTATGGAAAACTGCATATTTTGTAAAATAGTAAAAGGCGAAGCCCCGTGTCATAAAATATGGGAGAATGAAAAACATCTCGCTTTTTTGTCCATTTTTCCCAATACGGAGGGTTTTTCGGTGGTCATTACCAAAGAGCACTATCCAAGTTATGTCTTTGATTTACCAGAAGAGGTTTTAAGCGGGTTAGTTTTTGCCTCAAAAAAAGTTGCCCAATTGCTAGATTTAAAACTGGAAGATGTGGGACGAACCGGGATGATTTTTGAAGGGTTTGGGGTGGACCATTTTCACGCCAAACTTTTTCCCATGCACGGAACCAAATTAAAAGAATGGAGGCCGTTGAAATCAAATATAGATAAGTATTTTGAAAAATATGAAGGATATATTTCCTCGCATGATTATAAGAGAGCGGATGATGAGAAACTTAAAGAATTAGCGGAAAAAATAAAATCTGAATAATGTTAATCGATAATGTTACCATTAGAATTAAGGCGGGGGATGGGGGAAATGGAGCGGTTGCTTTCAATAAGATTATGATGGCTTTGGGGCCGGCGGGAGGAAACGGCGGAGGTGGCGGGAGTATTTTTTTTGAAGGGGTGTCCGATCTAAGCGCTTTGTCACAATTTAGGCATAAAAAAGAGGCGGTGGCCGATAGCGGAGGAAACGGGCGAGGCGGTTTTGTGGATGGACCGGACGGCCAGGATTTAGTTCTTAAAATTCCGGTCGGAACCGTAGCCACTAACTTGGAAACAGGTGAAATAAAGGAAGTGGTAAAAGTAGGAGAAAGAATCCAGATAGCCAAAGGAGGACGCGGCGGAAAAGGAAACTATAAATTCCGGTCATCTTTAAATACCAGTCCGACGCAATTTCAGGAGGGAAAGCCGGGGGAAGAATTTAAGATAAAGATAGAACTTAAACTGATCGCTGATGTGGGACTTATCGGTCTTCCCAATGCCGGAAAATCCAGTTTATTAAATGAACTGACGGAAGCAAAATCAAAAGTGGCCAATTATCCTTTTACTACCCTGGAACCGAATTTGGGTGTGTACTATGAATTGATTTTGGCCGATATTCCCGGACTGATTGAGGGCGCCTCGGAAGGTAAAGGATTGGGGATTAAATTTCTTCAGCATATTGAGAGAACCAAAATATTATTTCATCTAATTTCCGCTGAATCGGATGATCCGGCCAGGGACTACAAAATAGTCCGACAGGAATTGGAAAAGTATAACAAGGACTTGGCCACAAAACAGGAGTATTTATTTTTAAGTAAATATGATGCAGTTCCCGAAAAAGAATTAAAAGAAAAATTAGCCGTGCTGAAAAAGTTAAACAAAAACACGGTGACCTTGTCTGTTTATGACGAAGAATCTCTCAAAAAAGTCCGGGGGATATTAAATAAAATCAAAACAGCTTGAAAAAAATGAGGGGAGTTTTACACTAATGGTATGCGTTGGAAGATATTGAAAAGAAAGAGAATGTTTGCGCTTTTCAGGAATCTGATCCTGGCTGAAGTATTGGTTTACTCGCTTTTTTTGGGTTTGGCTTTATCGGCTGATTGGGGAGAATTATACGAAGGTTTCACTTTGTCCAACTATCTTCCGTTGGCCGTTGTGGAATTCTCGCTTTTGGGCTTGGTCCAGTTAGGATTGATTATTTTGGTTTTTGCCAAATCCCTGCCGGAAGAAAACGACATCAAGAAACTGGCGGAATCCGGCGAGCATGAAAAACTGGAATTTAAAACCTCTCTGCGCTGGGATGAAAAACGGAATCAAGTGAATCGGGAACTGGAAAAAACCATTATGAAAACAGTGGCCGCTTTTTTAAATTCAGAAGGGGGCCACCTTTTAATCGGGGTCAATGACCAAGGCCAAGTAGTGGGGCTGGAAAATGATTTAGCTTCTTTGCCCAAACCGGATATGGACGGATTTCAAAATCATTTTAATAATCTTTTTAGTCACATGATCGGAGCGGAGTTCAGGCGGTGGGTTAAATTGATTTTTAGCCGCGTTGACGGAAAAATGGTTTGCTGGGCCAAAATCGAGCCGGGCCATAAACCGGTCTATTTAAAAACAGAGAAGGGCGAGGACTTCTATATCCGTACCGGTAATGTTACCGCTCCTCTTAAAATGAGCGAGGCGGCCGCCTATATTTCTTCCTGGTGGAAGTTAAAATAATTTTTTATGAAAAAAATTTACATTATTCACGGCTGGGATGGCAGTCCTGATGAGCCGATGTTGCAATGGCTGAAAGTTAATTTGGAAAAAGCAGGATGCCAAGTTACGGTACCAGCCATGCCGGAACCGGATGTTCCGAAAATCGAGGCCTGGCTGGGGAAGTTAAAAGAAATTATCGAGCCGGATGGCGATGCTATTTTGGTGGGACACAGCATGGGCGGCCAAGCGGTGTTGCGGTATCTGGAAATATTGCCGGAGGGGTTAAAAATTGTCGGCGTAGTTTTAATTGCGCCTTGGTTGGAGTTAGATGATGAAACGATCAAAGAAGAAGGGGAGGAAGTAGTTGAAATTGCCCGACCCTGGGTGGAAACGTCCATCGATTTTGAAAAAGTGAGGTCTCATATCGGCCAAGCCGTAGCCATTTTCTCGGACGATGACCCTTTTGTTCCGCTTAGCAATCGGGACTTATTTACCAAAGAACTCAATGCTAAAACTTTTGTCGAACACAACAAGGGCCACTTTAGTCCGGATGACGGAATTACAGAATTACCGATTGCCTTGGAAGAGGTGTTAAAAATGACTGCCTAAAGGCCGAGAGATTTTAAAAAGTCGGCCAGTTCCTGGCCCTTGATGGGACGATAATCGCCCGGAGGTAATTTCCCTAAAGCGATGTTCATAATTCTGACTCGTTTCAGATCGCGGACTTGCTGAAAAAGCGCTGAGCACATTCTTCTGATTTGGTGTTTTTTGCCCTCGGTCAGGGTAAGGCGGAACGAGAATTCATCCAGAATTTCCACTTGGCACTTTTTGGTCACATAGCCCTCAATATCTACTCCCGCTTCCATATTCTTCTTAAAACTGGAACGGAGTTTTTCCGCCGTTTTAACGACATACTCTTTGTCGTGAGAGTACTCCGGATTAAGCAGGCGGTCGGTCACGCGCCCGTCGTTGGTAAAGAGCATCAGTCCGTGAGAGATCTTGTCCAGCCGGCCCAAAGGAAAGGTACTTTTTTCAGGAGCGCGGATATCTTCGGTAGCAATGCCTCTGGATTTATGATAAGCAAAATAAAGATATGGTTTTTTATTTTTGTTTTTCAAAACCTCCACTTTGTCATTTTCGGTAACTTTGTCGCCGTGTTGAGCCAGTTTTCCGTTGATAAAAACCCGGCCCTTTTCCACCAGTTCATCTCCGCCCCGACGGGTAGAATGCTTCTGCCAAGCCAGATACTGATTGATTCGCATAGGAAACGGCGGATTCTTCATAAGGGCAGAGTATAGCACATCTTTGTTTGATAAAAAATACGATTCGGGTTATTATCTAGCATATGAAAAGAGAGAGAATTATTCTTTGGATTGCAGTAGTTTTAATTCTTGGCGGAACGGTTTTTGCTTTGGCTAAGTTGCCCAAGAAGGAAACCGGCACATCTAATCAGGTAGTTGAGTTGTCGGCTGTTTCAAGTGCTGATTGGGTGATGGGAAATAAAGAAGCGGCCGTAACGCTGATCGAATACGGCGATTTTCAGTGTCCGGCTTGCGCGGCCTATCATCCGTTGGTAAAAAAGATGCTGGAAGAAAATGGGCAGAATTTTAAATTTGTTTACCGCCACTTTCCCTTAAAACAGCATGCCCAAGCCAAAGATGCTTCTTATGCCGCAGAAGCCGCCGGCCGACAGGGAAAGTTTTGGGAAATGTATGACTTGGTTTACACTCGCCAAAACGATTGGGCCGGAAAAGTTAACGCCAAAGATATTTTCTTGGGATATGCCAACTCGCTTGGCCTGAACGCCGAACAATTCAACAAAGACCGTGCTTCATCCGAAGTGAAAGATCGGGTGGAAAAGGATACTCAAGACGGCTTGAGGGCCGGACTAAATTCCACCCCCTCGTTCTTTGTGAACGGCAAAAAAATTCAACCTCGCGATTATGATGAATTTCTCAACTTCATTAAACAAGCCGGAGTCAGCCTTAGTCCGGTCGCCAGCCCATCTGCCACTCCCTAAATGGCTTGTAGCCGCTATTTTAGCAGTTAGTTTTATCGGGTTTTTGGACGCGGCTTATCTTACCGTTCAGCATTACAACCAAGGAATTATTCCTTGCGTTGTATTTGAAGGTTGCGACCAGGTTCTTTCCAGCCAATACGCCCAAATCGGAGGCCTACCCATTTCTCTCGTCGGGGCGTTTTATTACTTAATGATATTTATAGCCGGTGTTTTGTTTATTGACACTAAAAACACCAAAGCGCTTTTGGTGCTCGGCTATTTGCCGATAGCCGGATTTGTTACTTCTCTCGCTCTTGTTTATTTACAGCTTTTTGTTATCAAAGCCATCTGTCTTTACTGCGTGGTTTCGGCCATTTCTTCGACAATTCTTTTTATTTTAGGATTAAAAGTGTTAAAATTTAGAAGTAAAATTAGTTTATGAATATAAATTTAGCGAAATGGGTTTTGAGAATTTCGGTGGCCGGTGAATTTATTGGCCATGGTATTTTTGCCATGCAAGGCAAAAAAGATTGGATTGGCTGGTTTTCTAAATTTGGCATTTCTGACACAGGAACAGCTACACAATTGCTTTTTATTATCGGGCTTATAGATATTGCGTTGGCCGTTCTTATTCTGATTAAACCGGTGCGTCTGGCTCTTTTGTGGATGATACTGTGGGGATTTTGGACCGCTCTTTTGCGTCCGCTAGTCGGCATGCCTGTCTGGGATTTTGTGGAAAGATGGGCCAACTGGGGTGCTCCGTTAGCTCTGCTTCTTTTGCTCGGCTGGCCGAAAAACATCCGAGAATGGCTGAAATGAAAATATTCATCAAGAATGGACGGGGTTGTTTTTTAGTGTATAATGTTTGCAAATAAGTTGTTTCTTTAAAACGAAGGGGGTTATGTATGATAGAAACGGAAAGAAGGTTTTTGGTTAAAACTTTGCCACCGGACATCAAAGTTGATAAAGCGGAACACATTATGCAGGGTTATATTACTCCAATGAAAGATAAAACCCAGGTGCGCTTGAGAAAAATCTTCCACCATCAATATTTTTTGACTATCAAAACAAAAGCCGGTCATGAGATGCAAAGAATAGAAACGGAAGTGTCGCTGACCCAGTCGCAATTCAATGATCTTTGGCCCACGGTGGACGAAAGATTTATCTTGAAAGTCAGATGCTATATTCGTTATGATGACCACATTTTGATTATTGATAAATTCGATGGCCATTTGAATGGTTTGATAACGATGGAAGTGGAATTTCCTTCTCTCGAAAAAGCTCTTGCTTTTACTCCCCCTGATTGGATGGGAAGAGAAATCACTAATGACAAACTCTACGGCAACCGGCGTTTGGCTGAGTTTGGCCTGCCTGAAGAACTAAAAATTAAAAATTAACCCGCCTTTACGCGGGTTTTACAAACTTGTAATTTTGTTTTATTATTTAAACTATGATTACAAAAACCATTAAAACAACTCCACGGGATTTTTTTATGCACCTTCTTGTTTTCGCCGCGCTTTACGCTTCAGTCGTCAGTTTTCTGGCTTTACTTTTTGCTTACATCAATGTGTCTTTTCCGGACCGGCTGGGCTTTCATGGAGACTCCACCGGTGAGATTATTACTCCTTCTTCCGTCTTAATAATTATTTTCCCTGTTTTAATTTTGGTTTCTTGGATTTTGGGGAAAGACCTGGCGCAAAATCCAGGAAAAAGAGAAATGAAATTCAGGAAATGGCTGATTTATTTTACTTTGTTTGTGGCGGCAGTAACCATCATTGTTGATCTGATCAGTCTGGTTTCCAGTTTTTACAACGGAGAATTGACTACCAGATTTCTATTGAAAATGCTGGCGGTTTTGGCTACGGCGGCAGCGATTTTCTGGTATTATTTTTGGGATTTAAAGAGAGCGGCAGAGCAGAAAACAAATAAGCCCAAATTGGCCGCTTGGGTCTCTTCTGTGATTGTTTTGGTAGCCATCGCCGCCGGATTCTTTATTGTCGGCACTCCGGCTCAACAGCGCGCCAAGCGATTTGACCAGCAAAGAATCAGCGATTTACAGAATATCCAAAATCAGTTGATCAATTACTGGATACAAAAAGATAGGTTACCGGAAGAATCCGGGGAACTATCCCTGGACCAGTTATCCGGGTTTATTTGGCCGAGAGACCCGGAAACAGAGAAAGAATATGAATATACCAAACTGACCGCTTTTTCTTTTAGTATTTGCGCGGTATTTAAAACGGAAAATAAAAACGAGGGCAGCCCTTATTCCGGTTACCGGGAATTTCAAAAACCAGGATTATTGGCCTCGCCCACGGGAATTATTGACAAGCCATTTTACCGCTGGTCCCACGGCCAGGGATTGGTCTGTTTTGAACGGACCATTGATCCGGAACTGTACAAAAAGCAACCATAGATGTTTATGATTTTCAGAAAAATGAGAGAGGGGATTCGCTCCAAAGCGGGGAACGGACGGCCGTTTGAGCTTTCGGTGGCTTTAATTTTTCCCATTGCTTTTGCTTTTCTGCTCACTTTTGTCAGTTCGAGAATTTTCAGCCATTTTGCTCCTAATTTTTACCTTTTGGAAGTAGAACCGGGCTTGCGGGTGCATCATTTTGCCTATGGTTTTTTCATTTTAGCGGCCGCCGCCTATCTGGCTCTTATTCATACCGGGCCCAGAGCTAAGTATCTGATTGCTTTATTGGTTGGATTCGGACTGGGGTTGGCCTTTGACGAATTCGGCATGTGGTTGAGATTGCGGGATGACGATGTGGCCCGCTGGAATTATGACGGGTTTAATATTATCATCGGATTTTTCTTTGTGGTTTTATTTGCCAAGCCGGGCATTAGATTTTTGAAAATGCTCTGGCCGTTTTGAGAATCTATCTCAAGGGAGTCGGGCATGCTTGGCCGGGCGGGAGCCAGGTGGGAGAAGGGTTGGCACTGAAGGGGATTAGTTTTTGAATAAGATTGCTTAGGTTAGAACCTAGATCCAGTTTCTGGTTAGCTGATTTTAGTTCCTGCAAAGCTATTTGGGCGTTGCTAACGGCCGTACTTAGCTTTTGTTTATCGGAGGCCGAAAGACTTTTTGAATTAAGATTGGAACTAACGGCCGATTCCGTCAAAATTAAACCAAGCTGATCAAGATTTTTTTCCAACTCTCCCAGAATCCTTTTTTCTTTGACCGCCGGGTTAATTATCTCAATAATTCGTTGTTTGTAGTCCTCTATTTTTTCCCGGTTTAGAAGTACTAAACCGGCTCCGATCAACAAAACAACGCCGATGATTTTTACCATATCTTCATTATAGTGAAATTAGGGCTCTGTGTATAATTCTCTTGAGTATTTATGCTTTTTAAAGGATAATTATGACATGAAAAAGATTATAGCCAGTATAGCGGTCGTTTTAATTTTTGTAGCCACTTTGTTTGTTTTAAACAATCGTTCGGGGATGGCTCCGGTGGTTACCAATACTCCAAGACTGACTCCTTCAACGAGTAAAACTCCCACCCCTACGGCTACACCCGCTTCGGGAGAAATTTTTGAAGTGCTGATCTCTGAAAACGGTCTTTCAAAAAATAATTTGACTATCAAAGTAGGGGATGCGATTATGTTCACCAATAACGATACTGTTTTGCATTGGCCGGCTTCCGGTCCTCATCCCACCCACACGCTCTGTCCAGGTTTCGATTCTTTGCGGGGGCTAAAACAAGGCGAGACCTATTCTTTCACTTTCAACAAAGCCGCGACTTGTCCGTTCCATGACCACATAAATGCCAATGAGCAATACAGAGGCACCATCACCGTGACGGAGTAGAATAGATTAACGGCCAGAGGTGGACTCGAGTAATCCTCCAATGAAAAAAAATAAATATATCCTGTTGATTTTGTTGGCGGGTTTACTATCAATGTTCAACCCGTTTTTTGTTAATGGTGTCACCACCGAAGAATTTCTCCGCTCCAAAAATGCGCAAATCGAGGAATTATCCCGGCAAATTGAAGAATACCAAAAACAAATCGAAGAAAGACAAAAACAAGGTCGGACTTTGACCGGTGAAGTGGATATTCTCAACAAAAAAATTGCTCAAATCCAGACAGAAATACGCAGTTTGGCTTTGGCCATTGAAAAAGCCAACGGTGAAATTTCTCAAACAGTTACTCAAATTGATGAGGCTGAAGGCAAAATTACTAAACATCGTTTTGCTCTGGGCTTGGCTTTAAGATTACTAGATCAAGCCGAGCAAGAAAACTTAATTGAGATTATTTTAAAACACCATAATTTCTCTGATTTTTTCGGTCATCTTACCCAAATCCAAAATACTCAAGAAAATCTTCGGACGGCTATTATCGGCATCAAGGAGTTGAAAATTGAACTGGAAGAAAAGGAAGAGAATTTGTATGACCAAAAAAGAGAATTGGAGAACTTAAAAAATATTCAGCAAATTGGCAAAAAGTCGGTAGAACAAGTTAAAACGGAAAAGAATAATCTGCTTAAAGTAACCAAGGGAGAAGAATCCCGTTTCCAGGACCTGGTCAAGAAATCAAAAACAGACATTGAAAAAATCCGCGCTCAAATTACTTATCTTCAGCAAAACGGGGTCTCGGCGGAAGATGCCGTTAAATTTGCCCAACTAGCGGCCGTGGCCGTCGGAATTCGGCCGGCTTTTTTACTCGGTCTTTTGGAAACTGAATCCCGACTGGGACAAAATGTCGGTACCGGTAATTGGAAAGATGATATGTATGAATGCTATATCCGCCTCGGCACTAAATATTATCCTAACCGCAAAGCCCATTATTTAAATCGCGCTGAAACAGAAAAAAACGCCTTTTTTGCGATTATCGGAAAATTAGGACTGAATCCGGATTCTGTAAAAGTGTCCCGGGAACCAAGCTACGGTTGTGGAGGCGCCATGGGGCCGGCGCAGTTTATTCCTTCCACTTGGTTGGGCTATGAGGCCGAAGTAAGCAGAATCACCGGCCACCATCCGCCTAGTCCCTGGAATATTGAGGATGCTTTTACCGCTTCGGCCATCAAACTGGCCCGCGCCGGGGCAACTGCTAAAACCAAAATAGGAGAATCGGCGGCCGCCCGCGCTTATATCAGCGGAAATTCAAAATGCGCCTCCAGCGCCTGTAATTCTTATACTAACGCGGTCTTGCGTAAAGCAGACGAAATTGAGCAGAACCTCTAGTTAAAATTCTCTATTTTGTTTACAATCTAAATAGATGCTTTAAAATTTATTTGGTAAAATAAAAAGGTTACTATGAAAAAAAAGATTTTCCTCTTGTTTTTTTTGTTAGGCGGAGTGTTTTCTTTTTCTTTGTTTGCCCCAGATCGTCTTTGGGGCAAAAACGCTCTGGTCTCGACTATTACGGTTTCCCGAGCCGAAGAAGAGCTGCTTCCAGCGGCCATTTCTTGGTTAGATAAAATTAAAGAAGGACAGGAACTTCTCAAAAAATCAGTCCCCTTAAAATATGTGGAAAAAAATATTCCCCTCTATAGATCCAAAAAAGTTATCGGATACAGAAAAGAAATACAGCGCCAAGAAATCGCTTTAGCGGTTAAGGACACTGTTACCGGTCTTATTTTTGAAAAAAGATACTGGCTGGAAACGGAAGATATAAAAAAGGGCAACGCCATCCGTCGCTACTACTTGGAAAATGAAGAAAATCTGCCCCGGTTTATTCCTTTGGATATCAATGAAGATTTTGCGGTGACAGTCAGGTGGTGGAATAACTTTAATTCCGATTTAAGTATTGTCCAAACCGATTTGCCTCCGGAAGAACAAGATCGTTTTGTAGTGGTCGGCAACAAGTTTTTAATGGAAAACAAAAATTTGGCTTACTCCGAAGATCAAACCGGCCAAGAATATTCCGATATTGTCTACACCCCTTATTCCGAAGCCCTGCATTTTTCGGAATTGACAATATGGGGCAAGTCATTTTTGGAGTCAAATGTGGAAATGGCTTTTGCCCGGCTAAAAGAGCTTGGGGTCTTGTCACGAGCCTTTTCCGGTCAACTGGCGGCCGATGCTGTTTCTCCTCAATTTGTTAAAAATTTATTTCTGATTGAACAAATCGATCCGCAAAGAATATTCTTGTCTGAAGACGGGGGACTGAAATTGGCCGAAAGAGTTTTGGTCCGCTTGGGCGCTAATCAAGAAAAAACATTTCGTTATACTTTTTCTAAAACTGGAGCGTTGGGACTCGGCCAAATTATGCCGCGCACCTACGCTTCCATTGTCAAGGCATACCCCTTGGCTAAATTAATGAAAGATATTGACATTGGTAGAGTGGATATTCAAAATGGCATCATGGCCTCGATTTTAACCTTGGATGACCATTTGTCGACAGTTTTCAACAAAATGAATAAGGCGGCCAGAGCAAAATTTGAAGCAAAACTCTCCACCAATCCTGATTTTATCAACGAAGTGCGAGCGGCAGTTTATAACGGCGGGCCCGGCAAATATCGTCCGGCCACCGCCACCATCAGCTTACAAGTCAGAGAAACGGTGGATTTTGTCAGAAAATATAAAATGGTTAGAGATTTAAAACTGTTCCAATGAGCAGTTTTTTCTTTAGTTAAAAGTGGGTGAATATAGTTGTTATTATCGTGCGGTCGCATAATAATAAAAATATGGGAAACAAAAAAGATAAGTTTGTTGAAACATTAACTGCTATCATAATCGAATTGCCTAAATTTTTAATGACCGCTTTTAGCCGCGATTCTTTTAGCAATAAATACCTGCGCCTAATGGGAAATAATCCCAAAATGATTTATAACGGATTTAAGAACCTTGAATACCGAAAACTGGTAAGCTCAAAGGACGGTAATCTTTGGTTTACCAAGAAGGGAAGAGAGTGGGTTAGATTGCGCAAATACAAAAGTTTGAAAATTAAAAACCAAAAGTGGGATGGTAAGTGGAGAATAGTTATTTTTGATGTACCGGAAAATCTAAGAAGCAAAAGAAATCAGCTTCAGCGTAAATTTAAATTACTGGGTCTTTATATGCTTCAGAAAAGTGTTTTTGTTTGCCCTTATCCCTGCGAAGAAGAGTTGGACTATGTGGCTGATTATTTGACTCTCAATCCTTATATTGACATTCTTCTGGCTAATTCGGTGGGCTATAAAGAGAAGGAGATAAGCAAGTATTATAATTTAAAAAAGTAGCTATTTCATTATTGTGCGGTCGCACGATAATAAAATATGCAGTGGCAACAAAAAGGACTCGGCTGATTTGATTTCCCAGCAAGTCCTGAAAAAAGTTTGGCCCCGCAGATGCGGGGCCTTGGCTAGTTACTTGATTTCGAACCTCGAATATTGTCGATAATCCAAGAAGTTTCTTGATTGATTTTTTTTGCTTCGACGATTTCCTTTCGGATTACCAACATGATATCCGGGAAAGCCGCCTCGATCTGGTCAAGTACCTGCTCAATTAACTCATCTCGCTCGTTAATTGAAAGATGCCTGAATCCTTGAGGTTCAAGAATCCCGCCAATCACCTCTTGAATAGCTACCTCGAGCTTGTCTCTAAGAGCAAACTCGAACAGCTTTGCTTCCAGCGAAACTGACTCTTTCGTACTCATTTTACCTCCTAAGGTACTACTCAAAGTTGAACACCATAATTATAACACAATCAATGCACTATTTGCAAGTTCGACGGGAAATGCTACAATTTCAAGGTAAAATGAGGCAAAACATTGCAAAATCTAAGTCCAAAGTTTTCGTCGCGATGTCAGGGGGAGTGGATTCTTCGGTAGCGGCGGCGTTACTGAAAAAGCAGGGTTATGAAGTAACGGGGGTGTTTTTTAAACCCTGGGCCCCCTTCGCTGAAGCTTCCTCCTTCGGTAAACCTTCGGAGGACAAGTCGGGGGGCCACAATAGCCCGGTCTTTTACTGTGATTGGCAACAGGATAGACGCGATGCCATGGCCGTGGCAGAGGTCTTGGGAATTCCGTTTAAGACCTGGGACTTTTCTAAAGAATACAAAAACAAAGTGGGGGATTATATGATTAAGTCATACCGTCAAGGAAGTACGCCTAATCCTGATGTGATGTGTAATAAAGAAATTAAGTTTGGTTTATTTTTAAAAAAAGCCCTGAAAGAAGGGGCGGATTTTATCGCTGCCGGACATTATGTCCGGCGGGAGCCGGAATTTCCAGTTATTGAAAATTCATTGAAAACTAAAAATTGTAAATTGAAAATTGCTAAAGATAAGAACAAAGACCAATCATACTTTCTCTGGACATTGACCCAAGAACAATTAAAACACTGCTTGTTTCCTATCGGAAATTATCTCAAGCCGGAAGTTCGTAAACTGGCTAAAAAATTCGGGTTGCCGAATTTTGATAAAAAAGACAGCCAAGGGGTCTGCTTTATCGGCCAGTTAAACATGAAGGAGTTTTTGAAAAATTATATTCCGAGCAAACTTGGCAAAGTTATTCTCCAAGAGGCTCCGGGGAACAAAGTTTTTTTTGACGGCGCAAAAAAAACTGTTCCCACTGCGCCTCTGGCTAATTTACACTCTACAGATAAAGTTATTGGAGCACACGACGGAGCGGCTTATTATACCATTGGCCAGCGGCATGGGTTAAATATCGGAATTGGAAACGGCCCTTATTATGTTTCCGGCAAGGACTTAAAGAAGAATCTGGTTTTTGTGACCAAAAACGAAAAAACAATAGGCAAAAAAGAAATTATAATTAAGAATATAAATTGGATTAACCGAACCGGCCCAAAAAATATTTCTGTTAAAGCCCGTTATCGCGCTCCAGCCGTACCGGCTCGCCTCGCCGAAGCCGGCTCCGGCGGAGCGCGGGCCAAAATTGTAGTCAACGGCTCTATGATAAAAATTAGGACTGCCAAGCCGATTCGGGCAGTTACCCCCGGCCAATCGGTAGTTTTTTATCGCAACCAAGAAATGCTCGGCGGCGGGATTATAGAATGAGGTTTTTTCTTTTTGACGAAAAGCAGGCAATCTGCTATGATGAAAAAGTAACTAATTTTAATATCTAAGCAATTAGATCTCATAGATGATTTTCTTGCTTCCGACAACAATTTATGACTTTCGAAACAACGTCCATTATTTTGGCGGTTTTAGCGTTAGCGGCCGGACTCGGCTTGGGCTACTTTATCCGTCGTCTAATAACCGATAGTCGTATCCGTTCGGCCGAAAATAAGGCGCAAAACATCCTTAACGAGGCCAAGTCCAAATCCCAGGATTTACTCCTGGAAGCCAAAAACAAGTCGCTGAATATTCTTGAGGAATCCAAGAAAGAGGGCCAGGAAAGGCATGCCCAGCTTTTGCGTATCGAAAAAATACTGGAAAAGAAAGAATTTGAACTGGAGGATAAATCCAAAGAAATTGACCTTGATAAACAGATCTTAAAAACCAAGATAGAAGAAACGGAAAAATCCAAACAGGAAATTCAGGAAAAATTAAAAACCCAGATTACGGAATTGGAAAAGATTTCCGGACTAAACCGGGAAGAAGCGTTGTCTATGATGGCCCAAAAGATCGAGGTGGAATATCAGGATGAACTTTATGCTAAAGTCAAAAAGCTGGAGGAGGGTAACAAAGAAACAATCGAAAAAAAGGCCAGAGAAATTATGACCATGGCCATCCAGCGCTATGCCGGTTCTCATATTTCAGATATTACCACCACCGTGGTCAGCTTGCCTTCCGATGAGTTGAAAGGCAAAATCATCGGAAAAGAGGGAAGAAATATCAAAACCATAGAACGGTTGACCGGAGTAGATGTGATTATAGACGACACCCCGGAAACATTGATTTTGTCCAGTTTTGATCCGGTGCGCCGTCATACCGCCAAGCTGGTTTTGGACAAACTAATCGCCGACGGACGCATTCATCCGGCCAAAATTGAGGAATTTGTGGAAAAAGCCAAAACAGAAATCAATGAGAAAATTAAAGAGGCGGGGGAAGCGGCTTTGTTTGAAACCGGCATCGGTCCGGTTGATCCAAAATTGACTTTTTTGTTGGGACGGCTGGCTTTTCGGACCAGTTTTGGCCAGAATGTTTTAATTCATTCCACCGAAATGACTCATGTGGCGGGAATGATGGCGCAAGAGCTGGGAGCTGATGTGACCATTGCTAAAAAGGGCGCCCTTTTTCATGACATCGGCAAAGCGGTTGATCATGAGGTGCAAGGTACTCATGTGGAAATTGGCCGGAAAATTCTGGCTAAATTTAATATGGATGAAAGAGTTATTTTGGCCATGCAATCGCACCATGAAGAATATCCTTATACCACTTTGGAATCCCGCATCGTGCAAGCGGCGGACGCTATTTCAGCCGCCCGCCCCGGCGCTCGCCGAGACACGGTGGAAATTTATTTGAAACGATTGGAAGATCTGGAAAGAATCGCCAGTTCCTTTGAAGGCGTGGAAAAATCGTATGCCATCCAGGCTGGCAGAGAATTAAGGATTTTCGTCACTCCAGTCAAAATAGATGACTTAACCGCCATAAAAATGGCTAAAGATATCGCCAAAAGAATCGAAGAAGAGATGCGTTATCCGGGAGAAATTAAGG
Organism: uncultured Candidatus Saccharibacteria bacterium; assembly: GCA_964580765.1. Classification (GTDB taxonomy): domain Bacteria; phylum Patescibacteriota; class Minisyncoccia; order 2-02-FULL-40-12; family IGHO2-12-FULL-4; genus JAUYPS01. The sequence goes on from CAZOKW010000002.1 coordinate 49,560, forward strand.
TTAATGTGATACGGGAAACTAGAGCGATAGAATACGCCAGATAAGCAACTGTGCACATTTTACTTGCATAATTGTGCCAATAGTGTATGATTAGGATAAGTTTTGTAAGTTCAGCAGTGGAATTTCCGACTACTGCGAACCAAAAAAAGGTCGATAATCGGAAACTTAGCATTAAATTTTATTGAATTATATGGTTAAAAAAACTCAATTAGCGCAAACTTTGGGTGAAAAATTCAGTGTGTCCAAGAAACAAGCCGCCGAATGGCTTGATGCCATTTTTGATGAAATCGCCAAAGTGATCAAGACCGGAGACAAAGTGAACATTGCCGGATTCGGTATTTTCAGAGTAGCCGACCGGAAAGCGCGTGAAGGACGAAATCCGAAAACCGGAGAAACTGTGCACATCAAGGCCTCCAAAGCTCCTAAATTCCGCGCCAGCAAGGTCTTAAAAGAAGCAGTGCAGTAAATTATTTTGGATCCGCCCCGTCATCCGACGGGGCGTCCAGTCGAATGACTGGACGAAATACTAATTCTAAATCAACCCCGTCATCCGACGGGGTTGATTTTTATTTAAATTAGCATCAAAATTATTTTAATACTGATTCTTTGAAAACTAAGGAATAAAAATTTATGAAAGTCGCTCTGATTGCCTCCAGCGGATTTAAAAGAATGGCTCCGCATTTTGGAGCGTTCCAGGCCTATTTTGAAGCGGAGAAAGCCGGTCAAGTTCCGCATCCGTATTTTATTACCGGCACCTCGGCCGGGGCTATCGCTTCAGCCAGATGTCTGCCGTGGACAGAAAAAAATTTTCAGGAAGCCATCCAGGCGGTAATCAATCTAAAAAAATCCGATATCTACAGTATCTGGCATCTCACCGAATTATGCGGAGCCCTCACTTTAGGGGAGTCATTTCTAAATTTTATTCCCATTCTCCAGCATGATTTTTTAAGAACGAGTCGCGGACAAATCTTAATTGAATCTGGTCGGACCGGAATTTCCTTACTGACTAAACTTGGCTTCTTTTATGAACTGCTCAAACAGCCGTCTATTTTTTCCAGCGAACCGCTCCGCCGGCTTTTGAAAAGACAGTTTGATTTTGAGGGCATCTGGAATTCCAACATCAAGCTGGAAATTCCAGCCGCCGACTTAAAAACCGCTCAAATGGTCTACTTTACTAATTATCTGCCGGAGCATCGCAACCATCACCAACGAGATGACCTGCTAGTAGACGCCGTCAGAGGTTCGGCCAGTACCGCTTTTCTTCCCGCTATTTCTATGGGTAACCGTCTTTTGGACGATGCCGCCATTTTGAATAATCTACCTATTGATCGGGCGATCAAGGCCGGCTGTGATACTATTTTTGTCATTATGCATATGCCTTATTTGGAAAAAATAATGATAAAAAACAACAGAATGACTTGGGTCGAAGAATTAAACCGGGCCATGGATATCGCTATCGGCCACAATACGAAATTGACTCTGCAATGGCATAATGGAATCAACAATGATTTGGAGATTATTGAGACACTGGAAAAAATAATTGAAAAAATGTGGGATAATCCAAAGAAAACAGCAGAGCAGTTTTGTCAGATACGGGCATTAAAAGAAAAGATCAGCAAGCTTACTTCCTACGGCCAGACCAAAACCAAAATCATTCCCGTGCTTTGTGACGAACCATTACCTAGCATGACTTTCAGCCAGTTTAAGCCGGAATTTCTCCGCCAGGGAGTGGCGCTCGGATATCAAGCCATGAAAAATACTATCGCCGAAAACCCTCTTTTTTAAACCCCAAAACCGAAGGGGTTTTTAACTTGCCCTTATCTTCAAAGCAGAGTAGATTGATGATATGAAACTTCTGATTATTATCATTCTTGCCGCCGTCATGGCCCTGACGGGTTTTTGGATGTTTGAAAACAAGCAAACCGTTCTGCCGGTTCTGGCCGATCAGACCTATATTATTACTCCTCTGGAGAATGAGGTATTTCTTAAAAATCCTGGAGAAAATGATTTTGAGAAAATTGAGTCCACCCGAGAAATATTTGAAAAAAGTGAAATTAAGACCTCCTCCACCGGCCGGGCGCTTCTTTTGTACCCCAATGGAAGTATGGCCACTATTGATAAAAATTCGCATCTGGTAATCGCTATACTGAAGGCCAAAGGGAACCAATCGCGATTAGATTTAATCTTGGGCGGTGTGCTGGCGCGTCTTAAAAATATAGTCGGGTCTGATGACTTTTACGAAGTCAAAACTGGAAACTCGGTCGCCGCCGTCCGGGGCACGATTTTGGGAGTTCGTTTTAGTGAGTCAATCACCTCTGTTCTTGTTCTAGAAAATCAAGCGGAGATTACCCCGCTTGATCCAAAAACCGGCCAACCAATTAAGGAGGCAGGAATTTCCCTTAAAGAAGGGGAGAAGACGACTATTGATTCGGCTAATTTACCTTCAGCTGAAAAACCAATGCAAGCTCAAGCACTGGAAAAAATTGATTTGGAAGATGACTTCATACGTAAAAACATGGATGAAGAAATGCTCAAGAAACCGGCGGTGCGCGCCATATTTGAAAAATCCAAAGTAAAAATACCCTCCGTTTCCCACAGGCCCCGTTTTGAAGATCTCCTAAAAGAAATTAAGTTAAACCCGGAACCTCAAGAACAAACGGCAGAAACTCCAAAACCAACTCCGATTCCGACTCCGATTCCGACTCCAACTCCGACCTTAACACCCAAGATTAATCTGCCGACAGCCACCCCACGACCTTTGCCAACAGAGACCAGTAAACCGACCGGCTCTTCAGAAGCAATCTCTGCGCCGACCCCCATACCGCCACTTTTAGAATCAGTGGTGCCCCGTCTCGTTTCCTCCGGCCAGAAAACTGATGTCATTATTAACGGCCAGCGTCTCAAAGGAGTCAAACGAGTATTGCTAAATGACTTCCCGGTCTCCTTTTTCGCTCTCGACGAATTAAGCATTTTTGCGACCGTTCCGGCTGATTTCTCGACAGGCGTATATGGCATCACCGTAGTTTTAAGTTCCGGAGAAGAACTTAAATTAGCAGATATTTTAACCATCAAATGAAGCGAGAATCCCGCTCTAAATTTTGGTTGATGGGGGGGAGCGTTTCCGGGCTCCTTCTTTTATTTCTCTGGCAAGGACTTTTTTCTGCTCCGCGAGAAAAATTAATTGACCTTCTTTTTACTAAACAAGAAAACACCGGTCAAATTGTCATCGTCGCCATTGATGAACCGAGCCTTAACGCTTTGGGACAATGGCCCTGGCCCCGCGCTGTCTTTGCCAATTTAATCAATCAATTGCAGTCGGCTAAGGTTATCGGGATTGATGTTAATTTTAAAGAGCCCTCTCGTTTGGGCCAAGCCGATGACTTCGCTTTAGAGCAAACTCTTAAAAACTCTAAGCCACCAGTGGTACTGACTAGTGAGATTCTTGACTTTGAGCAAACAATCGTGGCCTACCCTTTGGATCGTTTTCGCCAAGCCAGCCTGACCGGTTTTGCCAATGTGAGCACTGACCAGGATGCGGTGGTGAGGCGGTTTACGCCGAAAATATGTTGTGAAAAGAAAGAAAATTCTTTCGCCTGGGCCTTGGCTGAAAATTATAAAAAAGATTTTCTCTCTTTGCCCTCCGAAAATCGTCCTCGTATTAACTACTTCGGCTCCGCTGAAACATTTTCATTTTTTTCAGCTATCGATATTTTAGAGAGCCGGATTCCGCCGGATTTTTTTAAAAACAAAGCAGTGCTCATCGGCGCCACCGCCAACGATTTGCAGGACTTTCACCAAACGCCATTTGGCCGGATTAGCGGAGTGGAAGTACAGGCCAATATTCTGGCCACTATCCTCGATGGAAAATATTTCACTTCCAGTTCTCTCCTGACTATTATTTCTATAGTTATTTTGAGTTTGGCCGCTGTTTTCTTAAGTTGGCGTCTCAAACAGTTTTGGAAACTTTTGGGAGCCATGCTGGGAGTAATCATTTTGTATAATCTGACCGTTTTTTTAAGCTTTGACCGCCGGTTTATTCTTGATTTGTTTTATCCCAATCTGGCCATCATCATCAGCGCGGTGATGGCAGTGGCCTGGCAATATGTGGCCACTTCCAAAGATAAAAAGTTTATTCAAGAGTCATTCGGCCGCTATTTAGCGCCGGAAATTATTGAAGAACTGATGAATGATCCAACCCGCCTCAAACTGGGCGGCCAGCGTAAAACAGTCAGTATCCTTTTTTCTGATATCAGGGGATTCACTTCGCTTTCGGAAAAACTGGAGCCGGAAAAGCTGACGCATATTCTCACCCGTTATTTGTCTGTGATGTCCGAGGTCATTATGGAAACCCGAGGAATAATTGATAAATACATCGGAGACGCCATCATGGCTTTTTGGGGAGCGCCGCTTAGTGATTCTGCGCATGCCGCTCATGCTTTACAGGCCGCCTTAAAAATGAGCGCGGCTTTAAAAGATTTGAATAAAGAATTTGAAAGAGATGGCTTGCCGCAGTTAGCCATAGGAATTGGCATCAACTCCGGAGAAGTCATTGTGGGAAATATGGGTTCGGAAAAAAGGTTTGATTATACAGTCATTGGAGATGCCGTCAATCTGGCTTCGCGTTTGGAGGGGTTAAATAAAACCTACGGAACGGAAATCATTATCAGCGAAGCCACCAAAAATCTATTAAATCCGCAAGCAATCCAAGAAATGGGAGTAGATTTTAAAAAACTGGACATGGTGCAAGTTAAGGGCAAAGAAGAGGCCGTGGTAATCTACACGCCGGTTGCTGATTGATTTTAAAAAGACAACTTGCTATGATTATATTGAGACTTAAAGGAGGACAGACGTGGAAGTTTCAAGGGTCAGAGAGTTGTTCATTGCGATGGTAGCGATTGGTGTTGGGATGCTGGTAGCATTTTATTTTTTATTACCAGTACCGGTATCTATAGAAGAACTTTGGCAAAATCTGCCGTTAAGAACATTTTTTTTGCTTTGCGCGCTTGGCGTGTCATATCTTATTGGTTCTTTTTTAAATCGTATGATTCCTAATTGAACTAGTTTCATTGATAGTTTGCCTCGTAAACAGAAAGCTCTACGCTTCATCTGGTACGAGGTTTTATTTTGGCAGTCAGCCACTGACTTATTTTATACTCCAAGGTTTATCAGCAGAGGCGACTAAAATCAATTAAAAAAATCCGTGGTGCGGATTGTTAATAGACTATTCGGACTTTGGTAGAACTAGTGGTGAAATGCATAGTTTCAAATCCATCAATTGATATTGCAACCTTTGCATATACCTCCATATCTGGCTTTATTTCAGGTTGTAAGAACCAATATAATATATTTTTATCAAGGGCTGTTCTTAATTGTCCAGTATATTCTACTTTTCTTGCAAGCAATATCTCTAAACCGTCTATATGTTGTCGAGAATTGTTTTTATTATCACTATTGTCATTTAGGTAAAAAAATCCCTCAAAACCACCAATGGCATGAAGGCCTGGTTCATAAATTATAATATCAGCCTTTATTTTGTGTGCAAGCTCGTAAAAGTTCTCGGCTTCGGAAATATTTTTTATCTTAATCGGAACTATGACGAGAGGATAAATCTTTTGATCCCTATCCGCCAGAACAGACTCTCTTAAGGTTGTCGCAAGAACTGGCATATAATCAAAGAATATTGATAAATTGCCCACCTCAATTTCCACACCTCTTAATGCTTTTTTCTCATTATAAACATCTTGCTGGGCAGATGCCTTTAAAGAGAATAGCAAGGCAAACATTACTACTAAGATGACGGCATTTTTTCTCAAAGTAGACCACCTTAAATGTTTAAAGTTCTAGCAAGAACTATATCAAGATTACGACAAAAAAACAAGCACATTCTAACCTTTTTATTTTGGAGCGGGCCGTCTGTCCTTTGGACAAAACGAGCCTCGCTCAAATTGCAAAGCAATTTGAGCGGGTAAGGGGAATCGAACCCCTATGTCCTGCTTGGAAGGCAGGCGTACGACCATTGTACTATACCCGCAATTTGTGAGCCCATCTTAACTTATTTTATCCTCTTTTTCAATTTTATATTTTTGTTATAATAAACTTTATGGATAATAAAAAACTTCGTATTGCTATAAACGGATTTGGCCGGATCGGCCGGATATTTTTCAGGCAGGCCTTTGCTTCGCCCTCCGAAGCTTCAGCGAAGGAGGGAACTCCGGAAATTGAGGTGGTGGCCATCAATGATCTCGGCTCGGCCGAAAATTTAGCATACTTGCTGAAATACGACACGGTTTATGGCCAGTTTGATAAAACCGTAGAAAGCAAGGATAAAGCTATGGTGGTGGACGGCCGGGAAATACAAGTCCTCCAGGAAACCGAACCAGTCAAATTACCCTGGAAAAAAATGGAAATAGATGTAGTCGTTGAATCTACCGGAGTATTTGAAACAAAAGAAAAAGCTAGCGGACACTTGGAAGCGGGCGCTAAGCGAGTAGTAATCACTGCTCCCGCCAAAGACGAAGTTACCCCGACGGCCACTCCCAATGTGGGTATGCAAACCTTGGCCGATGACTTGGTTACCTCCAACGCTTCTTGCACTACCAACGCTGTCAATCCGGTCGCCGCTGTTATGCAGAACAGCGTGGGAGTTAGAAAAGCTCTGTTGGTTACCGTTCACGGCTACACCGCTACGCAAGGTCTGGTAGACGGCCCGGACAAAAAAGGTGACTTCCGCCGGGCTCGCGCCGCCGCCCAAAATATTGTGCCCTCTACCACCGGAGCGGCCGAAGCCACTACCAAAGTGCTCACCGAACTTAAAAATAAATTTGATGGCATAGCCATTCGCGTACCGGTTATTTCCGGCTCGCTAATTGACTTTACTTTTCTGGCCGGACGGCCCACTTCTGTCAACGAGATAAATGAGATTTTTAAAAAAGCCGCTCAAGCCAAAGAATGGGAGGGGATTTTGACCGTTACCGAAGAACCGATTGTTTCCAGCGACATTCTCGGTAATCCCCACGGAGCCATTGTAGACCTTGCCCTAACCAAAGTGGTGGATAACGATTTAGTAAAAGTTTTTGCCTGGTATGATAATGAGTGGGGTTATGGCGCCATGCTTCTCAAACATGTCTTGGCAGTAGGACAACTATTGTAAGTTTAGAGTTGTGAGGGAAAAAATAAAAAAAGCGGTTGAATAAACCGCTTTTTTTATTACCAAAATGTGGTATAATAAGCGAAAGTCGCCTCTGCAACCTGACGGGTTTCACCCGCTGAAGGTCGCTACGGCGACCGAAAGCGGGCTGGCGTATGATGGTGGTACGACTGCTTTGGGGTTGGGAAAAATTGTCGGGGCGGAGCGTAGTATACCGGTAGTACACCTGCTTTGGGAGCAGATAGACCGAGTTCGATTCTCGGCGCTCCGACAATTTTTCTCAACGGGAATGCTGGGGGCATTCCCGGGCGCGAAGCGAGTTAGACTGGGTTCGATTCCCAGCAGCCCGACAAGCGAAGCGCAGGCGGGATGCGCAGTTGAGTTGCGAAGGCGACGAAATGCCAAAGCCAGTAGGCGTGGTGCCCGACAAGCGAAGCGCAGGCGGGATGCGCAGTTGAGTCGCGAAGGCGACGAAATGCCAAAGCCAGTAGGCGTGGTGCCCGACCAGAATACAAAAGGGCCACCTGGTGGCCCCCTGAAGGGAATACTAAACGGAAACGGACTGCGAAGCCGATTTTTGCCCGAGACCCATCCAAGATAGCGCTTCGGCTTTGTCGGTAAACACACCGTCCACTCCCAGCGCGAGACAGTTGAACATGCTCTCCCGGTCATTGACCAGATACACCCTCACGGCAAAGCCGTGATGATATTTCAGATAGTCAACCAGTTCTCTGGTCGTTTTTCGACACGGAAAATGAATCCCTTCCACGCCAAAGCGTTTGAAACAATTCAATTTTTTCCGGTCAACAGAGTGGAGCGGAAACTGCAAGTTGTCGGTCAGCCATGCCATTTCCATTTGCGGAAATTCTTTCTTCACCACAATCAGCTCGCTCTCCTCAAAAGAGGAAACGATAAGATTTTTCAGACCAGTCACTTCTTTCAAAAGATTGGCTAATATCTTGCCAGACCCTTTTTCTTTCAGTTCAACATTGATCCCAATATGAGGCAGGAAATCATCCAACACCAGTTTTAGAGAGGGGATGCTCTGACTCCGCACAAAATGCATCGTTCCTTCAGTGCAAATTCCATTAGCCACCAGGTTTTCAAAAAGATGTTCGCGGAATTTTATTCGCCGACCAGCATGATTAATCTCCGGATCGTGGTGAACGACTAGGTGGCCATCTTTGGTCAGACGAGCATCCAGTTCCAGCATAGAAAAACCCATATTTACCGCCCGAGTGAAGGCGGTGAGAGTGTTTTCTTCAAATTTCCCTTGGTGAGCTCCGCGATGAGCGATAATCTGCATTCTGTCTCTCCTTTTGTGAAGTTTCTTACAAAGTTTAGAGTATCAGATATTTGGTTTACTGGCAAGATATGGTAAAATTCAATAACTTAATGAATTATGCCCCTATAGTTCAATGGACAGAACGAGGGACTTCTAATCCCTAAATCCAAGTTCGACTCTTGGTGGGGGCACCAAAATCTGACTTTCAGAAAATTGACCGACTTTTTCGTTGGCG
>CAZOKW010000003.1:0-53396 GCA_964580765.1 uncultured Candidatus Saccharibacteria bacterium
GACATATGGAATCAGCTTACTTGGTTAAGTGATTCCAAGCTATTGGGATATTACGTTTTTATTGACTTATGTCATAAAACAGTTTATAGTTGATAGCAGCCATACTGAAGACAAAAAAGGAGAAGAGATGATGCAGACACAGTCCTTTGAAATTCCGTTAAGTCATACGGGCGAAGAGGTCAAAAAACGCATTGAGATTTGCGTAGCGGAACAAATACCGGTCCTGCTGACAGGGGGAACCGGCTTGGGAAAAACCTACTTTCTTTCCCGTTTAGCCAGACAGCACAATCAGCATCTGACCAAAATAAACCAAGTGGGCTCTTCGGCCGATATGGTTTTAGGGATGCTGGTGGCCACAAATTTCACCACTCGTTGGCAGGATGGACTTTTAACTGACAAGGTCCGGCACGGCGGATGGTTAAGTGTGGAGGAAATTGCCAGATTGGACCAAGAAATACAAGGAAGAATGTTCAGTTTGCTGGACACGGATGACCCGGTCCTTTCTTTGGTAGAAATGGGCGAGAACTTAACTCCCCATCCTGATTTCAGGTTTTTTGCTACCACTAACGAAGGCAGCGAATATTTTGTGCGGGGCATTGATAAGGCCTTGCGCGACCGATTTTTTGTCCAAGAGTGGGGATTAGATTTCTGGAATCTGGATGTACTGGATGACCAAGTTGGTGTTGGCAAAAGTAATGGCAACAAATTAAGGCAAATGCTAAGCCAAGGAGTGGTTACCCTACGAAAAGTGGTGATAGCCATCCATCTTATCCAAAAAGGATTAGAGCCCCGCCAAGCTTGGACGATCTGCGGCATCAACGCCGCCATGGAGGCCTAGAGTGGACCAAGCCACCCTTCAGAAAAATTTAGAATTTGTCCGGCCGGAAATTGAATGGAAAACCGTAGACAATCTGCCCCTAGCTGGCGCGCTGGCGGCTGTAAGCGTTGACCTGGGGGTTTGTTGTGTCATGATGGGGCGTATTTTCGGCGACAGCCATGTGGCTATCCATGAAATCCTGCACGCCAAAGGTTTACCCAAAGAAGACGCGCTGGAAGCGGTGGTTGGTAAATTTCCCCGGATATCCCCGGAAAAAGCCAGGGGCCTCATCTGGCTTTTGGAAGAACTGCGCGTAGAACGCCTGGTTAAAGAACGGGGCTATTTAATGCCACCAGATCGTTTTGAAAAGGCCAGCAATCTGCTTTCCGCGGCTATTGTAGAAATTTGGTCCTTGCCAATCCCCATATTATTTCCCTGGCCCGACCAAGCCAGACGTCTGGCCAAGGTGGTAATGTCTTACCAAGAACTGCCCACTACCCCTCAAAAGGTGGCGGAGTGGATGACAGACGCCCTGCCTAAAGCCTGGGAGGCCTTACAGTTAACCTCCTGGGAAAAATGGCTTTGGCGGATAACCAATCTATTCTTTAAAATTCTAAACCTTTTCCGACCAACGATTAATCCTTATGATCCTTTGTCGGAGACGGTCTTTAAGTCAAAATTTCTGGAAGAGGACCTGAAAAACGCTCTGGAAACGAAACAAAAAGAGCGCTCCGAAAGCCCTTTGGAGCAAAAAATCAAAAAACTTGATTTTTTGCCTGGCCATTCTTATAAAAAATGGACCTCGTTTCTGTGGCCCGCTCATTCCCCCTGCCCGCCAGACACCCTTTCTATGGAAATTCCCGCTTATCTAACCAAGGCCTTACAGGTGGGGCTTAAAAATAAGGAGCGCCGTTATTCTCGAAGCGGCCGGAAGTTAGCGGTCTCGCGCCTCCTCTCTCATGCCCCGCCTTTTGCCAAAGATTTTCTTCGCACCCAAAAAATTCTTATCTTGTTGGACTTTTCCAACAGTATGCAGAAATGGCTGGAACCAATGCTCCAGGTGGTGGCCGCCATGGCCGTTAGCACGGATTTTGAGGTGATGGCTTACAGCGCTGATGAGAAGCGATTTATTCTGCATTTAATCTACAGCGACGGGTATTTTTCTCATGCCGTTCACTACCAAGTTGGCAATGCCGATTGCGCCACGTTTTATCTGGCCAGGCATCTTCAGATAGATTACGATAAAATGATTATCATCGGCGATATGAGATTTAACGGCCCGTCTCCCTTTGACAAAAATCCTAGCAAACTTTTCTATCAATCCCTTAGTGAACTTAAAGAATTAGTTAAGGGTAAACGCGTTTCAGTAATTAGCCCTCAAAAAGTACCAGAAGGCATCCATTCTATTTTGGGAAATCGGTCAAGTGTATTTAAAAACAAAGAAGAACTCAAAAAAATACTAGAAACACAAATTCGCGCCTATTAAGAGAAGTCCTTAACCCGAGCTATCGGGTTTTCTTTTTGTCCAAAAAATGTTAAATTTACTAGCCAGAGGCGTAGTGGGTACAGTTTTTGTTTTAAGATATTAAAACGAAAACTATGTACCCCGAAAGCCTCTCGCGATTATGACTCATCAAGAAATTAGAAAAAAGTTCATAAACTTCTTCAAAGAAAAAGGGCATGTGCTGGTGCCGTCTTCTTCGCTTGTTCCGGCTGATCCTTCGGTGCTTTTTACGACCGCCGGCATGCAGCAATTTAAACCATATTACACCGGTGAAGCCGACCCGGAAAAAGATTTTGGCTCCAAAAATGTTATCTCAATTCAAAAATGCCTCCGCACCTCCGATATAGACGAGGTGGGGGATGAGTCCCACCTGACCTTTTTTGAAATGTTGGGAAATTTTTCTTTTGGCGGATACGGGAAAAAAGAAGCTATTCAATATGCTCACGAATTTATTACCAAGGAAATTGGACTGGAGATAGATTATGTAACTGTTTTTGAGGGAGATACAGACATATCCGCCGACACAGAGTCAGAAGAAATATGGAAATCATTAGACCCTTCTCTGGAAATTAAAAAATCGGGCAAGAAAGATAATTTCTGGGGACCGACCGGAGATGCGGGCCCCTGCGGTCCCACTACCGAGATTTATGTGAACGGAGTGGAGGTTTGGAATCTCGTTTTTAACCAATACTATCAAAACAAAGATAAAACCCTGAACGAGCTCAAAATAAAAGGCATCGATACTGGCATGGGACTAGAGCGTCTGGCCATGGTCTCACAAGGCGCACCGAATATCTTTGGATCCGATCTTTTTGCCTTTGGGAAAGAATTGCCAAGGATTATTGCTGATCACGCCAGGGCTATTGCATTTCTTATTTCTGATGGAGTATTGCCATCAAATAAAGAACAAGGCTACGTTTTACGACGCTTAATACGACGAATCATGGTTAAGAGTGGTGAACATACTGATCTTCGCGATTTATTTAATTCAATCATTAGAGAATATAGACCTTTTTATGACAACTTGGATGAAAATAGAATATGGGAGGTATTTCAGACAGAAGCCGAAAAATTTTGGAAAACAATGGCCAAAGGACTTGGGGAACTCAATAAATTCGAATCCATTGATGCGCCAACTGCCTTTAAACTTTACGAGAGCTATGGTTTGCCCTATGAGAGCATTAAAGATTCCGGGAAGGCAAAAGATTTGACTCGCGAGAAATTCGACGAAGAATTTAAGAAGCATCAAGAAATTTCTAGAGCGGGAGCGGAAAAAAAATTCGGAGGACACGGATTACTTCTAGATACAGGGGAAATTAAGGCGGTCACGGAAGAGGAAGTTAAGATTGTCACCCGCCTGCATACGGCTACCCACCTCTTGCATGCCTCGTTAAGAAAAATTCTCGGCGAAGAAGTTAAGCAAGCCGGTTCTGATATTACCGCCGAACGACTCCGATTTGATTTTACTTTTCCCAAAAAATTAACCCCCGAAGAGCTGGAAAAAGTGGAAGATTTGGTAAACGAGGTGATTAAACAGGACTGGCCTGTTACCAAAGAAGAGATGCCTTATGAAGAAGCTATAAAAACCGGGGCTTTGAGTTTTTTCAAACAGAAGTACCCCGAAGTCGTAAGTATTTACTCGGTGGGGGACTTTTCCAAAGAGCTTTGCGGCGGCCCTCATGTTTCCCATACCGCCGTCATCGGCCGTTTTAAAATCATTAAGGAGGAAGCAGTTTCCGCCGGCACTCGAAGAATCAGAGCAGTAATATCCTAATCTTGTTAGAGATCAGGCGGAGTGGGAACACTTTTGTGAGCGCCGTCGAATCAAAAGTATGTTCCCCGGAGCATGATCTCTAACATATTGTTGACATTTTGGCTTTGAATCTCTCTCAAAAAGCTATAAACTATAAACTAAGAACTATAAACTTCTTTTATGGGGTCTACTAAGATTATCAATGTCCTCAAAAACGATAATTTCGAGGATGTTTTGGATGCCTTTCAAAAAACCGAAGCCGAGGAGGTCATCTTTATTTTCCCCAAAAATTCCTTATTGTCCAAGAAAGAACAACATTTCGCCCAACTGGCCAGTGAGGCCGAAAAAACCAATAAACAAATCAGCGTCATAACGGCCGACCAAAACATCGAAAATTATGCCGAAAAATATGGCCTGCGGTTTATGGCCCAGCCGATTAAAAGTAAAAAGACCCCAGTTCTAGCCAAAATTGAGGCTAAGCCTCAATTAGAAGAAGTAGACAATGGACTTGGCGATGAGACAGAGAACCACGAGGAACAATTAGCCGAATTGACCATGGCCAGCCCGAGGAAAACTTCCAAAACCGGAACGGCTAACAAGAAATTAGAAAAACTGGAAAGTTTTTGGGGAGGGTTTAATTTATCCTTGATTAAAAGAGGCGGGGGGCACCATAAATTAAATCTCCTTTTAATTTCTTCGGCTGTGGCCGCACTTCTTTTGACTTTGTTCATATTTTTAGGAAACGCCCAGATAATTATCAAACCGCAAAAACAAAAAATCCATTTTGAACTACCTGTATCTGTTTCGACCAACCTTGCTAAAACCGATGCTATGGCAAACCAAATTCCCGGACAATTTCTGGCTTTTCGGGCCGATGTTTCCAAAGATTTTCCCTCCACCGGCGAAGAGGAGTTGGTCAGAAAAGCCAGAGGAGAACTTACCGTTTTTAATAATTTTAATTCCGATCCCCAAGGGTTAAGGGCCACCACCCGTTTTGAATCATCAAAAGGTTTAATTTTTAGAACGCCTCGGGCGATTATCGTCCCCGGAGCCAAACTGGTTAACGGCAAACTCGTTCCCGGCTCAATGACCGTCGAGGTGATTGCCGATAAACCTGGCCAGGAATACAATATTAATGCCGATCGTTTCACCATTCCCGGTTTTGCCGGTACGCCCAAATTTGAAGGTTTTTACGCCGAATCTTCCCAGCCAATGAGCGGGGGAATGATTGGCCTCTCTAAAGTGGTAACCGAAAAGGACTTTAATTCGGCTAAGGACCTGGTAACCAAAGAATCCCTGGCCAAATCTCTGGAAAATTTAAAAACTAAAAAAGGGGAGCTGGAAATTGTTGAACCGATTACCAACAACATTATCTCCCTCAAATCTACGGCAGAAATAGACGATTCCGCCGATGGTTTTGCTATCGCCGCTACGGCCGAGGCGAAAACAATCGGTTTCTCCAAAGAAGATCTTCTCAAACTGATTGAGGCCTCCCTCAATAAAAACGGCCGTTGGATGCTTTTGGAAGAAGGTCTGCGGGTAGATTACACAAATATTAAATTTGATTTTGCCAAAAACACCCTAAACTTTACCGCTACGACTACCGGAACAGCGGTGGCCAGAATTGAAGAAGAAAAAATTATTGACGGCTTACCGGGCTTAAAACAAAACAAAATAGAAAATTACCTTTTAGGCTTTAAAGAAATTGAGTCGGCCCGGGTGATCCTTTCCCCTTTTTGGGTTAAAAGCATTCCCAAAGACAAACAAGATATACGAATAAAAATCGTCTATTAACGGGGAATTTGACTTTTTATTGCTAATTTGATAACATTTCCAAATCTATAGAAAAGCCCTTATTTGCCAGAAAAAGATATAAAACCAAAAACAGGGGGGACGGTTATTGAGGCATTGCCTGATACCACCTTTAAAGTACGGCTGGAAGACGGTCGGGAGATTTTAGCGTATTTATCAGGAAAAATGCGGATGAATTACATAAAAGTAATGATGGGAGATAGGGTCACTTTAGAATTAAGTCCGGACGGAACAAGAGGTAGAATTATTTTTAGAGGATGAAAGTTAGAGCTTCTGTTAAAAAAATCTGTCGAAATTGTAAAATTGTCCGAAGAAAGGGCAAAATTTTTTGTATTTGTAAGAATAAAAAACATAAACAAAGACAAGGATAATGGCACGAATTTCCGGGATGGTCATCCCAGACCATAAAAAAATAAATATCGCTCTAACCTACATTTACGGCATCGGGCCTGTTTCCAGCCAACTGATTCTAAAATCGGCTGGCATTAATTCAGATAAAAAGGCCGCCGAATTAACGGCCGAAGAAATAAATAAAATCCAAAATATCATTGATAAAAATTTCCAGGTGGGAGGAGAATTAAAACGGGAAATCGCCAAAAATATTCAGCGGCTAAGAGAAATCGGCTCTTGGCGCGGGATGCGGCATAGCCGCCGGTTGCCGATTCACGGTCGAACCAAAACAAATTCCCGTACCACCAGAGGCAACGTCAGAAAGACCATGGGCTCCGGACGCAAATCCTCAACCGAAAAGACTTAATTTTATATATGGGCAAAAAGCGCATAATAACTAAAGCAGAAGTTAAGGAAGAAACTTCAGCCGAAAAAAGCGGTCCGGTTTCTACTTCCAAAAAAGTGCTGAAACGTCAGGTTCTTAAAGGAATCGCCGCCATTTTTTCTTCTTACAATAATACTATTGTTTCCATCACTGATCAGAAAGGGGAAGTGTTGTCCTGGTCTTCGGCCGGCTCGCTGGGATTTAAAGGCGCCAGAAAATCAACCCCTTATGCCGCCACGATGGTCGCTAAAGAGGCCTTGGAAAAAGCCAAGAAATTCAATCTGTCTGAATTGGGAATTTCCGTCAAAGGAATCGGACCGGGGCGGGAAGCCGCTATCAGAGCCCTCGCTGGAACAGGATTGAACATAAACTCTTTGGTAGACAATACGCCTATTCCCCATGGCGGAGTGAGACCGCCTAAGCCGAGGAGAGTTTAAGAAAGTTTATAGTCTAGAGTCATTAGTCAATAGAAAGAAATCTTTAAACTATGGCCTCTTGATTATAAACTGTAAACTATTTGTATGGCACGATATACCGGACCAAAAGAAAAATTAGAGAGACGCATCGGCACCAAGCTTTTTTTAAAAGGAGAGCGTTCCCTTTCCCCAAAATCAGCGACAGTTAGAAAACCCTATCCGCCCGGTATGCATGGCAAGGCTAAGTTTAAAAAATTATCGGAATATGGTCTTCAACTGCAATCCAAACAAAAAATTAAATATATTTACCGTCTTTTAGAAAAGCAGTTTAAGCGTTATGTCAAAGAGGCGATGAAGTCAAAAAAAGAAACTACCGCCCTGCTGATTAAGAACCTAGAAGAACGGCTAGACAATACGGTTTACCGTATGGGACTGGCTCAATCCCGGGACCAAGCCCGTCAACTGGTCAACCATGGCCACATTTTGGTGAACAAAGTCAAAACAAATATTCCATCATTTAGAGTAAAAAAGGGGGACCAGATCAGTATCAGAGAAGGAAGTAAAAATACCAAATATTTTTCCGTTCTTCTGCCGGAGTGGTTCGCCAAACACGAAAGTCCGGACTGGATTAAAGTAGAAAAAAACATCATGACAGGAACTATTGAGAAATCACCGGACATCAACAACAGCGGATTGGAATTTAAAGATATTCGGTCAATTATTGAATATTATTCAAAATAAAAATAAGTTATAAAGTTCATAAAGTTCATAAAGTAAAAAATTTTGACTTGATGGACTTGATAAACTTTATAACTTGATAAACTAATATCATGATTCAACTACCGGAAAAGTTATTAATTTTAAACGAAAAAGGAGATAAAATGACCTTTGAACTCTTACCTTTATATCCCGGTTACGGCATAACCGTCGGCAATACTTTAAGAAGAATCCTTTTATCTTCCATAGAAGGCGCGGCCATTACTACCATTAAAATAAAGGGGGTCAGCCACGAATTCGCTACCATTGAAGGCGTCTTGGAGAATGTCATTGAGATTATCATGAATATCAAGAAAATCAGATTGAAATCTTTCAACGAAGAACCGATAACTATGGAACTCAAGGTAAGCGGAGAAAAAGAAGTACTGGCTAAGGACATTAAAACAGGTCCGGATGTGGAGATAACCAACAAGGAACAGCTGATTGCCACTTTGACCAATAAGAAAGCGGAGTTAGAAATAGAATTAACCGTTGAGAAAGGCATCGGTTATGTACCAATCGAGCAAAGACAAAAAGAAAAAATTTCCGTGGGGACAATTGCCATTGACGCCCTTTTCTCCCCCGTTAAAAACGCTAATTTTACTGTGGAAAATATCCGAGTTGGCCAAAGAACCGATTATAATAAGCTGGTATTTGAAGTGGAGACAGATGGAATTATTTCACCAAGACAAGCAGTTCGGCAAGGATTGGACATCCTGTTAAAACATCTGGAAGTCATTGCCCAGGGATTGGGCAATGACGGTCAGGAATTGGCCAATAACGGTCAGGAATTGGGCACTAACAGTAGAGAATTGACCAATAACAGTAGAGAATTGGGCACCCCCGTACTCGCCTCGCCGAAGCCTCCGGCGGAGCGCGGGCCGGCCTTGACTTCCGTTAAGACGAAGTCCCCGGAGCCAAAAGTGGAGAAAGAGGAAAAGAAAGCGAAAAGAAAATCAAAAGAGAAATAAATTAATAATAGCCCTCCTGCGCTAAAGCTTCGGAAGGGCACTTCTTCGCTCTATGAAGAAATGCCTGCCCTGCGAAGCTCCGAAGGAGCGAAGAAGTGAAACACCATAAAAAAGGAAAAACTTTTGGAAGAGTAAGAAAACTGCGTGTGGCTTTAGTGCGGGATTTAATGCGCGCTTTGATAGAAAAAGAAAAAATTATCACCACCGAGGCAAAAGCCAAAGCGCTGCGGCCAAAAATCGAAAAAGTTATCACCAGAGGAAAGCAAAAAAATATTTCCAATATAAGATTCCTGTCTTCGGAACTGGGCATGGGATTGGCCAAAAAAGTTTATGACACCTTATCTCCACGTTATCAAAATAGGGCGGGGGGATATACGAGAATTTTAAAAATAGCTCCCAGAAAAAGCGATAATTCCCTAATGGCTCTCATTGAATTCGTGAAATAATAACTAGCACTTATGGAACACCAGATTGACGCCGCCAACCAAATATTCGGGCGATTAGCCAGTAAAGTGGCCGTAGTTTTGCGCGGAAAAAACAAAGCGTCATTTGATCCCGCTGTGATGCCCAAAGAAAAAGTGACCGTTTTTAATATTAACAAATTACGCTTCAGCGGAAAAAAAATGGCCCAGAAAGAATATAACCACTACTCCGGATATCCCGGAGGAATAAGAACCCGCTTTCTGGAAGAGGAATGGGTCAAAAATCCTTCCAAAATTTTTCAGATGACCGTTTACCAAATGTTGCCTAAAAATAGATTGCGCGATAAAATTATAAAAAACTTAATTGTAAAATAGTTCAAAATGGTCACAAAAGCCGCTAAAAAAAAGGTAGCAAAAAAGCTGGAGCAAAATCAGATAGCAGCCACAACCAGTCAAAGCGAGAAATACTATGAAGCGGTCGGCCGCCGCAAAAGCGCTATGGCCAGAGTCAGAATTTACACTAAAAAATCATCTGATTTGTCATTGTCGGAAAGTGAAAATGGAACAGAGAGCAAAGCCATGATTATCATTAATGATCAAGACCATGCCGATTATTTTCACCATAACGAAGAATTGCAAAACATTGCCGGAGCGCCTCTCAAGAAACTAAAATCCGTCAACCGTTTCAAGACCACTGTAAAAGTATCCGGCGGCGGAATTCACGGACAAGCCGAAGCGATTCGTCACGGTTTAGCCAGGGCCTTAATACTATTTGATCCCAATTTTGCTAAAAAACTAAAAAAGTCCGGTTATCTTACCAGGGATTCGCGAGAAAAAGAACGCCGAAAGTATGGATTAAAAAAAGCCCGCAAAGCCCCGCAGTGGGCCAAACGTTAAAAAAATCCCTCTAGGGATTTTTTTAACGTTCACATGTCGACATATCGAAATTTAGAAACACCAGCCACTACGGCATATCAATTAAAGCCAGGCCGCTTAAATTACTCATTTTATCGTGTAGCGATTGTGAGCATCGCGAGAATCAATTTCAATAACTTCTAACCCTTTTTCTAATTCCAAAAAGGCATAGTTGCTGTTCTTGTACCAACTTAATCCGCGAATATTTTCAGATACACTGGCCACCATTTCTCTTTCTCCGGCTTTTTTCAGAGGTTGATATTCTGTATCTTTAAGCCACTCAATCCAAAACTCATGCCTATTGCGCCAGCCCAGAATAGAATTATCCGGCGAAACAGCAAATCCTTCAGCGTTATTGGAAAGCAAAATCAGTTCTCCATTTTTTAAAGAATAAAGATGGGAACCGATAAGCGCATAATAAGACCCGTTTTTACTCTCTATTTGTTTAATAACTGGCTTTACGAAAGAGCCCAGTTCAGCTAAAATCTGTCTATTTTCTCCGTTCCAACCCATTTTTAGTAATTGGCGGGGAGGGTTGGTAACGGCATATACTTCATTTCCGACAGCCAAAAAGGAGGCCAAATTTTTAGATAGAACAATACTTTTCAAATTATCCACCGAAAAACTGATAAGCTCATTCTTGCCACCGACTGACTGTTTGGGCGATGGTTTCAAAAAGTAAATCCGGCCGTTGTTTAATGCGGCAGTTCCCAGGTGATATGGCTTGGGAGAACCGATATCGCGAAAAGTTTTTTTATTCAAATCGAAATAAACAGTTCGGGATGTGTCAAAGGCCAAGGCCTCTTTTCCATTTAAACCCCAGATAATTCCCAAAGTGGCTGGGTCAAAAAGCAAGGACTCGCTTTTATAAATAAGCTGGTTACTGTCCATTTCATAAAAACTAAGAGCGTCCTTTCCCAAGTAAGCGGTTTTATGCAATGCCCGGTTAACAAAAAGAATATCCGCCTGATCATTCAGAGTCCGCTCAATTTGTCCTTGGCTGAATAAAACAATCCTGGAAAAATCACTGACCAAACCCTCTGCAACTTCAATCTCTTTTTGCCAAGAGAAATAACCCTCCCTCTGCACTCTGACAGTATAGATACCCGGCAAAAGCTGTTTTTTAGAAAAAGAACCACTCAAAAAAGAAGTATGGCCCTCCAGTTTATCATTAATAAAAACCTGCGCTTCCGTATTTGATTTTATCACCAAAGAACCAGTTTTAACCAAGCGGTTATTTTGAAAATCATACCGAAAGCCAAAAGCCAGAGTTAATACTAAAACGCTTAGGCAAATAAAAACAGCCACCGCCCATATAAACAAAATGCGTCTGCTTTGTCTGGTCATCTTATAGAGGTCATCTCAAACCCTCTTTCATTACGAAATTTTAAAAACTTTAAGCGAAAATAATGAAGATTGAGGAAGGATACTAATAGTATTTTGACGAAATCTGAATTATTTGTAGCTAAAGTTTTTAAATTGCAGTAGAATATGGGGTTTGAGATGACCTCTACACTATTATGCATAAAGTAGAAGTGATTGTAAATCTTGCTTAAACACCTGATGGATTATAAACTAGGGACGATAACATCTTATTATGTTTGTAAAAAAGATTGGAATAGATCTGGGCACTACTAATACTTTGGTGTTTGTGCCGAAAAAAGGAATCGTTATTAACGAACCGTCGGTGGTTTCGATTTCAATTTTAGACAACAAAATAATCGCCGTAGGGAATGAGGCCAAAGAAATGATCGGCCGGGCGCCGGATAGCATCATTGTTTCCCGTCCGCTTAAAGACGGAGCGATTGCCGACTATCGCGTAACCGAAGCCATGCTCCGGTATTTTATCAGAAAGGCGGTCGGCAAAATCGGCCTGGTCAAACCGGAAGTGCTTATCTCTGTACCGGCTGGAATTAACTCCACCGAAAGAAGAGCGGTCATTGAAGCCACCATGAACGCCGGGGCCAAGGCTGCTTATCTGGTCAAGGAACCTGTTTTGGCGGCCATCGGAGCCAAGATAGCCATCAACAGCGCTTCCGGCAACATGATCTTAAATATCGGCGGGGGAACCGTGGAAGTGGCCATCATCAGCTTGGGAGGGATAGTCAACGCTTCTTCAGCCCGGGTGGGCGGAAACAAAATAGATGAGGCCATCGTTGATTACATTAAAAAAAAACACGGCTTGGCCATCGGGAACCGCACCGCCGAATTGATCAAGATCGCCATTGGCAGCGCTATTAAACAAAGTAATGAAGAAAAAATTAATGTGCGAGGAAGAGATCTGACTACCGGTTACCCCAAAACAGTGGAGATTGGTTCCAATGAAATCACCGAGGCCATGCAAGACCAACTGCGGGAAATTATTCAGACCACCAAAAATGTTTTGCAAGATACGCCGCCGGAACTTTGTTCCGATATCATCGATAAAGGCATCGTCATTTCCGGCGGGGGAGCGCTGCTAAAAAATATCGACACCCTAGTAACTAAAATCACGGGGGTGCCATGCCGAATCGCCGACGACCCCCTTCTCTGTGTGGCCAAAGGCACCGGCGTAGTTTTAGAAAACTTGGAAGTCTACAAAAGAAATATAATGACGAAAAGATAGAGTGGTCATAATGCCAAGTACTGCTTTTTCCGGACGCTCACTTTTTTCCGGCGAAAAAGCTCGCTCATTGTAAGCAGTGGATTCGGAAAGAATTAAAAGATTAATTATATTCTTTCCGTCCAGCTCGCTACTTTTTCCGCATAATTCTGCTGAATAGATTGCAAAAGTAGCTCGCGAGCAATCCACCGCTTACAGAGCCTTCAAAAGCAATACTTGGCATTATGACTTTGATATTGCAAACAAAAAAGCGCGGGGAATCCCCACGCCGCAGTACTACTCTTCATCATCATTCGCCATTTTTTCGAGACTTTCATGGATCTTGGATAGTTTCCAACTGATCATGACAAGCATGTAAGCAATAAACACCACCAACCCAAAAAATACTGACTCCATAGGACACCTCCTTCTTTACTTTTAATCATAAACATACAGTTTAGTACTTAAAATGTCAAGTAATCCCCTGAAAAAAATCGCCTTAGTTCATGACTGGCTTTTGGGATTGGGGGGGGCGGAGAGGACACTGAAGGTTCTGCATGAGATGTTTCCCCAAGCGCCAATTTATACTTTTTTTTACAACAAAAAATTTACCGATAAATTTTTACCGAACGCTCAAATTAGACCCTCCTTCATCCAGAAAATTTGTAAACTAAAAACTATAAACTATAAACTATTCTTGCCCCTTCTGCCCATTGCCGCCGAGTCATTTGATTTAAGCCATTTTAATCTGGTCATCTCATCTTCCATCGCCTTTTCCAAGGGACTGATTTTGAAACCGAAAACAAAACATATCTGCTATTGCTACAGTCCCACTCGATTTTTGTGGGATTGGCACCAGGAATATTTACTTGGAAACGGGGTTTCCAAGTTAAATAAAGGATGGGGAGTTAAAATACTTCAACATTTTTTAAGAATCTGGGACCGGCAGTCCGCCAATCGGGTGGACCAGTTTGTGGCTATTTCCAAAACTGTTCAGCAACGCATTAAAAAATATTACGGACGAGATTCGATTGTAATTTATCCGCCAGTTACCAGAATTGAAAGCAGTGTACTCCCTCGGGACATTGATTTTCCCAGCGAGAAAATCAATTCACTGTCGGCTATGGATTTTGTCCGAAGTGAGGAAATTATACTTCGTCCAAACCATGCAATCCACAGCCGACAGTGCCCTCTGGAGTACACTGCTTCCAAATCTGATCTCATACCAAATTATTACTTAATCGTTTCCCGTTTATTCCCACACAAAAACATTGATATCGCTATCAGGGCCTTTAACAAATTGGAACTGCCTCTGATAATTATCGGCGCTGGGCCGGAATATGGAAAATTAAAAAAAATAATTGAGAACAAGAATATGATAAAATTACTGGGAGAGGTGCCGGATACAGAATTAGGAAACTATTACGCCGATACTAAGGCCTTTATCATGCCACAGGAAGAGGACTTTGGCATGACTCCATTGGAAGCCATGGCCTTTGGCAAACCGGTTCTGGCCTTGCGAAAAGGAGGGGCGCTGGAGTATGTTTTAGAAGGAATCAATGGAGAATTTTTTGACGACCCTCATCCCGCCATTTTAGCCGACGGGGTCCGCCGTTTAAACGAAAATTATAAAAATTACAGCCCTTTAGTCATAAAAAAAACTGCGGAAAGATTTTCACGCAGTCGGTTTGAAGAGGAGATAAAAAACATTATTTCAAAATGACATCATTACTTTATTCTGAAACCTCTTTCCAGTACCACCTCAATACCAGTCACGCAAACAACAATCAAACAAAACCATAAAAAAGTTTCCATATGTCACCTCGTGTTTTTATAATCATTCTCCAGTACAACCATTCCCAAGACACTATTAAGTGCCTTGATTCGGTTGGGAAATTGACCTACCCCAACTTTCAAACAGTTGTCGTGGACAATGCTTCTCAAAGTTCTGAAAAAGATAATATCAAGAACTACATAAAAAGTCAAGGCAACATTGTTTTGCTCGAAAATGAAAAAAATTTGGGATACGCCGGAGGAAATAATACCGGAATAAAATACGCTTTAGCCCATGGCGCGGATTATGTTTTCATTTTAAATAACGACACGACTGTTCCGCCGGACTTACTTGAGAAATTGGTAAACGAAGGGGAAAGTGACTCTAAAATTGGAATAGTGGGACCGGCCATCAAAGAAGGGGATGGGCGAATCGCTTACTACGGAAAAATCTCCTGGCTCAAAGCAGAACTGAAACATGTCTATGGAAAATCAGCCATACACCTACTCGAAAATTCCCGAGCGACAAGTCGAGGGTCGAGAGTGGGTGGTATGGCTGATTTTCCCGATCGAGTACGAGTATTAGGGCCGAAAGAATATGTCATCGGGGCGGGAATGCTTATCAAAAAAGAGGTACTGGAAAAGATAGATGGTTTTGATGAGGTTTACTTTCTATATTTTGAAGATGCCGACCTCTGTCTGCGCGCCCAATTAGCCGGTTATAAGCTCAAAATTGCCCCAGAAACAATGATTTATCACCAAGGAGCCGCCAGCACCTCTACTCTTGGCAAACCGCTACTTTTACGGTACCATATGAGGAACGCTCTGATTTTTAACTCGCTCAACGCGCCTTGGCCAGTTAAGTTTAGTTTAATCTTCTGGTCCAGCTACATTTTACTGAAAAACTTTTTGAAAGTTTTTCTTTTGCCATCCAAAGTAACGGCCGGAGAAGCCATCATTGACGGCGTGCTGGATTTTTATAAAAACAACTACGGAAAAATAAATACTCCCAATTAATTAAATTGCTAGCTTTCGTTCAAATATGACCGATTGGCTGCAAATTACCGAAGCGGAGTGAAAATTTGGCCGGTAGATTAAAATTCGGTCCGACTCTTGGAGGGGTACTGAATTTTAGTCGGCAAATTGAGCAAAGCGAGGATAATTTGTCCAAGAGGACATCTTGAAAAGAGAGCTGGCAATTTAATTAAAAAATATGTTAAGAATTGGTATAGAGTGCCATGCTCTAGAGGCAAATCGTTGGGGAGTGGGGCACCACTTAGCAAAACTGCTTGAAGAAATTTCTATAAAATCTGAACTCGCCAACGAGTTCAGATTTTATCTTTACTTTAAAGGTCGTATTCCTGACGATTCTTACCTTAATAACCCCATCTTTGTAAAAAGAATTTTAAAACTACCCCTCATTAGTCCATCTTTTAACATTTTTTTTCATTTTCTTTTGCCCCTGGTCTACTTCAGAGACCATCTGCAAGCGGTCTTTTTTGCCGGTTTTATGTTGCCGGCATTTTTTCTGGGAAAATCATTGGTTCTTCTGACTAGCGACGTCTACTACGAATACACTCAAGGCCAATTGCCATTTCGCTACAAATTGAGCTACGCCCTTTTCGCTAATTGGGCCGCTTGGCGCGCCACCAAAATTACCTCTCTATCAAACACGGACAAAGAGGAAATAGTAAAGATGTTTAAAATTGCTCCTGAAAAAATCTCAGTCAATTATTTAGGGGTTGACCAAAAGCAGGTGGTTACCTCCCTTTTGCAGTTCGTCGGCGACGAGTCCGACGCAAAAAAGGGAGGTAACCACCTGCCTTTAAATTATCTTTTGTATGTTGGTCAAGCTTTTCCCCGAAGGAGAGCCAAGGAAACTATTCAATCCTTTGCTATTTTAGCTCCTAAGTATCCTGATTTAAAATTAATTCTGGTCGGCCAAGATAAATACAATCCGCCCGTTCTGCAAAATTTAGTTAAAGAAACAAACCAAAAACTCGGCGGGGAAAGAATAATTTATCATGGTTACATAGAAAACGACGATGAACTGCAAAAACTGATGGCCGGAGCAAAATTATTTATTTATCTATCGTCTTCCGAGGCCTTTGGTATTCCACCCCTGGAAGCACTAGCCGCCGGCGTTCCTCCGATAGTTAAAGACAACGACCTGAATCATGAACTTTATGAAGGCCATGCTTTTTATGTGAAAGATGAAAAAGACCCGGTACAAATTGCCCTTGCTCTGGAAAAAGCTCTGACCGATATCGTCCGCCGTCAAGAAATTATTCAAAATTCAGAAAAAGTAATTTCAAAGTTCAACTGGAAAAATCACGCCGAAAAATTCCTTGAGACCATGAGAGAAATAGTAAAAAATTAATGCGAGAGGCTCCGGTGGACATACTTTTGTTCGACGGCGCTACAGGGATTCCGCAACGGGCCACTGCAGACATTGTGGCTACCGTTGCGGAACCTTCCATGCGACACAAAAGTGTCCCCACTCCGCCTCTGGTAAATATGTTTAAACACTTTGATACTCTTAAAAAACCAGTTAATGTCATCTTCCTAGTCCAAATTGTGGTCGTCTTTTTGGTGGCCTTCGGTGTCTGGCCAAGAACACTGATAATTCCTTTGACGGCCTTAATCGCCATTTTTATTTTACGAGCCGATTTGGAAACATCCGCTTCTTTTTTTATCCGCTCCATACCACTTTTCGTGGCCATTCCTTTTACCTCTTATTTTGATTCTTTCAATATCTGGCGAATCGCCGGGGGATTGATTTTTTTGAAATGGTTTTATCAATCGTACAAAGAAAGGATAAGAATAGCGGGCAAATCAGCCATACACCTACTCGAAAATTCCCGAGGAGATTCTATGGGCGGGCTAAAGCACCGCCCACCAGAAACTTCTCCTGACAGCGACAGTCGAGGGTCGAGAGTGGGTGGTATGGCTGATTTGCTAGTCATAAAAATTAAAAAATATCCTTTAGCGTCTTTGTTAACGACTTTTCTTTTACTTTCCACCCTATCCCTTCTAGCCGCCGAAGATATTTTTACTGGAATCAAAAGAATAATTTATTTAATCAATTTGAGTTTAGTTCCTCTAGTCGTTTACGACTTGATTAAAAAAAAACCCGCCCTCATCAAAAAGTTCTTAGATAGCATTTTGATTTCTGGAGTAATCGTGGCCGGAGTCGGCATCACCCAGTTAGTCAGCGCTTACTTAATGCCTTTGGGCGCTTTTCTGGATTTTTGGGGAGGTACGGTTCAGCTTGGCTTTTATGGCTCACAGTGGTCCAGTATCGCTTTAGAAGGGAACACTTGGTTTGCCTACTTCGGCGACCAACTATCTTTGCGAATTTTTTCAACTTTTACGGACTCTCACTCTTTTCCGGTTTACCTTTTAATGACAATTCCAGCTCTCTTGGCTTTAGCTAAACTCACTTGGAAACGGGGTTTCCAAGTGAGTGGAATCGTTCTCCTTGTCTTGTATCTTCTGATTATCCTAAGCGGCACCCGAGGAATATGGTTAGCCGTTTTAGGACCTTTACTGGCTTGGCCGGTTTTAGTTAATTTTCTAAAAAGGGATGGGGGGAGTTTAGAAAAAAGTTTGTTAAAAAAACTCGGATTGCTCCTTTTGCCATTTTTTCTTCTTTTCGCCGCCGCTTTTCCTATTATGGGCTCGGACCAATTCTGGGTTGAAAAAGAAAATAATCAAATTCTGGCCAAACGGATTCGTTCCGTTCTCGATTTGAACGAGACATCAAATAGTGGACGGGTAGAAATCTGGAAAAAAACGGTCAAATCAATTATTCACCGTCCGCTCCTGGGGGTGGGGATTGGTAACTTTCCAACTGTTCTTTCTCAGCATACTGACTTGGCCAAAGCCGGCTCTTCTGCGCATAATCTCTATCTCCATATTGCCGCCGAAATCGGCCTAGTCGGGCTTTTAGCCGCTTTAGGTATTTTGTTCATAATTTTAAAAAGAAGTTGGGATGTTTTCCGAAGAGCCAATCAGCCACACCCCCACTCGAAAATTCCCGAGCGAGGAGTCGGGGGTCGAGAGTGGGTCGGTGTGGCTGATTGGCTCACTATTAAAACCTACGCTGCCGCTTTTGTCCTTTACAGTTTGTGGGTTTTGTTTTACTCTTTAACGGATGCGATAATGTTTGACGAGCGCGTTTTTCTCGTTTTTGCCATTAATTCAGCCGTTATTTTAGGTCTATATAAAACAAAATCCGCCTTAGCGGATTAAGCAAAACATATCAAACTAGCAAGAACGAACAACATTTCTAAAATAACCGTATTGACTAAAAGACGATTGCACTTTTGAAATCTTATTTTTCTTTACTAAATTGTCAAGCGCTAATTGTATTTCTTGATCATTTGCAAAGATCAATTTATCTCTCAATAACGCACCTATGAAATCCAAGGTGGGGTCGCCGCTAGTAGCCAATAGACCGAATATTTCTTCTTCCAGTTCCATCTTTCCAATATCCTTTTTTCCAACTATAACTTTCCAAGCCATTAGCCATTTCTCCTTTTGACACAATATCTGTAAAGAACTTTCCCTAATAAAATCATTTAAAACCAAAAATGTCAACTCCACTGGTTACAATTAATTTAGTCGTTCTCAACGGTAAAAAATATGTCCGCCATTGTTTGAAGGCGGTGCAAGAGCAAACTTATCAGAATCTGGAAGTAAATGTTTTTGATAATGGTTCCACCGATGGCACCAAAGAGATAATCCAAAATTGGAAATTGGAAATTGGAAATTGGAAATTGATTAATTTTATAGAAAGTAAAATTAATCTCGGCACTTGGCCAGGGCAGGAAAAAGCGATGGAATCCTCACGAGGAAAATATATCGTGGCCCTTTCGGTAGATGTCTTAATGGAACCCACCGCGATTGAGAAAGCAGTAGTGGTTTTGGAAAAAGACGAAAGCATTGGCGCTCTGGAAGCCAAAATTTTACAATACACAATTGAGGCTAAGCCTCAATTTGAAGAAGGGGAGATTGTCAAAACAAATCTCATTGACACAATCGGTTTTCAAATTTTCCGCTCCAGAAGGATAACTAATTTGGGCCATGGAGAAGAAGATAGAGGACAATACAACCAAGAAAAAGAAATTTTTGCTGTAGAAGGAGCAGCGCCCGTTTTGCGAAAATCCGCTCTGGAAGAAATGCGGGTCTTGGGGGAAATAGCCGACCGGGAAATGTTTTGGTATGGAGATGACTTGGACTTGGCCTGGCGGATGAGATTGTTTGGCTGGAAACAAGTTTACAGCCCGGAAGTGGTGATGTATCATGACCGTTCTACCACTAAAGGGGTAAGCCGAGGATGGAAAGATTATCTCTTCAGAGTGGGAGATAGAAAGAAAATTCCTACTTTAAAAAAGCGCCTGGACTGGCGGAATAAACGGCTGGCCAGAATAAAAAATGACCATTGGCAAAACGCGCTGAAAGACCTTTGGCCTATCGCTTGGCGAGAGCTCCGCGAATTGGGATATATTGCTCTTTTTGAACCGGCGGTTTTGCTGGAAATCCCCAAACTAATTCGCCTCCTTCCGCGCACTCTTAAAAAAAGGAAGGTGATAATGGCCCGAGCCAAAGTCGGCCCTAAAGAAATGAGTAAATGGTTTTTATGAACAGAAAAAAGAAAATTATATTAATAGCCGGTATGATGATTTTTCTTTACACTATTTCTACTCTCGGAAAAAGCTCCCGTGTCATCACGGCCGAAAATCCACCCTGGTGGCAAAAAGTCGGCTTATTTTTAAACTTCGGCCTACCCATCTCTTCTTCTCGGGAGCAAAAAGAAATCCTGGACAAAAACTTCCCCTTACCAACGGAAGAAGAAAATCGCTGGGATGTTTTGATCCTGGGCATTCGGGGATCTGAAGATCCGGATGGCGGACTGTTAAGCGACAGTATCTTGCTTTTCAGTTTAAACAAAGAAACGGGAAAATCGGGTTTAACTTCCATCCCGCGAGATATTTACGCGGAAATGCCCGGATTAGCTAAAGGAAAAGTAAATGAAATTTACGAAAAGGGGATAGCCCGCCGAAAAGCACTTGATTTTTCTAAAGAAGCCTTTTCCCGTTTAACCGCAATCTACATAGACAATGTGATTATTTTTGATTTCAAGGCCTTTAGGGAAATTGTTGATGCTTTAGAAGGAATAGATCTCAATCTTAAAAAACCATTTGAAGAAAAAAACCAATGGGGCTATGAATTTTCTTTGCCAGTCGGTCCAAACCATCTCAACGGCCAAGAAGCCCTTTACTTTGTCCGCTCCCGCTACAGCACCAGTGATTTTGACCGGTCTTTGCGCCAACAACAAGTTATTTTGGCCATAAAAAATAAAGCGTTCAGCGCCGGAATTTTAAGCAATCCGCTTAAACTCGGACCTCTTTTAAAAAGCGTCACTAAAAATATCATGACTGACCTGAATATTTTTGACACCGGCCATCTGATTAAATTAGCCAACTCTTTCAACCCCAAAGAAAATGAGCCGGCTCTCGGCCATCTTTCCACTAATAATATTCTTGACCAGACCTTTCAAGACGATATTTATATTCTCCGGCCGAAAAATAACGACTGGCAGTTATTCCGAAAGTATTTTAAGGATATATTAAATTAGCTATCAAGAGGCGGAGGGGAACACTTTTTTTGAGCGCCGTCGAATAAAAAAGTATGTTCACCAGAGCCTCTGGCGAGTATATGACTTTATCAATTATCATCGTTCACTATAAAAATCTTGAGCTTTTAAAATTGTGCCTCAAATCCATCCGAGAGACACTGCCACTGGAAAATTTAACCTATGAAACATTGGTGATTGATTCGTATGCCCAACCGGAAACCGGAGCGGTCTTATTCGAAAACTTTCCCGAAACAAAATATTTTCCTTTCAAAAAAAATATCGGCTATGCCGTTGGGGTCAACAGTGGGTTTAAAAATTCCTCCGGCCAATATTGTCTGATCTTAAACCCTGATATTGTTGTCACTAAGGGGGCTATCTCTAAAATGCTTGAGCATCTGCAAAATCATCCGGAAGTGGGCCTGCTCGGGCCGCGCCTCCTTGGTTTCAACGGAGAAATCCAAAATTCCCGCTTTCGGTTTTATCGCCCCTGGACCATCGCCTGCCGCCGGACATTTTTAGGAAAAAATATTTTAGGCCAAAAAGAACTAAGCCGTTTCAACTTGGCCAACCTCAATCCTTTAGATCAAATTTATCCCGATTGGATTATGGGTTCAGCCATACTGACTAGACGAGAAACCGTAGAGAAAGTAGGGCCAATGGATGAAAGATTTTTTTTGTATTTTGAGGATGTTGACTGGGCCAGAAGATTTTGGGAAAATGGCTTTAAGGTGCTGTATTTTCCTGAAGCAGTCATGCTTCATTATCACCAACGCAGTTCCCGAGCCGGATTTGATTTTTTAGATTTTTTCCTGCGCCGGGAAACTCGCTGGCACATTGCCAGTGGCCTAAAATATTTTCTAAAGCACGGCTGGCGCTATCGGTCAGGAGAAGAACTATATCATGCCAAATAATTTAACACGACGAATCTTGCTAGTAGTTTTAATTGCCGCTCTTTTGGGGATTGGTTTTTACAGCGGGGCCAAATTTGAAAAATTTAAAATAAATCAGTCGGTCAACAATGTTGCTACTCAAATTATCAACAAAAACAATAGCCAACCATCCTCGATTGATTTTGGTCTGTTTTGGACGGTTTTACAAAAACTGGAAGAAAAATTTGTCGATCAAGACAAGCTTACCGACAAAAGTAAATTAGTTTATGGAGCCATTGCGGGAATGGTTGAGGCGGCTGGAGATCCCTACACCGTTTTTTTGGAGCCGGTGGAAAGCAAAAAGTTTGAAGAACAAATTAACGGTTCATTCGGCGGAATCGGCATAGAAATCGGCATGCGCAAAAATCTGCTGACCGTGATTACCCCCATCAAAAATACTCCAGCTGAAAAAGCCGGAATTTTGACGGGCGACATCATCATTAAGATTAACGACAAAGATGCCACCAACTTAAAAATAGACGAGGCCGTTACCCAAATCAGAGGCAAGAAAGGCACGGCCGTAAAATTAAGCATCCAAAGAGCCGGTCTTAAGGAATCAAAGGACTTCTCCATTGTCCGGGATGAAATTAAAGTGCCCACTGTTGAATGGAAATTACTGGACGGAAACATCGCCCATCTGCAAATATTTAGTTTCAACCGTAACACCGAAAAGGATTTTAACGGAATCGCCAAAGAAATTCTGGCTTCCAAAGCTGATCGGATAATTTTAGACCTCCGCAATAATCCGGGAGGAATTTTGGACTCCGCCATCAATATTGCCAGCTGGTTTCTAGATTCCAACCAAACCGTCGTCATTGAAAAATTTGCCGACGGCACGGAGACCGCCCTCCGCACCACCAAATCAGCTGAACTAAAAAAATACCCCATCGTCATCGTTACTAACAACGGCTCCGCTTCCGCCTCGGAAATTTTGGCCGGGGCTCTGCGCGACAACCGCGGCGCAAAAATAATCGGAGAAACTTCTTTTGGAAAAGGGTCGGTTCAGGAATTGGTAGAATTTCCCACCGCCTCCGGCAAAGCCACTCTGAAAGTAACCATCGCTAAATGGTTTACTCCCAGTGGTATTTCTATCAGCG
Source organism: uncultured Candidatus Saccharibacteria bacterium (assembly GCA_964580765.1). GTDB lineage: Bacteria > Patescibacteriota > Minisyncoccia > 2-02-FULL-40-12 > IGHO2-12-FULL-4 > JAUYPS01. Next base: position 23,165 of record CAZOKW010000003.1, read on the forward strand.
ACAACGGCATCAAACCGGACATTGAAGTCAAACGCACTCCGGAAGATATAGAAAAAAATCTCGACCCGCAGTTAGACAAAGCCAAAGAAGTTATAAAATAACAAGGGTAAGCGTTTTATTTGCCTTAAATACTAAATCATGTTATGGTCTTGTTAAATTTGGATTCTTTAAAAACTTGGGGAAAGATTTATGAAAGAACAAGAAAAACCAAAAATAAAGATGTTTTTGGATATCCCAAATGCCGCTGAATTGACAGGATTCTCTATTCGTCAATTCCAAAGAATTATTGAGGAAGACCATGTTCCCATTTTTCAAATCAAAAAAAAGTTTTTTATCCTCGGTCGAGATTTCGAGTTATGGAAGCAGTCTAAAAAACCCAGACATCTTGAAACCCTAAAAAAATTACGGAAATCGAGAAGACCGCGTCTTTACTAAAACTACCTGGATTTATCCGGGTTTTTTGTTTTGACAGTATCGATTAGTTTTGTTATCATAATTAAACTTTATGGCTAAGGTAATCTTTCTCCAAAACATCAGGAATGTGGCTCAAGTAGGGGATATTAAAAATGTGGCGGACGGATATGCCCGTAATTTTTTGTTACCAAGAAAGTTGGCGGTTTTGGCTACGAACAACTCTCTTAAAATGGCTGAACAGCTCAAACAAAAAAGAGCGCTGGAAACACAAAAAGAAGAAGGGGTGATTATAGAGTTGATTGAGAAACTAACTAACTACACTTTAAATATTGAAAGAGCAGCTAACGAGGACGGAACCCTCTACGACGGATTGGATTCAGCCGAAATATCCGGCTATTTAAAAAAAGAACATTTTCTGATAGAGCCCGAGCAAATCAATCTGGAAGCGTCTCTAAAAAAAGTGGGGGTTTACGAAATAGAAATTGAGTTCTCTAAAGATAAAAAAGTAACTCTGAAAATAGAAATTAAAAAACTGGCCGACTAGCCAGTTTTCTAAAGCCGACTCATAATACTCGTCGGCATCTCATCTTTTATTTTGCCCCTTCGGGGCTTTTTTTGTCGTAGCGCAGACAGCGGACTGTCTGCATCTCAACTTTCAAGTTACCCTTTCAGGGTTTTCTCGTTGTAGATAACACTGACAATTTTAACCAAACGGCGGTGGCCGTTAAATTTGAGCATCCTTTTGGTGGTAAATTTAATCTGGCCGTTTCGCACAGCATAAATAGTATCGTCCTTGCCAAGCCGCGCGCCTGTTCCTGGAACAACTTTAGTACCCCGCTGGCGAATAATTATATTGCCGACTCTGGCCTTTTGTCCCCCGGACAATTTTACCCCCAAGTATTTGGGTCGGGAATCTTTACCGTATTTTCCGGCTCCTATTGCTTTTGTATGTGCCATAGATAGGTTATAACTTGAGTAAACTGGAAAGTTCTATTAGAATGTTGTTTATTAAAGACATGTTATCAAAATTATTGGAATTTATCAAGTCCAAGCAGGCGGAGGTGGTTTTGGCCATAGGGGTTGTTTTAATAGCCATAATTGCCTTTGAAAGCGGGAAAATATCGGCCCTGCGCCGATTCAACGATCCGTTGGAAATAAAATACGCTCCGGCCTCGCCGGCCGGCGGACCGGCCGCCATAACTAATCCGGATTCCGGCACAAAAACAAATCCCCAAACAAGCCAAAGCCCTCAAAAACTAGATCTGCGTGTCGTCGCCTCAAAAAATTCCACCTTATATCATTTTCTCTGGTGCTCCGGAGCGCAAAAAATAAAAGAAGAAAACAAAATAACTTTTGCCACCGAGCAGGAGGCGCAAAGCAGGGGATATGAGCTTGCTTCTAATTGCCGAAAATAGTATCTTAAGTTCCAGAACATTAAATAAAGGAGAGAGCAAATGAACGGAAGAGCCGTAATTAAAACAAACGATCCTAACCTGACAAAGTTAAGCGAGGAACTGATAAACAGCGGGGTAATTCAAGTAGTGGGGCAAGTGGCACCTGATACCTGTTGGCTCGATAGCACTCGCTGTCCTTATGGCTACCCCGAAGGAACTTTTGAAAAACGACCGGTATCCTGTTTTATGGGAGATGGCGGATGTGGAAAATTGAATGACCATAAATCGGACATAGTAAAATTCTCCGGCAACTTAATTGAAGCGGAGTCCGAGCCCAAACTTCGAGAAGTTTTTGATAGGTTTGGCATAACTTTATCTAGTGAACTTGTCATGCTGGCGGATGGAGGGGAATATGAAATATCAGAATTGGAAAAAACGATCTTGGTTGCCGCGGCGAATATTATTGAAAGAGAGGAAAAGAACGAAGACAGAGCGCCGATTGACAATAAAATTATCAGAAGAAAAGATTTTGAAGCAGAGTTATAATTTGCCAAGCCCTGAAAGGGCTTTTTATTTATCTTATCCGGCTCAACCAGAATTGGTTTTCCCACTCCCAAAGAGTTTTGCAAGCCAAAAAAGCGGAAAAATCATGATTCTGACCGGGCAATTCTTTCAGCTCCGCTTCTCCGACCATTTCACTCCATTGGTGTTGGCAATTTTTTCCTTTGCCCTCCGAAGCTTTACTGTGTCCGTCCGAAGCGCTTCGCGAAGGAGGAGCGTAGGAGGGGACTCTTATCTTAGGTGTACCGCCCTTCAAACGCAAAGTAGCCGGACAATTTAAGCATTTATGGTGCTGGTCCAAACGCAATATCCAGCGGGTCATAGAAGAGGGAAGGCCATTTTCTATCAAGGCCTCCACATAAGCAGCGGTCTGGATGCCATAATCCCTATAAATGGAATAGGAAGTTTTAATATCTAAAACTCCAAGTTGGCCGTTCACTTCCGCCAAGACATCCAAAGTGCCGGAGTAGCGGTGCTTTTTACTGACTAATCTTTCCTCGATCTGTTTGGCCGAGACCTGGTTGTGATTTAGAAAATTCATAAAAGCGTCAATAACCGGGCGGATGTTTTCCGGAATGACCGGCTGCCGGCCGCTTAAAATCGCCTCAACCGTTTCGTGAATTAAAGTTCCTTCTTCCGCCGATTTAGCCTTCATCGCTTCCCCGGCTTCAAAACTTTCCTGCTCCGCATAAAATTTATAAAGCCCCGGCTTAGCTTTCATGGAAACAATTTGAGTAACCCGCGGATACCAAAAACCATCAATGGTATAACCGGAAGCCATCTTAAAATCTTCTAGAGTCCGATAAAACATAATTGAAAAAATTTTAACATAGTGTATAGTTTTTAAAAAGCACCTTAAAAATATGGGGGATAGTGATGATAAGTATTAGCCAGTTATTTTTGGAGAAATTGAGCTGGGGTGGGATGGCTTACCAATATCAACCGGCCATGGTCTTTTTAAAAAAAGACGGAGTGGAAATTGAGTACACCTGGTTTGACTACAAAGAGAAAACTCTACAGGCAATGGAGGGCCTAAAAGGACGCGGCCTAAAAGCGGGGGAGTTTGTAGCCATAATTGCGTTGAATCTTCCCGAGTCATTTTTTGCCATGCTCGGCGCCATTCTAATGAGAGCAGTTCCCGTACCGATCAATGTGATGCTCCTGAAAGAAAAGGAACAAAAGGAATTAAAAAAGATTTTGGATGATTGTAAACCAGGATTAGTTTTAGGAAACGGATGTTTAAAAAAACTGCTGCCTGAATATTGCATTCCCATTGAACAAATAATCTCGGAAGGAGTAGAAAAAATTGCCGGAAAACCTTATGGAAAAAATGTTAATCCGGCTCCCCGCCAAATAGCCATCCCCATTGACGAACGAGATCCTCAAGAGATGCTCATCATGCCCTACACTTCGGGCACTTCCGGCCAGCCCAAAGGAGTAATGCTAAGCACTGAAGCCGTCCTTGATCGAGTGGCTGCTATTAATGATGCATTAGAAACGATAAAAAACGGCAGGGTTTTGTCTTATCTGCCCCTAGGCCATATTTCCGAACTGGTAGCCACATTTTTCGGACAAATCTACAAAGGTTACACCATTTATTTCACCGAATACATTGAGGAAATGGTCCGGGATCGAGAAAAGTTTAGGAAAGCCTTTCCGGAAATTTTACGACAGGTCCAGCCAACTACTTTTCTGGCCGTACCAAAGGTCTGGATCAATTTTCAAAAAGAAATCCAGAAAAAGATGAACGGGATTGTTCCGCGCGTCCTAAAACGACTCAAAACGGGTAGAAAACTCCTCATTAAACTGGTGAAGAAAGAACTGGGTTTCATCAACACTCGCATTTTCATCAGCGCCGGTGCGCCGATCGATCAAAGCATCATAGAATTTTTCAAAAATCTGGAAATCAATATAGACGACATTTATGGCCAGACTGAAGCTAGTGGGCCGGTCTTAATTAACGGCCAACCAATTGGCAATATCCGGGTAATGATCAACTACCACCAAGGCAAAGAAGAAATTTTAGTGCAAGGCAAAAGTTTAATGCTTGGCTACTATAACAATCTGGAAGCCACTCTCCAAGCCATCGAAAATCTTAATGGCAGTGGAGAACTGGTTTACCACACCGGAGACGCCGGAATCTGGGGAAAAGGACTGGCCCAATTAATTTACGCTGGCCGACTGGATGATGGGTTTAAATTAGCCAACGGGGAATTTGTTTCCGCCCCCAAACTTTACGAACTGGAAAATAGACTTAAAAAAATAGAAGATGTAGAAGAAGCCATCATCTGTGGAGAGGGGAAACCCTTTTTGGTAGCTTTAATTTTCACTAATGGGGATTTTCTACAAAGTTGCACCTTATTTCGCACCAAAATCATTAAAAATATCAAAGAACATCTTATTGAGAAAGGGGAGGGTATTTATAAAGTAAAATTTTTTGAACTTCTGGATAAAGATGGGCTGGAGCTTACCCCAACCATGAAAGTAAGAAGAAAACTAGTCATCAAAAAATTCCAAGAAGTTATTGACCGATTGACCACCTGACTTCAAGAAGCTTAAAGCCGAAATTCGGCTTTTTTAGTTATAGGGGATAAAGGAGTTTAAAATATGGACTAGGACGCACAATATACATTTTACGACCTACTATCCTTTTACTAAAACCGGCTGGTCAATATATCTAATAGAACTTTAAAGATGCCCAGGGTAGTATTTAGGGTGGTAATGATCAGCCGGATGAAAAGGGCCAGCACGGCTTTGGCGCTAGAACCGATATCATTGGAAGAGAATCCCTCCGTATTGGTCAAATCGCTAAAAGACAGCCCCTTAGGGTCGCTCTTGATGAACTTGGTAACATCAATAGGACTAAACTGAAGAGGATTTTGGTTGAAGATGGACTTTGTAGCTTTATCCAAAGGACCAGCTGGATCGTCAAGAGAGTAGGCCCCGGCCGGACCGGCCGGAGAAGAAAAAAAAGACAAAACAAAAAATAAAATATAAATTATAAAAAATATCCTTCTTCTCAAATATAACAAAATTATACTCATCCCTGTCTTAACTTGACAACATTAATAAACTTATGTCAAGTGAGTTATCCACAACTGGGAAGCCCCAACGGGGCGAAATTAAAAGGTGAGATGCCGACGAGTCTTACGAGCCGGCGCCGCAGGCCAATTCATGAGACCTTTCTCCCCCGTTCCATGCCTCTAATCATTTTTACCAAACACTGAAATCTCCTCACTTAACAAAGAAACCGCTTTAGAGACCGGCAAAATCGACAAGAAATACCTAAAGTCAACCAACTCCCGCGCCACCCATCCCCAAAATCCGGAAATGGTCAGCCGTTTAGTCAAATGAGCGACGGCAAACTTCCCTCCCACTGGAGCGATCCAAACATTGTAAAACGGCTGATACGATTTAAGCTGTTTATTTTTAATCAAACGCTCAATATTTTCTGCCACGACCTTTCCTTCATCCACCGCCACATAAGCTAAGCCGGGAATGGGCTTTTTGGTGGCTTCATCAACAAAAACTGTATTATCCCCCAGGCCAAAAACATCAGCCCACCCCTCGGCTTGCAAAAAATTATTGACGAGCATTTTACCTTTCTCATCCAACCTTAGTCCAAAAATATTTTTCAAAAACGAAGAAGCGCGGATACCCGCCGCCCAGATGATAAAGTCCGCTTCATGTTTTTGTCCGCCATCAATTTGCACAAAATTAGAACCGACTTCGGTAATCTTACTGTTCTCCAAAATTTCTATTTTTAGATTGGTCAATCTTTTTCGAATTATTCCTCTTTCTTTTTCCGAAATCATCGGCAAGATCTGTGGAGCGGCTTCAACTATTTTAATATTGTAGCCGACAGTCTTGGTTTTCTGTAAATTTCCGGCCAAAGAGGCCAGTTCCGCCGCCAATTCAATACCGTTAAATCCCCCGCCGGCCACTATAAACCCGACCGGTGAAGAACGCCGTCCTTCCTTGGCCACTTGAAAAGCTTCGTTTACTTTTTGATTCAAAAAGAGCGCTTCGTCTAAGTTCTTAAACTTGTAGGCATATTCCGAAACGCCCGGAATACCGAAAGTGTCCGTCTCCGCTCCTAGACCCAAAACCAAATAGTCATAAGCGAAAATTCTCCCCCCTCCGGAAGCAGCTTCTTTTTTTTCTAAGTCAATCCCGGTAATGGCCGCCTGAACAAAATTGACTTTAGTCCCCTCAAAAATATCGGCATAGGGGATATTAACGGTTCGTCTCAATTCCACATGATAACGGTCAGCCCACTTCCCCACCGCCGAACCGACTTCATAGAGAGCGGGCAAGAAAAGGTGGGAATTATTCTTATCCACCAAAACAATCTCCGCTTCCTTAGTGGAAAGTTTCTTGTCTAAATCCAAAGCCGTTCTGATTCCCCCAAAACCACCCCCTATTATAAGCACCTTTTTCATAATATTTATTTTTATTCCCCTCCCCCGCCGATAATTAAAATTTGTTTCACAAATTTAGTTCATCAAGAACATTATAACCTTATAACTCTTTTATAGGTAATCTAATGGATTTATTGAACCTTCAAAATAGTTAAAATATAACTGGCCGTTTTTTTCGTTGATATAAGTAAAGAAATCTTTATAAACACTTAGATGTAAATGGGAGCCGGTGGAATTTCCGGTAGACCCCTCATAACCGATAACATCACTGGCCGTAACCGCCAAACCATTAACCAAACCGGAAGGAGCGCGCAGATGAGCGTAAACACTGACCAATCCGCCATTGTGCCGCACAGCCACCCAATGGCCGAAACCATCGTTAAACCCGCTGGCCAAAATATTTCCGGCGGCCATCGGATGAATGGCCGTACCATAACCGCCCGCCAAATCAATCCCGTTATGAGGAGCGCCACCATAAGGTTTTCGTCTGGAACGGGCATAAGCGGTATATCCGTAACCTTGGGTAATGTGATATTCATCTTCCGGCCATTGAAAAATTTTAGTTCCCCGCGGAGGAACCGCATCAGCCGTCACATGTACGATAAAAGCCCCAGACTGCAAGGCCTGATCTTCCAAATTCTTTAATTCCGCGAAAAACTCCGCTTCTTTCTTCTCCGTTTCCGCCAGTAATTTTTGATACTCCGCCTCCTGCCCCTTGGTCCTGACCAAAAGATTGTTCTTGTTCGATTTGGTGCCGCTTAAAGCCACCTGCTGATTCTTCTGTGAATTATTCAACTTTTCCAAATCCTGTTTTTTTATTTCCAGTTCGGTCTTATTTTCTTCCAGTTCTTGGCGTTCGTTTTTTAAAACAGTAATGGCGGCCAACAAACTCTTGTTTAAATTATCGGCCTGCTTGGCTTGATCCAAAAAATCGGAAAGGTGGTTATTTTTCAACAAAATAGCCAGCCAGTTTTCCCGGTCGTTTTGATACATCATTTTCAGTAAACTGCCCACCGTATCTTGACGATTTTTGATCTTTTCGTGCCGGTCAAAAATTTTATCGCGCAAATCCCCGATTACCAACTGTGTAGAGGAAATCTTATTTCCGGTTATTCTGACTTCCGTTTCCAACCGGCTGATCTGATTGGTCAAAACGCTTATTTCTTTTTGTAAACTAGTCGCCTCCTTTTGCTTGCCGGAAACAACTTTTTTATATTCATCTGATTTCTTTTGCAGTTCTTCCAACTGTTTTCTCAAGTCCAATATTTTCTGATTGACATCTTCCGCCGCCAATCCAGATCCGGAATAAAAAAAGAAAGAGAAGAAAACGACCAGGCAAATCAGCCATACACCTACCTGAAAACTCCCGAGCGACAAGTCGAGGGTCGAAGGTAGGTTGTATTGCTGATTTGCTAAAAATTTACTTTTGAATTGCTTTTTCAATTCTAGTAAGTGTTTTATCTCGTCCTAATATACCCATAATCTGCACCGGATCGGGAGAAAACTTCTCTCCGCTTAAAGCCACCCGCAAAGGCCAATAAACCGCCCCTCTGTCTCCGCCGAATTCTTTTTCGGCCAATTGATCCAACTCGGAACGAATATATTTCTCATCAAAAATCTCCCACTCAGTTTTGCTTTCCAAAATTTCTTTAGCTAATTCTAGGGCCTTTTTTGCCCCCTCCTTATCCGATTTTTTCCAGACCAGTAAATCAGATTCGTACTCCGGCTCGACAAAGAAAAACTTAAATTCTTTAACCTGCTCAAAATGTTCTAATCGCTCCCGCAACATCGGCGCTATTTTGATAATTTTTTCATTGGCCTGCTCTCCAAAATATTTTTCCACAAAGTGTTTGGCTGCTTCGGCCAGTCCCTCGTCGTTGAACATTTTAATATACTGCGAGTTAACCCAGTTTAATTTTTTGATATCAAAAATCGCTCCGCTTTGATGAACTTTTTCTAAACTAAACTGCTCAATAATTTCATTCTTGGTTAGTATCTCTCTGTCTCCCTCCGAACTCCACCCCAACGCCGCCAAAAAATTCACCATGGCCTCCGGCAGATAACCAGACTCTTTGTAAAAAGAAAAATCAGTTGATCCGTGTCGTTTGGAAAGCTTGGAACGGTCCGCCCCCAAAAGCAAAGGCAAATGGGCAAATTGTGGGACCGGCGCTCCCAACGCTTCGAAAATTAGAATTTGTTTGGGAGTGTTGGAAATGTGGTCTTCGCCACGAATGACATGACTTATTTGCATTTCATAGTCGTCCACCGCCACGGCAAAATTGTAGAGCGGAGTTTGCAGGTTTTTCGCCAAACTCAAATCCCCCACCACTTTCTGCTCAAACTCAATATGACCCCGAACCGCGTCTTCAAAATGAATAATTCTGGTCGAATTTTCATCTACCGCCAATCTAATGATCCCTGGCTTGCCCTCCGAAGCTTTACTGTGTCCGTCCGAAGCGCTTCGCGAAGGAGGAGCGAAGGAGGGATATTTATGTTCGCAAATATGGCGTGGCGCTTCTTTTTTGGTCATCTGCTCCTCTTTTTCTTTATTTAGTTCCTCAATGGAGTGATAGCACCAAAAGGCCTTTTTCTCTTCCAAAAGTTTTTGTAAATATTTTTCATAGAGGGCCGACCGTTCACTGGAACGATAAAACTCATCCCATTTTAAACCCAGCCACTCCAAACCGGACATGATGCTTTTCTCAAATTCGGATCTTGATCTTTCCTTGTCGGTATCCTCAATTCGTAAAATAAATTCACCGCCATGGTGGCGGGCAAAAAGCCAATTATACAAAGCCGATTGAGCTGTGCCCACATGTAAATTCCCCGTCGGCGAAGGCGCCACCCTAGTCCGAATTTTTAGCTTTTGAACTTTAGTCATATTAAAATATTAACATATTTTTATGACTATCCTCAATACTTAATATTTGTGATAATTTAAAGGTATAGATGTATGTAATTGAGGTCATCCCCCTTGTCGCTATTCAGCGCAATCAAAAACGGATTTATAGCTTTTTCCATGCCGAAAACCTTCCGGCCGGAAGTTTGGTGGAGGTGCTTGTTAGTGGTAAAAAAACAAAAGCCGTTGCTATAAATTCCCAAAGTATAAAATACCTTAAAATCCGGCTCAAAAAAGAGGCCGATTTTGAATTAAAGCCGATTATTAAAGTTCTAAACAAAAACCCTGCTCCGAATTTTGACATCGCTCTTTGGTTTCCGGCCCCAAAAATTAAAGAGAAAAAAACAAAAGAACGACCGAGCGAAGAGCGAGGAAGTGGTGAGCCCAGCAGGGCGAATCCAGAGAAAGTTGAAAACTTGTTAAACGGTTACTTAGAAAAACTGGCCGAAAGAAAAGTGGCCAGCAAAGCTAAAAACTACATGCAGGAAACGGCCGAGGAATATCTTAAATATATTGATTGGGAGAATGATTCGTTTGAGGAAGACATGCGCCTCTTCTGGATATCGGCCTCAAATTACTATAAAAGGCATACACATCACGATTTTGTAAAAATTTTGGAATGGGTAAAGAAAAAGGACTCCTTAAGCCCGAAACAAGTGGCTAAACTGTTCAACAAAGAATAAAAAAGGTATATTAAGCGCGATGGACATCATTAAAGAACCGAATCAAATACTGCATCAAAAACTGGCGGAAGTGCCGGAGATTTCGGCTGGAATAAAAGAACTTATTGCAGAAATGAGAATAAAAATGGTGGAAGCACAAGGAGTAGGACTGGCCGCTAATCAGGTTGGAGAAAATTTGCAGATTTTTGTGATTGATAAAAAACTAGCTGAAGAAAACAAAGTTCCCGATACCTTCATCAATCCGGAAGTCAGCGAATATTCCCGTGAACAAGAGGAAATGGAAGAAGGGTGTTTGTCGCTTCCCGAATATTTTATCTCCATATCTCGTTCTAAAAAGATAAAAATAAAAGCCATGGATGAGAACGGTAAAAAGATCCGTTTTAAGGCCAAAGGATTTTTGGCCAGAGTTTTACAGCACGAAACCGATCATCTAAATGGTCTATTAATTAAAGATAGGGTGAGCTAGTGCCAACAAAATATGATTACTTATGAAGACTTCAAAAAATTAGAATTGCGTGTGGCCAAAATAATAGAAGCGGAAAGAGTAGAAGGATCGGAGAAACTTTTGAAATTAAAACTGGATTTAGGCGAGCCGGAACCCAGGCAAGTCATCGCCGGCATCGGCAAAAATTATGAGCCCGAAAAACTAATTGGCCAAGAAATTATTATTGTGGCCAATTTGGAACCAAAACAATTAATAGGACTGGAAAGCAACGGCATGCTTTTGGCCGCCGACAGCATCAACGGCCCGGTAATTTTAATACCGGAAAAAGAAGTCGAACCGGGCGCAATTATAAAGTAGAGGGGAAGAAATTGGCTGGCATTGCTTTTGAAAGTGCTGCGCTTTAATTATTTTAAGCAAAGTACCCACCCATCTTTTTTCAAATATGGTCGATTGGTTGCAAATTACCGAAGCGGAGTGAAAATTTGGCCGGTAGATTAAAATTCGGTCCGACTCTTGGAGGGGTACTGAATTTTAGTCGGCAAATTGAACGGAGCGAGGATAATTTGTCCAAGAGGGCATCTTGAAAAGAGAGGGGTGGGGACGGAGCTGAAAACAAATGAAAATTATTTTCTTTGGAACTTTTCAGTACGCCGTTCCGGCTTTGGAACGGTTAATTAAGGCCGGCTATGAGATTGTGGCCGTTGTCACTAACCCCGATTCTTTTCAGGGAAGAAAGAAAGAATTGGTGGCCAGTCCCGTCAAACTCGCCGCCCAGCAATACGGCTTAACTGTTTTTCAGCCTCCCAGTTTGAAAATTGGAAAATTAGAAAATTATTTGGAAATTGAAAATTTTAAATTGAAAATTAAATCCGCCGATCTGGGCATCGTCGTAGCCTACAGCAAAATAATCCCAAAAGAAATTTTGGGATTATTTCCTAAAGGTGTTTTGAACATTCACCCCTCTCTCCTGCCCCTTTACCGGGGTCCCTCCCCTATTCAGTCGGCTATTTTAAACGGAGAAAAAGAAACGGGAGTAACCATTATGCAAATTGACGAAGAAGTGGATCACGGGGCCATTTTATCTCAAGCCAAATATGTAATTCCTCCCGAAGCGCTCCACCCCCAAATTGCCATGGAAATTTTCCAGTTAGGAGCAGAACTTTTAATTAAAACTATCCCCGATTGGCTGGCTGGAAAAATCATCCCCCAGCCCCAAGAACACACTTGTGCCACTTTTACTAAAAAATTCTCCTGGGAAAACGGGCGAATTGATTGGAATCAGCCGGCGGAAAAAATATATAACCAAATCCGCGCCCTCAATCCTGAACCCGGCACCTGGACCACTTGGAAACGGGGTTTCCAAGTGAAAATCTTGAAAATATTAAAAGCCGAAATCGGAGAGGATGGAAAAGTACTTCCTCAAGAAGTCCAACCGGAAGGCAAAAAAGCCATGCCTTTCCAAGATTTCCTCCGTGGAGTTGGCCAAAAAGAACTGGATTTTAAATAGAAAACTTGCTATTGTAAAAATCTAATGACTGAAAAATCACCGGACCTGCCCTTCCGAAGCTCCGATTTATCCTTCGAAACTTTAGTGAAGGAGGAAGGAGCGAAGGAGGGAAAAATATTGGAAGTTAAGGACTTGGCTGTCTCTTTTGACAGTTTTAATGTTTTTCATGACATCTCTTTTGAACTGGCCCGCGGAGAAGTGATGGCGGTAGTCGGACCGAACGGCTCCGGAAAGACGGTTTTATTCCGGGCGCTTTTGAAATTAATTCGTTATCAAGGCGCGGTAATCTGGAACAAGGACATCAAGATTGGCTATGTGCCCCAAAAACTTTTTGTGGATAGCCAATTCCCCGTCAGCGTCGGTGACTTTTTTAAATTCAAAACTAAATCCAAGGAAGCCATGACAGAGGCCCTAAATTCCGTTGGTTTCAGCGAAGATTTTGAACATCTCAAACATCATGTCTTAAACAAAAAGTTAGGAGCGCTTTCTGGAGGACAACTCCAAAGAGTCCTGATTGCCTGGAGCATCATCAACAAGCCGGACATCCTTCTTTTTGACGAACCGACTTCCGGTATCGATATCGGCGGAGAAGAAACTATTTACAACCTCCTGCACAAACTCCAAGCCAGTTCCCACTTAGCGCTCATTTTAATTTCGCACGACCTGAATATTGTTTACAAATATGCCGATAAGGTTTTATGCCTTAACAAAGAAGCAATTTGCTACGGCCCCCCGCATGAAGTATTAAATACTGCCAATTTAAGCCAGCTCTACGGAGGAGAAACAAAATTTTACGAACACAAACATGAGTAGATTGGATTGTAGGCTCCGGTGAACATACTTTTTTATTCGACGGTGCTCAAAAAAAAGTGTTCCCCTCCGCCTCCAATCCATCTTTAAATTTTTATGCCCCCCTTAATTTTATCTTTAATCGTCGGTGGATTTGTCGGATTGGCCTCCGGCTATTTGGGTTCTCTGATGGTCCTAAGAAGAATGTCGCTGGTGGGCGATGCTCTCTCTCATGTCGCTCTGCCGGGTTTGGCTCTCGGCCTTTTGTGGAATTTTAATCCTTTTTTTGGGGCCTTCGGCGCCTTGGTTTTGGCCATAACTTTGATTTGGCTGATAGAAAACCGTACTAAACTTTCCACTGAAACACTGGTCGGTATCTTTTTTACCCTAAGCTTGGCCATCGGTTTAATTATCACTCCCGAACCAGAATTGCTGGAGGCCCTTTTTGGAAATATTTCCCAAACCGCTTTACGGGAAACCATTTTAGCTGTTATTTTTTCACTAATCGCCATTGTGGCCGTCCACAAAATTTACCATCGCCTGGTTCTGGGAACTATTTCTAACGATTTGGCCAGTTCAGTCGGCATCCGTACTAAAAAAATTGATTTTATTTTCCTCTTGATTGTCGCTTTGATCGTCGCTCTGGGAATTAAAATAGTCGGCACCCTTTTAATGGGCGCCCTGGTGATTATCCCCGCCGCTTCTGCCAAAAACCTAGCCCATAATCTTTCCGCTTATGGCGGACTAAGCGCCTTATTCGGCCTCATTAGCGCCGCTGGAGGGGTTTATCTTGCCTCTCTCCTTCACTTCTCCCCCGGCCCCATCGTCGTCCTCGCCAGCGCCGCTATCTTTTTCGTTTCATTGATTTTTAGAAAGAGTTAGATATAATAGTTCTTGCTTATGGCCTTAGGAATGAATGACTTAAAAGCGGGGGTTTTTTTTATTTACGAGGGACAGCCCTATGTGGTTTTGGAAACCCATCATTTAAAAATGCAACAGCGCCGGCCGACTTTGCAGACCAAGTTTAAAAACATGCTCAATGGAAAAACATATGAACGGAACTTTCAGCAGTCCGATGTTTTTGAAGAAGCTGATATTGTCCGCCAAAATGTAAAGTTTTTGTACAGCCACCGGGAAGAATACTGGTTCTCTTACGAAAAAGATCCCGGCCAGCGGTTTAAACTAGATCGAGGAATGATCGGCGAAGTGGTTAAGTATTTAAAAGCCAACACCATCTTAAGCGCTGTTTTGTTTAATCAAAAAATTATCAATGTGGAACTGCCGGTTAAAATGGATTTTAAAGTAATCGAGGCCCCTCCGGCCATCCGCGGAGACACCGCCCAAGGCGGAGTAAAACAGGTCAAAATAGAGACCGGCACCCTCGTCAATGTCCCCCTCTTTATCAACGAAGGCGATGTGATTCGCTTAAACACCCAAAGCGGGGATTATGTCGAAAGAGTAGATAAGAAGTGATACCCTCTCGAGAGCTTGTCTGCTGGGAGCAGACAAGCGGTGAACATCCCCGCTCGGCCTCTGGCCAATTATTGTTAGATTACTTTTTTGCGTCTAAGAAATAACAAAGACAAAAGCGGGACAAAAGACCAGATAAAAGAGGCCGGCGGCCAAGCTAAATATTTCCTTATTACGGGATAGGAATTAAAAATAGAGTTATCAAAAGGAGGCGCATAAGAAATAATAATTGACAGCCAAAAGATTCCTTGCAGAATACTTAAGAAGAGAATAGTCATCGGCGGGGATTCTTGTAAAGACATCTTCGGTCTTAAAATCGAGCGGTTCAAGATCAAAACGGAAATGATGAAGAAAATTACAAAAATCAGGAGACGGGCCCAAAATATGGCCGGCAGGTTTAGAAAATCGCCAAAAAATTTAGCCAGTTCCAGCCGATAAATAAAGGTTGATTCCAGAAAAGCGGAAATATAAGTGGCCAATAGAGCCAGAACGATCTTGGTTTTACCAAAACTCAAAGCAATCAAAAAGATCACCAAAAGAAAAAACAAGAAAAACAAACTGCCGCCACTGGTGACAGTTGAACTCATCAGGCCGTCCAGCCCGCTGAAATTTTTAGAAAAACTTCCGACAGAAGATAGGATTTTGATTAAAAATTCCTGCATTTTTAAACTTCGTCGTGAAAAACAACTTTAACAAATAAATCTCCGCCGGGAGCATGACCCTCGTTGTTTATCTGCAAAACAGCGCCGGCGACAGTATCTTTGGGAATTTTTATTTCCACTCGCCGAGAAGCCGGTACCCTCCCCGCCCCGTTACATTTTAAACAATTAGGCGTCCGGAGAGTATTTTTATCCCGGCATTGCGAGCAAAAAATATACCGCTGATACTCCAAATAAACATACCCGCCTTGCCGGGCCTTTTGAGTACTGACCGGTAAATCCAAAAAAATGTCCCTCCCCTCTTTAAGGTCCTCTGGATTTTGGGATAGTTTTATCTGGCCGGTCGCACTGATAATATTTTTAAGGGCCGTTTGAAAAATTTCCGTGAAATTTTCCGGCAGCAGGCCTTCGGAATCATCAAAATCCAAATCTAAACCTTCAAGATTTTTTTCCGGAGTGACCGCCGTGCCAATCAAACTTCCCTGCCCTATTTTAGAAATGTCCAGTCCGTCAAAACTTTTGTCGTCTTTATTTGTCATCTTGCTGTTGGTTAAAAATTAATTACATCCGCCTCTTTAGAGGCCTTTTCTATTTTTATGACTTTCAAGACCTTTAAGAACCAGAATAGGAACAAAGTCATCGCTACGGCCAGCCAGATAAATATCGTGCTTAATCCTTGCAGGATCAAAAACAAGCTAAAAGCGAAAATGGGGGGTAAGAAAACAAAATAAGGATTCAGAAAATTGGTAATCTGGCTAAGCACTGTTTCGGTGGCTTGGGCTCTTAAACTCGGATTGGCTATCTCCAGATTTTCACTGACATAACTGCCCACCACCACTTGCACCGTTTTACGGACCGCGCCAGGCAATTCTTTTTTTTGGGCCGCCGCCTGCACACCGCTGCTCAAAAAATATCCAAAGGAAATCAAAATTAAAACAGAGGTAATCAACCGCCGCAATCCCGGATCAACGGTTAATTTCAGATTGATTCGCAAATGATTATTTTTTTCTCCCTGAATAATCTTGCGGGCGTAGAGTTGAAAGAAAAGAGCAATGGCCACTCCTCCCCAAGTAATAATATTGGTCGGATTAAACAAAAGGGCAAAGATAATCAAATTCAAACCCATCACCAACCAAGTCGCCCATTGATCCAGCAATAGAAAAGAAAGCGCCAACAGGCCAGCCAACAGACAAAGCAACACCAACGGCCACAGCCATGTCTCCACGGCTTGAATCCGCCAGCCGGCGGACATCGGCCCTTCAATTAATGGCTTGGTCACCAACCAAAAAACCAGAGCCGCCACCGTCGTCACCGCCAAGAGAATTATTTGTTTGAGCATGCTAGATTTTCTTACTGAACAAAGTGAAGTTAGAAACATCTGCACCCAGCTCTTTCTAAGCTACCCACGACTAATAACTTGGACAGATTAATTCTGTTACATATTCTTCTTTTTGTGGATACTTTAGAAAGAGCTGGGTAACTATTTGTTATCGTACTCGTCTCGCTAAGCTCGACTGCGTACGGACAAATAAGTTACTTAAATACTACAATAAATATCCCATCTTTGAAATCCACATTTATCACCGTTCCCCGCGCCGGCTTCTCCCGCAAGATCTCATCGGAGATGCGGTTCTCAATTTGTTTTTGGATTATCCTGCGCAACTCCCGCGCTCCAAAATGAGGGTCATATCCTTCTTCGGCAATTTTAGCGACGGCCTCCGGACTGATCTTTAAATCATAACCGGATTTATTTAAGCGGGATTGCAAAAATCCTAATTGCAATTTTACTATTTCGGCGATCTGTTCTCTGGGTAAACCGTGGAAAACAATAATTTCATCCAAACGGTTTAAAAACTCCGGCCGGAAATACTTTTTAAGCTCATCTTTAAGTTTGACCCGCAAGTCCTCGTAAGCCATCTGTTTCTTTTCTTCTTTGTCCAGTTCGTGCTGAATAATATCAGAACCGACATTACTGGTGGCGATAATAATAGTATTGGTAAAATCAACTACCCGGCCCTGCCCGTCGGTCAGTCGTCCGTCCTCCAAAACCTGCAAAAGGACATTAAAAATATCCGGATGGGCTTTTTCAATTTCATCCAACAGAACGATAGAGTGGGGACGGCGGCGGACCGCTTCGGTCAACTGTCCCCCTTCTTCAAACCCCACATAGCCTGGAGGAGCGCCGATCAACCGCGCCACATTGTGCCTCTCCATATATTCCGACATATCCAGCCGAATCATGGCCTCCTGATTTCCGAACATCACCTGCGCTAAAGAACGGGATAATTCCGTCTTGCCCACTCCGGTCGGACCTAAAAATATAAAAGAAGCGATGGGACGATGCGGATCGCCCAAGCCCGCCCGGGACCGACGAATAGCGCTGGCCACCGCTTTGATGGCCTCTTCTTGTCCGATCACCCGCAAAGACAACTTTTTCTCCAGATTCAAAAGTTTTTCCCGCTCTTCTTCGGTTAGTTCACTGACCGGAATGCCAGTTAATTTGGAAACAACCTCCGCAATGGCATGCTCGTTCACCACCGGAATACTTCGGCCGATTGATTCCTGCCATTGGTCAAAAAGCTGTTCCCTCTTTTTTTCCAATTCACCAATCTCTTTTTTAATTTTATCCGCTTCTTTTATTTTCTTGGCTCGCTGGGCCGCTTCTAACTCTTTTTTAAGAGAATGGATATTTTCATCCAATTCCCGTACCTCCTGCGGTTCGGAGGTAGATTGAATCCGCACCCGCGCCGCCGCCTGATCCATCAGGTCAATGGCTTTATCCGGCAAAAAACGAGAAGTAATATAACGATCGGAAAGCTCCGCCGCCGCCGCCAGCGCTTCGTCTAAAATCTTGATCCGGTGATGTGATTCATAACGATCCCGCAAACCGCGCAAAATTTCAACGGCCTGTCCTACGGTCGGTTCTGGTATGACAATCGGCTGGAATCTTCTTTCCAGCGCCTGGTCTTTCTCAATGTATTTTTTGTATTCTTTTAAAGTAGTAGCCCCCACCACATGCAGTTCACCTCGGGCCAAAGATGGTTTGAAAATATTAGCCGCGTCCATCCCCGATTCCCCGCCGGAACCGGTGCCGACTAAAAGATGCAATTCATCTATAAAAATTATTAAGTTATCCCGATTAGCTTTTATTTCTTCAATGATAACCTTGAGCCGTTCTTCCAAATCACCCCGAAAACGGGTACCGGACATAATGGCCGCCAAATCCAGTTCCGCTAATCTTTTTCCAAACAATGACTCCGGCACACTGCCGGAAACAATGCGTTGCGCTAATCCCTCCACGATAGCGGTCTTACCAACCCCCGGCTCCCCGATTAGCACCGGATTGTTTTTGGTGCGGCGGGACAAAATTTCCACCGCCGTTTCAATTTCTTTAGACCGGCCAATAACCGGGTCCAGTTTCCCTTCCCTAGCCAACTGGGTCAGATCGCGGGAAAATTTGTCTAAAGTAGGCGTATTCATTTTAATAACACTCTCCGCTTTGCCCATCCCCACTTTTTTGATGATTTTCTGGCGCAAAGGGCCGGCATCGGCCAGACCATATCTTTTCAAAAGCTGACTGGCCAATCCCTCGCCTTCTTTAATCAAGGCCAGAACTAAATGTTCCGGGCCGATGTAATTGTGATTCAAAGCGCGAGCTTCGTCCAAAGACAGATCAAAAACCCTTTTCAAGCGGGGAGAATATTCTAATTCCTGTGGCACAGTTGTGCCCTTGATCATATTATCTTTGATCTCTTTTTCCAGTGATTTAACATCAATTTTTAACTGCTTCAGAACGCCGGCCACGATCTCGTTTTGCAACAAACTAAACAAAAGATGCTCCGTATCGATCATGGCATGCCTGCTATCTTGGGCGAACTCCGCCGCCCGGTCTAAAATACCGTTGGCCTCATCGGAAAGATAATCTGTGAAATCCACTCTTTCTTCCGAGGGAGCGCGCATTTGGCCGGGCAAACCAAGTCCCTCCAATCCACTACCACCCAGACCACCGCCCTGACCGCTTCCGCCACCTCCAAAAATATCTCCAAAAAGACCGCCAAAGATGTCATTTAAATTGCCGAACTCCCGGCCACTGGAACGACCCTGGGTCTTATTGGCGCACTGCTGGCAAATATCCTTAACCTGTTTGACGCCATTTTTTATAATGCTGATTTTGCCGCTCGCCCTATTCTTCTTACAAATATCGCAAATATTATTCATGTTTGCTTCGCAAACTAGTTTATAAAGTTCGTAAAGTTCTTCAAGTTTATCAAGTAAGATTCTTTTTCAACTTCTTTACTTTATAAACTTGATGGACTTTATAACTTGATAAACTAATTTAACTCGTTCATTTTTTTTGTTATGTATTTTAACAAAGATAGATTTCTGTGATAAGCCATGCGCATCGGCCCAATGACGGCCGAGACACCTTCATGCCCCTCCGGCAACGGATAGCGGGCAATAATTATGGCCTCTTTTTGAGTATGCTTATGGGGATTTTCCCGGCCAATATAGACCACTAATTCTTTGGGGCCTTGTCCCAAAAACTGACTGAAATAATTTTCAAATTCATCAAAGATATTTCCAAAACCGAAAAAGTCATCCCTCTCCCTCGCCTCGCTGGAGCTCCGGCGAAGCGGGTCGAACTCCGGCGATTCCAAAATATTGGAAAACCCCATGCGATAAAATTCGTTGGTGTCGGCAAGACCGCTAATCACAAAATCATCCACCAGGTTAGACATGGTTTTGGCCAAACCGGAACTGATGGCATGCGCTTCACGGGGAGAATGCTCAATGGCCCGGTCAATCGCTCGGCGGTCCTGCGCCGGCAAGTCGCCGGTTTTTTCTTTTTCCTGAAGCAATTTATCCACAAAAAAACGGTAGGCCTTGTCGGTTGGCACCCGCCCGGCGGAAGTATGGGGCTGGCGAAGATAACCATCCTTTTCCAATCCCATCATCTCCGCCCGCAAAGTGGCCGGACTGCAGTCAAACCCGCATTTTTCCGCCAAAAAACTTGAGCTGATTGGTTCGGCCTTTTTGACATATTCTTTAATTAAGACCTGGAGTATTTCCTCCTGCCTGGAAGTCATTTTACTCTCATTATATCCCTATGATTAGCAGTGTCAAGCCGAGAGTGCTAATCATAAAACTAGCACTCTCAAGCCTGCCCCGTAGGGTCGCGAAAGCGACTCCTTCGGGGTCAAGAGTGCCAACATTTTAATTCCTCTTGACTCAAGTGTTAGAAGATGGTATCGTTGTCCAAAGTTTGTTTTCTTTTAAAAGGAGCTGTCATGCGACCTAAAATCATTGAAACTGATAGCCGAGTTTACAGCAAGCCCACTATGTGTTTGGATTGTCATCTGGTTGTGAATATGTCTCACGAACAAAACACTGATCCAGTTAAAGGGGCCTGGCAGTGTCCTAAATGTGGACATCAATATAAATTTGCTCACTGGAAGATTAAGAATAGAAAAGGAAAAAATGAACCGACACCGGAACCAGAGACAGAAAATAAAAAAGGGGCGACATTCTTACCAAACTGGTCGGACGCACTCTCCCAAAGTCAAAATTATAAAAGAAAATAGAACGAAATCCCGGGATAACCCTAGGATTTTTTTATTAATAAGAAAGTGTTAAAATTTTAGGGTGGGCAAACTCAAAAAATTTTGGCGGTGGATGGGGCCTGGCCTGATCACCGGCGCGGTGGACGATGACCCCTCCGGTATCGCCACTTACTCCATCGCCGGAGCTAAAGCCGGTTTTTCTGTTTTGTGGACCATGCTTTATAGTTTGCCGATGATGATTGCTCTGCAAGAAATGAGCGGGCGCATCGGACTGACTTCCCGTTGCGGTTTGGCCGGCAACCTCAAGCGCTACTATCCTAAACAGCTTTTGGTTATTTTCGCGGCCTTAATCGTCGTAGCTAATGTCTTTAACATCGGCGCTGATATCTCCGGCATGGCCGCCGCGATTAATCTTCTTTTGCCTAATTCTCATCAACTAATTTCCATAATTTTGGTCACCGGAGTTATTTTTCTGACGGTAGTCATGCCTTATCGCAAAATGGTTCTGATTTTTAAGTGGCTCTCGCTTTCTTTGGGAGCATACATCATCGCCGGACTAATCGCCGTTAACAACTGGCCAGTCGTATTTTTAAAAACCCTTGTCCCCCACCTGGAATTTAATAAGGACTTTTTTATCCTGCTTCTGGCCATTCTTGGCACAACCATCTCTCCCTATCTTCCGGTCTGGCAGGCCAACGAAGAAGCGGAAGAAAAAAAGCTTGACGGCCAAGTCACTCGCATCTGCAAATTCAGAACGGTAGCCGGCAAAGAACTTTCCCATGCGAATAAAGAAGACATTTTTGGCATGTTTTTCTCCAACCTCATCGGATTTTTTATCATCGCCCTGACCGGTTCGGTGATTTTCGGCGCCGGATTGCAAAACATCGAGACAATCAAAGAAGCCGCCGAAGCGCTCCGCCCTTTAGCCGGGCCTTACGCCTACTGGTTATTTGCTTTTGGCTTGATTAGCGCCGGCTTGTTGGCCATCCCCATTTTGGCCGGCTCAGCCGCCTATGTTATATCCGAGGCCTTTGGCTGGGAAGCCAGTTTGGACAAGCCATTCAATAAAGCGAAAGGGTTTTATTTAGTAATAATTATTGCTACCGTTTTGGGACTGGGAATCACCTATTTAGGCATCAGCCCCATCAAGGCCTTGTTTTATACGGCTATTCTTCACGGATTGGTGGGACCGGTGCTGATTGGCGCCCTTATTCACATGTCCAACAATCCCAAAATTGTCGGCCCAAATAAAAGTAGCCACCTGAATAATTTCTTCGCTTATACTGCTATGGTTCTGCTAACAGTCGGAGCGGTATTTTTCTTTACTACTTTGTGATGAAAATCTACAACACTCTAACCAAACAAAAAGAAGAGTTCATTCCGCGAGAAGGCAAAAAAATTAAAATGTTTGTCTGCGGACCGACCGTTTATGATTACATCCACATCGGCAACGCCCGCTCGTTTGTTTTTTTTGATGTGGTGGCTAAATACCTCCGCCACAGCGGATACGAGGTGGAATACATCCAAAATATCACGGATATTGATAACAAGATTATTGAGCGCGCCCAAGAAGAAAACATCAATCCGTTGGAATATGCCAAGAAATACAGCGAAATTTTCCAAGAAGATATGCGGTCTTTGGGAGTTACTTCTCCGGAATATAAAAACGCCACTGACCATATTCCGGAAGTTATAAAACAGGTCCAAACTTTGCTGGACAAAGGCAACGCCTATATAATTGATAACGACCCCGAACCACAACAAGTTGGCTACGGGGCAGGCGGTATATATTTTGATTTATCAACTTTCCCCGACTATGGAAAACTTTCCGGCCGAACTGCCAAGATGGCCGACGACGCCGTCAGCCGGATAGATGAAAATGACCAAAAAAGAAATAAAGGTGACTTTTGCTTATGGAAAATATCCAAACCTGGAGAACCATCCTGGGAAACTGAACTTGGGAAAGGCAGACCGGGATGGCATATCGAAGACACCGCCATTACCGAAAAATATTTCGGTCCGCAATATGACCTGCACGGCGGAGGGCAGGATTTAATCTTCCCCCACCACGAAGCGGAAATCGCTCAACAAGAATCCGCCTCCGGCCTAAAACCTTTTGTAAAATACTGGATGCACAGCGGATTTCTGGTTAATAAAGAAAAAAAAATGTCCAAGTCGTTGGGAAATTTTTTGACTCTGAACGAAGCCCTAAAAAATTATTCCCCTGAAACCCTCCGCTTTTATTTCCTAAGTGCCCACTACCGCTCCCCGCTTGATTTCAGCGAAGAAATTCTCAAACAAGCCGAAGCGGCGGTAGCTAGGCTCGGAGAATTTAAATATAAAATAAAAATCATAGCCGAAACAGAAGAGAAAGGTGGAATTATTTCGGATGATACTTTCAATAAATTTTTCAACGATTTAACAAAAAACTTTCAAGAAGGAATGAACGATGATTTCAATACACCCAAAGCTTTGGCTAGTTTATTTCAAGCTGTTAAGAACTGGCATCTTATTTCAAGCGGCGGGGTTATATCAAAAGACAGAGCCAAGGAAATAATAACCATTCTTGCAGAAATAAACCAAATTCTTGGAGTAATCCCAGAGAAAGTTATTAAAATCAGCAAAAAGATGGAGAACTTAATCGAAGAAAGAGAAAAAGCCCGGGAAACAAAGGACTTCGCCGTCGCCGACCAACTCCGTTCCCAAATTGAATCTCTCGGCTATCAAATCGACGACACGATTTATGGGCCTTTGGTGAAGAAAAAGGGATAAAAAAGCCCAGGAGGTCATGAGTGAAATGTTTCACCTCACGACCCCCATGGGTTAGGACTACGACTAGGTGTCTGTGGAAACAACAACCTCGCCGTTAGTTGGTTGCCCCGGAATCACGGCAGGAACCGTGGACTCTGGAATTGAAGCCGGCTTCATGTGTTTCAGAAAGCCGAACATCCCAGCACTGATGGCCGCCATTGGATCTGTTCCGCCGGCTCCACCTTGAACAAGAATGTCGGGAACGAATCGTGTCGCACTTCTTACGAGCGCGTTCACAACGTTCACTATCGCCGTCCCTTCGGCACCAAGAGCAGCAACCTGCTCCTTGTATCCCAGGGCCTGAGCTAGACCAGTGGCCTCGATTTCGACGGCCTTGGCACGGCCGACCTCTCTGAGATAAGTGGCTTCGCCCCTGGCCGTCTCAACCCTGGCATTGGCCTTATTCTTTTCGATTGTGATCTCGACCTCTGAAGTGGCCAGATCTTTCTGCTTGTCGGCGAGACCCGTCGCTTTCTCCATATCAAGACGCTTTTCCTGAGATTCCTTCTGCTTTTCGAAGGTCTTGATCTCCTGATTTGCAATCTCACGTTCCTGGAGAACAACGACGATATCCGGAGGGAGGACGACATCCTGAATGTAGACACCGCGCGTCTCCACATTGTATTTTTGAATCTGCTCAGCAATGTACGCCTGAGCCGTTACCTGAACTTCAGCACGCTTCTCGATGAAATCGATTGCTCCCATGCCCTGGAGCTGGTCGCGGAAGTAGTTGCCGACGACCGCCTGCAGAACTTCGTTGACAAGGTTCTGCATTGTGCCAACCATGGAGATGACTTTGGGAGCCATCTTGTCGGCCACATGGATCTGAACCTGAAGGTCGATCTTGAAGACGAACCCTTCCTTCGATTTGGCTTCAATCTGGCTCAAACCCTTGTCCAGGTTATGTGCCTGGGAAGTGGCCGCAGCCCAATTGAGAGTCAAGATCGCCGTAGGAACGACCTCCGCAGAGTAGATCCGCGGATTGATGGCGTACTTGCCTGTGCGCAAAGGTTCCTGCCAGATACCGCGATGACCCGGCTTAACGATCGAACCAAATTTGAACTCTGCGCCGGATGTGTCCTCGGTGGGCAGACCGACCGCGGCCTTGATAACCGCCACTTCGCCCTGCTTCACGACGAGCATCGGCACGGTCTCTACCCTAACGAGGTAAGGATTGACTGTGTACGCGCCGTAGAGAAGCGGGTCGTGCTGAAGACCGATCTTGCCGCCGTTGTCCAGAAAGGCCTGGAAGTCCTGGTAGTTGTTGTGGAGGTTGTTCTTATTACCGATGAGCACATCGGCAATATCCGAATCGCTCTTGTGCTCATCCTCCATCTTTTTTACATCATCAAAACGGCCAAGACGCCCGGCCATATCACCAGATGCGAGTGGGTCACCCTCGTTGGTGGTCACAATCCCCACCATATCGATGGTCTTTCCGTCATCGCGTCTCGGCTCAATCAATGTCAGCTTCAGGTCTTCCGACTTGACACCAAAGTGTTCGGGACCGAACCTCCCATCACGATATTGCTCGTTCACAGGCAACCCGAATTGCTTGCTTTTGGTCATGACGAGAAATGCGATGGGGTGAAGAGGCAGAAGTGCACCAGGAGGTAGCACGGGACGCTGAACGCCCTGCTGACCACCGTTTTCGAGAAATATCCGTAGGTCGGTGAATTGACCAAATTCAGATTTGTAGATGGCGGACTTGGCCCCTGTCGGTAACGGGCCGCCAATCTGCGACACAACGAGGCCAATCTCTCCCGGGGGAATCTGTACCCAAGGATGCCTTTCTACTTTGTAAAGGGGCCAAAGTTTGAACGGAATGCCTGACATGAGCAGGTCGGCTTGGTAGCCGGACTCGCCGGTCAGGGAAATAGGCCCCGAGGATGTCTTCGTCTTGCCAAAACGCTTGGTAACAAGACCGACCTGGTCGGGGCCTATCTTGTGAAATGACATTGCAACGGTAAAAATGACCGCCACTGCCACCACAAGAAATGGTGAGTACCAAATCCACGAAATCAAAGTTTCCATACACTTCTCTTTCTACTATTTAAGGCATAGCTGCCATTTGAATTGTTTACGAACTAGGACCAATTGATGTTGAATAGTATACTATATTACTAATAAACTTGTCAAGACCAGGTAGAAAATCGTCATTACTCCACATCTTATCCCCTTTTAAATTCCGTTGTGCGGAATTTTTTATTATAATGAGGCGACCCATTAGAGTGCTTAAAGAATTTCAAGCGCAGTCCCACCCACCTTCTTTTCAAATATGAGCTCGCCGGCATAAATAAACGAAGATTTCTGAAATCAAGCCGGTAATAAAAATTGGGTCCGATGGTTTCGAGGGGTACTGAATTTTTGTCGGCTTGATGCGGTTAAAGTGAATTGTTTCACTTTAACCCCGAATTTTAGTCCGAGCTCCTGCGAGGACGTTAGGAAATTCGGAAAACCTTTTTATTGGCACGGCGAGTGATTCTTGAAAAGAGGTGGGTGGGGACGGAGCGATTTAGTTTCAATACTATCCAAACAACATGCCACAAAAGACCTCACAAATTTTTAATAACAGCCAGCTACCTCCGCAGAACATTGAAGCCGAGAAATCCACTCTCGGAGCTATTTTGTTGGATAAAGAAGCCCTCAACCAAGTGGTTGACTTTCTCCGTCCGGAAGATTTCTATAATCGCGCCCACCAGTTGATTTTCGGCGGCATGGCCGCGCTTTTCGAAAAAAGAGAGCCGATTGACCTTTTAAGTTTATCCAACAAACTGGACGAAATGGGGCAGTTAGAAGCCATCGGGGGAACCGGCTATCTCACCTCGCTAATCAATACCGTTCCGAGTTCCTCTCACATCCTTCACTACGCCAAAATAGTGGAAAGAAAAAAGATTCTGCGGGACTTGATTGACTCGGCCCATCACATTATCGGCCTAAGCAATCAAGAGGAAGAAGAAATTGATATTATTTTAGACCAGGCCGAACAAAAGTTATTTTCCATTTCCCAAAAATCAACCCCCTCAACTTTTGCCCACATCGGCGGCCCGATCATCAAAGAGGCCTTTGAACGCATTGATCGCCTGCACAAAGGCGACGGCAAACTACGCGGACATTCTACCGGTTTTTACGATCTGGATGGCTATTTGGGCGGCCTGCAAAAGTCCGACTTAATCGTTTTAGCCGCTCGTCCCTCTTTGGGTAAAACCAGTTTGGCTTTAGATATTGCCAAACATGTTGCCCAGCACGAAAAAGTACCGGTTGGCATTTTCAGCATAGAAATGGCCAAAGAACAGATCGTGGACCGTTTGATCTGCGCCGAAGCCAACATCAATTTATGGAAACTGCGCACCGGCCGTTTGTCTTCGGAGGGAGACGGTAATGATTTTGAAAAAGTGGCCGTCGCCCTGGACCGCCTCGCTCAAGCCCCCATTTTCATTGATGATGTCCCCTCGCCCACTATTTTACAGATGCGCACCATGGCCCGCCGTTTACAAGCCGAACACGGTCTGGGTTTGCTGGTGGTTGATTACTTGCAGCTCATCCGGCCCACCAGAGCATCCGACAGCGAGGTCCAACAGGTGACGGAAATTTCCCGCAATCTTAAAGCCCTGGCCAAAGAGTTGAATATACCCATTCTGGCCGTTTCCCAGCTTTCCCGTAATTCCGAAATGCGCACTGACCAGCGGCCGAAGTTATCTGACCTGCGTTCTTCCGGCAGTATTGAACAGGACGCCGATGTGGTGCTCTTGATCTACCGCGAGGATAAAGTTAAAAAAGATACCGAAAAAAAAGGGATTGCCGAAATTATGATTGAAAAACATCGCAACGGCCCTACCGGTAAAGTAGAGTTGTTTTTCGACGAAGAGAGCGTCTCGTTTAAAAATCTGGCTAAAGGGATATAAGTTTCGCAGATACTGCCCTCTTCAGTACGCTCACTCCGCCAGCGTCTCCGTTCGCTCGCGGCGTCTGGGGATTTTGTCCGAATTGAAAGAGATTAATTATAATTCGTCCAAACCATGCAATCCCCATCCTTAGCGACTTCAGAGGGCAGTATCTGCTACGCTATAAATAACTATGTCATCCAAATTTAAAAAGGCCGTCGAATATATCGCCAAACTGCAAGGCATCGGGCCGCGGCAAGCCACCCGCATCGCTCTGGCGGTTTTGAACTGGCCCAAAGAGGAAATCGCCAGATTTTCCGAAGTAATCTTTAACCTTTCCGAAGGAGTGAGCCTTTGCCAAGAATGCTTCAACTTCAGTGAGGACAAAACCTGCCGTCTCTGCTCCGATCCCAAAAGAGAACATGGTAAAATCTGCGTGGTGGAGAAAATCACCGACTTGGAAGCCATTGAAAAAACTGGCTTGTATCGGGGAGTTTACCATGTCTTGGGTGGAGCGATTAATCCTTTGGAAGGTTCTTTGCCGCAAAATTTGAAAATCAAAGAGTTGGAAAACAGAATTAAAAATCGGCTAGCCGACTACACCAACGGCTCTAAAGAGGAGTTGGAAATTATTATCGCCACCAATCCCCAGACCACCGGAGAAACTACGGCTTTGTACTTGGAAGAAGTTTTGAAGCCAATAGGGATAAAAATAACCCGCCTGGCCAAAGGTCTGGCCAGCGGGTCCACTCTAGAATACGCCGATGCGGCTACTCTGCATCATGCTTTTAAGAACCGGAAGTAATAGCTATATCCCCATTTGCCTCTTTTCAAGATTCCCTCGAGAGTAAATCCTAGTTTGATTTCGTCATAAAGCCTTATAAAAATCAGGTACCTGGAGGGCTTACTGATATTACACTCCTTCGGGACGCTGTGAGCTTGTGGATTGCTCGGTTGGTTGGAGTATAATTTTCTTACTCCAGCCAAATCCACAGGCGAACGGCGAGTGGGGGCCGCTCGCTGGAAAGCGGCATAACGACCCGAGGGAGTGTAATATCAGTAAGCTCAATTAAAAATCACCCTTTAAACGGTGATTTTTAGTATTTCTACTTTAGTTTCTGGCTGGCGATGGCCCTTCTTCTTTTTGTATCTGGTTTTAGAGTGGTACTTAAAAACAATCTTTTTATCGGCTCTCTGATGAGCTAATACTTTAGCCCTGACTTTGGCTCCTTCCACTAAGGGCTGGCCAATTTGGGCATTTTCCGGCGAAGCATTCCCCACTAGTAAAACCTCCGCAAAATCAAACTCCTCCCCCTCTGGAGTAGTTATTTTTTCAATCAAAAGCTTGTCCCCCTCCGAGACCCTGTACTGTTTGCCCCCTGTTTTAATAACGGCAAAAGACATGATTTAGAGATGATATCAAAATAAATGGAAAATGTCCAATTTCTAAGACGCAAAAAAAAAGACCCCCGAACGAAGTTGCGAGGGCACACAGCGTGCCTCTACTTCGTACGGGGTCAATCACGGAAACGGTCGCTATCTCCCTGGTGCCGCAGAAAAGGTCTGCGACTCCTGTTCCTTCGAGAAAGTGAGCTTATCGCTCGACGGAGCCAGGTCGATCTTGATCACATCACCCAGGCCGATCTGACCTGTCGCGATCAGATTCGACAACGGATAGACGAAGTGCCGTTCGATGGCGCGTTTTAAATGACGCGCACCATACTTCAGGTCGGTACCTTCGCGAAGGAGAAATTCTTTCGCCTCAGCCATGCATCGGAAATAAAACCTAATGTCCAACGAAGACGCCATGATGCGGTTCTGAACTTCATTCAGCTCGATGTCCAGCACCTGCCTCAGGTCTTGATGGTTGAGCGTTCGGAAAACAACTACCTTATCGAGTCTGTTCATGAACTCGGGCGAGAACTTGCGTTTCGCCACCTCGAGAGCGGTATGGTACATCTTCCGGTCAATCGATTCGAGGTTCGATGCGTCGGTGCGCACACCGGAAGTAAAGCCGATTCCTCCGCTGAGCATTTCGCTCATCTCGACGGCTCCGAGATTCGAGGTCATGAACACAACGCATCGCGACAGATCGACTTTGCGATTATCGCCCAGCGTCAATGTCGCCTTATCGAGGATGCCCAGCAGGAGCTGCCACAGGGCCTCGTTTGCCTTCTCGATCTCGTCAAACAGGACGAAGGTCATTCGGCAACGATCGGTTTGATGCTGGTCGATCGCCTCCTGCGTCAGCAAAGGCGGAGTCTCACGGTGTCCGAGATAGCCCGGAGGGGAGCCGATCAATTTTGCGATTTCGTGGCTGTGCTGGAATTCGGCACAGTCAAGTTTTACAAAAGCCCGGGGGCTGCCGAAGAGAATCTCTGCAGAGGCCTCTACCACTCTTGTTTTACCTGAACCCGTTGGACCCAGAAAAAGCAGGTTACCGATCGGACGGCCCGGTACCGCCATGCCGGCCAGATAGATTTGATACATGTTCACAATTCTGCGAACCGCTCGATCCTGGCCGACGATCTTGCCCGAAAGACGGCGTTCGAAGTCGAGAACTTCCGAACTTCTTATTTCAGGATCGAGGAGTACCTCTTTTTGCGTTTGGGGCTTCATAAGCCCTCCTTTCTTAGTTATTTGGGGCTTCATAAGCCCTCCTTTCTTAGTTATTTGAAGTTAATTGTTAAAAGGGTTTTTAAACCCTGACTTTCTTACTTATATTATACTAAAT
>CAZOKW010000004.1:0-41739 GCA_964580765.1 uncultured Candidatus Saccharibacteria bacterium
ATTTCGCCACGAAAGGGGTTTTGAAACCATCTCTTAGGTAAAGAGTACCTTAAAGTATAGAGAAAATAAATATGCTTGACATCTGCTCCATTTTCGATTATAAATATAGCCATTGTTGTTTTAAAAAAAAGGAGCGGAATTATGGAGAAGTACGGCCTAGAACCAGTGGAAGTACCTTTGGTAAAAACGAAATATAGAACCATTAGGACCAAGCTTCCTGTGCCAGAGTCATTGCCGATATTCAAGATGCTGATGGAATCAGAACCGCAGTCCATGCGGGGACAGCCGCCAGTGGTCTGGCATACAGCGGATGGTTTTCAGGTTTATGACCGTTGGGGTAATAAATGGTTAGATTTTTCATCCGGTGTTTTGGTAGCCAATGTTGGTCATGGCCGGCCGGAGATCAAGAAGGCCATCAGAGAAATGTTGGACCAGGGCCTGCTGACCACCTTTGCTTTTGTGCATGAAAAGAGGGCGGAGTTATGCGAAGTTTTGAGGAATTTATCGCCTGACCCGGCCAACTATTTGGCCGCTCTTTTCAGTGGAGGGAGCGAAGCCGTGGAATACGCCATCAAACTGGCCAGAACATACGCTCTGGAAAAGTATGGGCCAAGAAGAAAATATCTGGTGTCTTTTAATAATGCCTTTCACGGCGGGACGCTTGGTTCAGTCCTGGCCGGAGGCAAGGCCGGTTTAAAAAAGTGGATAGTCGGTGAAGGCAATACCTTTGTCCAAGTGCCATTCCCTGACGGATATAAGAATGAAGACACTTCTTTCGACCTTTTTCTAAGGAGCTTGGAGGCACTGAAAGTAAAATGGGAAGAAGTGGCGGGTGTTCTGGTGGAGTCGTATCAGGGAGGAGGACCTGACTTTATGTCGTATGACTATGCCTTCCAACTGGAAACTTTCTGTAGGAATAATGACATCGTTATGATTTGCGACGAGATGCAATCCGGTTTTGGGAGGACAGGCAAATTCTGGGCCTACGAACATTACGACATAAAGCCAGATATAGTTACCTGTGGGAAAGGCCTTTCCTCCTCCTTGCCTATTTCTGCCGTTATTGGCCGGAAAGACCTTATGAATTTTTATGGTCCTGGTGCGACTATTACCACTCATTCCGGAAATCCGGTTTGTGTGTCCGCCGCTTTGGCCAGTTTAAGGATTATGCAAAGAGAAAATCTCGTTGAAAACGCGGGAAAGCTCGGAAGAATGCTAGCCTTTGGACTGTCTGGAATAAAAAACAAATACCCCAATGTGCTTGGTTGTGTACAGAGTTTAGGGCTGGTGGCGGGGATCCAAGTTGTCAAGAAGGGAACAAAAGAGCCGGATGGACCAACCGCCTTGCGGATTAACGAAAGATGTTTTCAGAAAGGTCTGCTGATGTTTGCCCCGACCGGTGTGGCCGGCGAGTGCGTGAAAATTGCCCCCCCGCTTATGATCAACGAAGAGGCCTTGGGAGAAGGGATAGATGTTCTTGAAGAAGCTTGCGATGAAATTCTTGGGTAAATCGTAAAGCCGCCAATTTGGCGGTTTTTATTTTATTAATTTTATTCAGATTACGGAGCTTGTAATAGCGGTTATCTTATGAAATAATTAGCGCTATGATTGATTTCAAAAATCTCAAAAAGCCGTATTTAATAGCCGAAATCGGCATTAACCATAATGGCGATTTGGAGATTGCCAAAAAACTGATAGATGCGGCTCATGCTTGTTCTTGGGACTGTGTTAAATTCCAAAAAAGGAATCCCGATGTTTGTGTACCTGAAGATCAGAAAAATATTCCAAAGGATACTCCTTGGGGCAAAATGACTTACTTGGAATACAAAAAAGTTTTAGAATTTGGAAAGAAAGAATACGACTACATAGCCAAATACTGTCATCAAAAGCCAATTGACTGGACGGCATCGGTTTGGGATCTTGATAGTTTGGATTTTATCAAGAAATACGACGTTCCGTTTATTAAAATTCCTTCCGCTCATCTTACCAATCATAAACTGCTTAAAGCGTCAGCCCAGACCGGAATTCCGATCGTGGCCTCTACCGGCATGAGCACCCTTAAAGAAATTGATGAAGCCGTCGCTATTCTCAAAAAACATGCTTCCCAGTTTGTTTTAATGCATTGTAATTCGGCCTATCCGGCTAAGATTGACGAGTTAAACTTAAAGGTTATTCCCGCGCTTCAAAAAAGATACAAATGCCTAGTTGGTTATAGCGGCCATGAATTTGGTTTGACCACTACTACCGCCGCTATGGTTTTGGGAGCTAAAATAGTGGAAAGACACATTACCCTTGACCACACTATGTGGGGAACAGATCAGTCGGCTAGTATTGAACCTAGTGGTATGGATAAGTTTCATAAACAGGTGAGCGAGATGACCCGTTCTCTTGGTGACGGCAAAAAAAGGGTTTACGAGACCGAAATGGCTGTCAGAAAAAAATTAAGGGGCGCTTAAATACTATGGGAAGCGAGCTTGGTGAATATTGCTTTTTCCGGACGCAAGTTTGCTTCCAGCGAGCAAACTCGCTCATTGCGGTCTGTGGATTCGGAAAGAATTAAAGTAAAAGTCTTTACTTTAATGAACCTTGATTAATTCTTTCCGTCCAGCTCGTCACTTTTTCATCTTATTCGAAAACGAATGGGCTGAAAAAGTGACTCGCGAGCAATCTACCATCAGAATACCCCAAAGGGGTAAAATAGTAGATGAGATGCAGACAAGTTTTACTTGTCTGTCCCCACAGCCCACAGAGCCTTCAAAAGCAATATTCACCAAGCTCGCGGCCATACTTTTGACAAATCATGTTTTTTTCTTTATCGTATTAGACAATCAGTTGTTCCTTAAAATAAGGAGAAGAAATGAGTGTTTTAGACAAGTTCCGACTGGATGGAAAAGTTTGCGTCATTACCGGCGGGGCCGGATTATTGGGTATTCAGCATGCCGAGGCGATTCTCGATGCCGGCGGTAGGGTGGTCCTGATTGATATCAATGAAGCAAAATTGGCTTCGGCGGTGTTAAGTCTGTCCGCCAAATTGACAGGCCGGGCTAATAGAATTTGCGGATATCCTTTTGATATCACTGATGAGGAAGCGGTTCTTTCTGGTGTGGCTCGAATATCGAGAAACTTCGGTTCAATAGATATCCTTATTAATAATGCCGCCAACGACCCAAAACTGGAAGACGGTGGTAAAAATCTGACCCGTTTGGAAAATTTTCCAATGCAAGTTTGGCAGGACGACTTTAATGTGGGTGTAACCGGTGCATTTTTAATGAGCCGGGAAATCGGCCAAAGAATGGCTAAAAACGGCAGAGGAGTAATTCTGAATATCGCTTCTGATTTGGCAGTGGTTGCTCCGGACCAGAGAATCTATCGACAAGAAGGACTTGCCGAAAATGAACAGCCGGTCAAACCGGTGAGTTATTCCGTGACCAAGCATGCTTTGATCGGGCTGACCAGATATTTGGCTACTTACTGGGCCAACAAAGGAGTGCGGGTTAACTCTATTTCTCCTGGCGGGGTTTCTAACCATCAGCCGGAGGAATTTGTAGCCAAGCTGACGAATTTAATTCCCATGGGGCGGATGGCCGAAGTTGATGAATATAAGGCGGCCGTTTTATTTCTTTGTTCAGACGCCTCGTCTTATATGACCGGCGAGAATTTGATTATTAATGGAGGGCGGACATGTTGGTAGAAAACAAAAAACATTCCATTGGGGTGATGCAGGGCCGGCTGACTCCTCCCAAAGGCAGGGGAATCCAGTTTTTTCCTTTTGGGGAATGGGAGGAGGAGTTTGAAAAAGCGGCGGAACTTGGTTTGGACGAGATTGAATTTATTTTTGACCTGGAGCGCTACGAAGAAAATCCCTTGTGGACTGACAATGGTGTTTTCAAGATTAACGACCTTAAAAATTGTTTTGAGGTACGCATAGACCATGTCTGCGCGGATTTTTTTATGAGGCGGCCATTTTTTAGGGTCAAAGAAAAAATCAGGCAGGAAAATGTTGAAATTTTAAAAAAGATTTTATTTCATGCCCACGCCATCGGCGCTAAAGATATTGAGATACCACTTTTAGACCATTCTTCTGTAAATAACGCCGAAGAAATGGATTTGTTGTGTAGATCCATTTGCGAATGCTTGCCGGTTGCTCAATATCTTGGTTTGTCTATTTCTTTGGAAACTGACTTGCCACCGAGAAGATTCCGGCAGTTACTGCAAAGATTTCCTAAACATTTGATTGGAGCGGTCTATGATAGCGGGAATAGTTCAGGACTGGGCTATGATCCTTTCCAAGAGGTTACTGTTTTGAACAAGTTTATTAAGAATATCCACATCAAAGACAGAGTTTTAGACGGGGATACCGTTCCTCTGGGAACCGGTTCAGCCGACTTTGGTCAGTTGTTTAGAGGATTACAAAAAATTGGTTATCAAGGAGGTTTTACCCTTCAGGCGGCCAGAGGGGAAGAGGGGAAAGAATCCAAAAACATCCAAGAACAACTAGTTTTTTTGAAAAGATTAATATCGGGCTACTTGACCTAGCCAGCGACATAACGCTGGTTTTTTTATTTAAAAATATAAGTGGAAACAAGTCAATATTGATTTTATCTTGTCTTTTGCTTTGATTAGGCAGACGATCTTTTAAATTCCAAAGGAGTTTTGCGATGGTGAAAATAGGTGATAAAACCGTTGGTCATGACCAGCCGGTTTTTGTTACGGCGGAAATAGGCATTAACCATAACGGAGACATGGCCGTAGCAAAAAAACTCATTGATCTGGCGGTTTTGGCCGGCTGTGACGCCGTCAAATTCCAAAAAAGAACAGTCGAGGTGGTTTATACGCCTGAAGAGTTGGCTAAGCCAAGGGAAAATCCCTTTGGTCCGACTAATGGGGATTTAAAGCGGGGACTAGAATTTGGTCGAGAGCAGTACGAGGAAATATCCTACTATTGTTGTCAAAAGGAGATACTTTGGTTTGCTTCTCCATGGGACGAAGAAAGTGTTGATTTTCTGGAGGAGTATAATCCGCCTTGCTATAAAATTGCCTCGGCTTCCCTGACTGATGATGGACTCTTGCGCCACATCCGGAGCAAGGGCCGGCCGATTATTCTTTCTACTGGGATGAGTGACATGGCGATGATCCGGCATGCGGTGGCGGTGCTGGGACATGTTGATCTTGTTTTACTTCATTGCACCAGCGTTTATCCAAAAGTCGGCTTGGACTCAACCAATAACCTAAGTTTTGTTAATTTAAAAGTAATAGATGAATTGGGCCACCGTTTTCCTTCCGTGCCGATTGGTTTTTCCTCTCATTTTAGCGGAATTATGCCGGTCTATGCGGCGGTGGCCAGAGGTGCTTGCATGGTGGAATTTCATATCACTCTGGAACGGTCCATGTGGGGCAGTGACCAGGCCAGTTCTCTGGAGTTTCAGGAGTTCAATGATTTATGCCGGATGATCCGCGAACTGAAAATCGCCGAAGGCGACGGGATCAAAAGAATTTATCCCGAAGAAGAAGCGGTCATGAAAAAGTTACGCAGGAAGTAGTCAGATTACCAGGGTTTACAAACCCTGTTTTTTTTGGTATTTTATATCAAATTATATCTGTTCGGCTTGATGCATAAGCGTTCCTTCAGGTCGTTCCGCCGCTTTCCAGCGAGCGGCTCCACTCGCGATGAAGCTGTGGATTCGGAAAGAGTCAAAGAAATATTATACTCTTTCCGACCCAGGAACTGCCTTTTCCATCTTATGCTTAGCATGGGCTGGAAAAGGCAGTTCCTAAGCAATCCACAACTTCAGAGCGTCCTTCAGGGATGCATATGCATCAAGCCCCCATGATTAAATTTGCAAGCAGACTAAAGATATTGTTGCCTCAGAGGCGCTGTGGACTGTGTGATTGCATGGTTTGGACGAAGTATAATTTTTTCACTTCGGACAAAATCCACAGGCCACGGCGAGCGTAGCGAATCGCTGGTGAGCAAGCGTCCGAAGAGGCAATAGTATCTTTGGTCTGCCGTAGAAAGGTTTTAAATAAAATGCCAACATACTTAACTAAATAAGTCTATGAAAATCTATGTCATCATTCCCGCCCGGAGCAACTCCAAGGCGGTGGTCTCCAAGAACATAAAAATGCTCAAAGGTTTTCCTTTGCTGGCTTATTCTATCGCCGTTTCCAAACTGATTAAAAAGGTCTCCCGGGTGATTGTCTCTACTAACTCTCCGGAGATTGCCGAGCTGGCCAAAAGATACGGGGCGGAGGCGCCATTTTTGAGACCGGCCCAATTTTGTAAGGACTCCTCAAATGATTTGGACGCCATCGGGCATGCCTTAAGATGGCTGGAAGAAAATGAAGGCCAAGTTCCCGATTTGGCCGTTTATTTAAGACCATCTACTCCTTTAAGAGATTCTCGCCTGATAGACAAAGCCATTGCCAGTTTAGTTAAAAATCCCAAAGCCACCTCTTTACGCTCGGCCCACATTTTAGCGGAACCGCCTCATAAAATGTTCCAACTCAACAAAGCCGGTTTTTTTACGGGATTTTTTCCTAATTACCCAAAGCCGGAGTATCATGGTATCCCCCGTCAGCTTTTTCCCCAGGCCTACCACCCCAATGGCTATGTTGATATTGTCAGAAGCGATTTTATAAAAGCCAGCCAATATAAACTTTGCTTTGGGGAGAAGATACTGCCTCTGATTACTCCTATTGTGACGGAGATAGATTTGCCGGAGGATTTTGAGTATCTGGAGTATCAGATCAACAAGTTTGGCAGTCCGCTTCTTGATTTTTTAAAGGCCAATTTTAAAACATAAAATGTCTAACTATCAATTTTTCTTAAAACCAAAAAAAGTTTCGCCAGTGCAAACAAGATTCAGGAAGATAGGAACAAAAATTCCATCGCCGGAGACCGTAAAAATAATTCACGAAGCCGAAAAATATGGTTTGGATTTGATGTCCGGCCAGTTGCCGGTGGCTTGGGATAAGGCGATTGATTTTAATGTTTTCGATAAATCGGGCAATAAGTGGATTGACTTTACCTCCGGTATTTTTCTGGCCAATGCCGGGCATGCTAATCCCCAAATTAAAAAAGCTATCGATAGTCAGTTAAAAGCCGATCTTCTTCACGCCTATAACTATCCGACAGAAATAAAAACCCGCTTCCTGAAGAAACTTATTTCCCTGTCTCCAAAGTCGTGCCACAAAGCGCTTTTATTCGCTACTGGGGCTGAAACCACAGAGGCCTCTATTTTGATGATGCGAACGCATGGTCAATTAAAAAACAAAAACAAGATTGGCATCATTTCTTTTCGGGGTAGCATGCATGGCGCGACCATGGGAGCGCGGATGCTTCAGGGCAACCAAAAAATCTTGGATATTTATGGTTTCTCTGATCCAAACATTTTTCATCTGCCTTTCCCTTATCCTTGGGAAGCAAAGAGCAAAAATTTTGACTGGACGGCCAGATTTAAAAATGATCTGAAAGAGTTAGAAAAAAGGGGAATGAAGGTCAAGAATCTTTGCGGTTTTATGGTTGAGTCCTTCCAGGGATGGGGGGCGTTGTTTTATCCCCAGACCTATATTAAAGAGCTGGCGAAGTTTGCGGAAAAAAACAAAATACTGCTGGCTTTTGATGAGATCCAAAGCGGCTGTGGCCGGACGGGCAAAATGTTTGCTTTTGAGCATTATGGAGTTACTCCCGATCTGATTTGTCTGGGCAAGGGTTTAAGCAGTAGTTTGCCCCTTTCAGCCGTGGTTAGCCGGGGGGAGATTATTGATTTGGCCGAGGTGGCTGATTGTGCACACAGTACTCATTCCGGTAATCCGTTGTCTTGCGCCGCTGGTTTGGCCAACCTGGAGGAGTTGCAGTCGAAAAACTTAATCAAAGAATCGGAAAGAAAGGGTAAGATTCTTTTGGCTGGATTAAATGAGCTGAAAAATAAATTTCCAGATAGAATTTCTTACGTTTTTGGAAAAGGCCTGCTGGCGGCTGTTTTATTTAAAGACCCAAAAACCGGAGAACCGGAGGGTGAATTTCCCAGCCGGGTTTGCGAACGGGCTATGCAGAAAGGATTGCTTCTGGTTCATACCGGCCGCGAATCAATCAAAATCGCTCCACCGCTGACTATACCTAATGATGCTCTTAAAGAAGGAGTTAAAGTTTTGGAAGAGTCAATTTTTGAAATTGAACAAGAAACCGGCAAATAATAATGAAAAAATCTCTTTACCTGTTGATGTTATTATGGTTGGCTGGACTTATTGTTTGGCTGGCTGTAGTGCGGACCGGATTGACGACCGAAACGGCTATCACTAAAAATATTTGGTGGACCGGACTTCTCCTTTTTGGGGCGGCCATCACTGGTTTCCTCTTTCAGCCAATGTTAAAAACACACTTCCCTTCTCTGAAAGATTCGCGTGTGGCCGTTGATCCAAGGTTTCTTCTTAAAGACCACGAAATACTGATGGGCTACTATCCGGTGGTGGCGCTGGTATTGTTTTTAGGCGGGCTGGCTATTTCGCGCCCTCTTTATGGGGCAAATATCCTTTTTGAAATAAAAAGCTGGCATTTTTGGTGGGCTACCGTGGCCACGGGCATACTAAATGTTTTCATTTTTTATTTTCTTACCAAAGGATTTCGATACGGCGATTTGTCTTTGGTATCAGTAACGCAGGCCATGAGTCCGCTTTTTGTTTTGCCGATCTCCTTAGCGGTGTTTGCGTGGCTTGGCGGTAAAATCCCGATGGCGAACCCAGCAGTTAGCCCGGCAGGATTTTTTGGGATTTTAATCACCATAGCGGCATTGGCGCTCAATATTTCTATCGGTAAAAAAATACCCGTCACCACCTCTTCGCCAGAAGGAGATTGGTTTGCCAGTCGTCCGGTCATTTCCGGACTTTTGGGTACATTTATCGGAAGCGTGGCCGTGAATTTTGATA
The DNA here is from genome assembly GCA_964580765.1 of uncultured Candidatus Saccharibacteria bacterium. Taxonomy (GTDB): domain Bacteria; phylum Patescibacteriota; class Minisyncoccia; order 2-02-FULL-40-12; family IGHO2-12-FULL-4; genus JAUYPS01. Next base: position 8,926 of record CAZOKW010000004.1, read on the forward strand.
AAGTCGCCATTGACTCGGCCAACCCGTTTCTGATGGGTATATTCATGGCGTTAATAGTGAGTGTTATTACAGCCGTTTGGACATATGCTAAGGGCGGATGGGGAAGGATTATTTTTATTGCCAAAAAATACGTCAGATCATTTTTGCTGGTGGGTCTTGTCTACGGTCTAGTGGTTCTGATAATGAACGTCACTTTATATGGTGCCAATGTGAATTATTACGCAACCGTTAAAAGAACTTCAGCCATTTTTGGTATTTTTTACGGCATCTATGTGTTGAAGGAAGGAGTGAATAAAAAAGACCGTCTAGTGCGTGTGGCGGTGGGAGTACTCGTTATTTTTGGCATTCTGTTGATCACGCTAAAGGGTTAAACCCGCTTTTTCTTTACAACTTATTACTTTTGTGTTAGTGTCATTCTAAAGTAAATTAGATAGACGAGGAGGTCTTTGAAATGATTTATAAAACATTGGGGCGAACGGGCCTAAAGGTGTCCAGAGTGGGTCTGGGCACGGCTGAAATCGGCTTTGCCTATGGGATTGGCAAGCGGTTCTTACCTTCAGAAGAAGAGGCCATTCGGCTTTTAAAGATGGCTGTTGATTTGGAAATTACCTACTTTGACACCGCCTATTTTTATGGTTTGGCGGAAGAACGGATCGGCAAATCCGGCATTATGAAAAGTTCGGATGTAGTAGTCGCCACCAAATGCGGCAAGTTTTTGGAAGAAGGGGAAGATCCTCGCGGAGCTGAACTGGAAAAGCGTCTTCGAGAACATGTGGAAGCCAGTTTGGAAAGATTGGGCGTAGATTGCTTGCCGCTTCTGATGCTCCATGGCGGTTCAAAAGAACAACTGGAAAGAGGCGAACTGGTAGAAATATTTAAAAAGTTTCAACGGGAAGGCAAAGCAAGATTCATCGGAATTTCTACCAGAGGCGAAGAGAACACTTTGGCGGCGATTCAAAGCGGGGCTTTTGATGTCATCCAGGTCGCTTACAGTATTTTGGACCAAAGAATGGCCAAGCATGTTCTGCCTTTGGCCATGGAAAAAAATATCGGCGTGATTAATCGGTCTGTTTTTCTTAAAGGAGCTCTGACGCCTTTAGGTGAGAAATTGCCCGATAAATTATTGCCACTTAAGTTACATTCTAAAATGGCCGATGGCGTGGCTCAATATTTGAAAGTGGACCTGCCGGCTTTGGCTCTAAGGTTTTCGTTATCCAACGAAGCGATTTCCATATCGCTGGTTGGGACCAATAGTTGGTGGAATCTTTCAAAGTCAGTCATGGCGGTTGAAGCCGGACTACTTTCCAATGGACTACTTCCCAATGAGATTATTTCTGAATTAAAAGAATTGGCCATTGACGACCCCTCTCAAGTAGATCCGATTAGGTGGCCACCGATTCCCAGTTAAACTATTTCAAGGTTCGATGTCGAACCTTTTTTTCTGGCCGAAATGAGAACGGATTGAGAAAGCATATTCAGCAGGGGAATTTTTTCCATAAAATTACCAGTCGCAATTAAAGTATTGACTAGTGGAGCGGGTGTGTTTGGAAGAAGAAAATCCCGGTAAGATATTTGGCGATCATCAAAACTGGCCTTTTTCAGTTTTTGGTCTATAAATCTTTTTCCAAAAGCCATTTCTTGGGGTTCAAGATGGGCCAGTTTTCTTAACACAGGCACTTTAAATATCAGCCGGCAGTACGGATTCCAAATGTTTGGTTCCCAAAAGACGATTCTCCCTCCTTTTTTTAATAACAAATTTAAATTAGCCAAGGCCAGATCGAGTTTATCATATAAGTGATGCAAAATCCCATCGCCGATGATGTAATCAAACGGCCCCTGTTCTTGAAGCCATTTCAAGTCATCTTCCTTGTTAAAATCCTTTACCTCATAAATCACCCCGGAATGGGAAAAGTTATGACGAGCTTTTTCAATAAATGGCCGACAAAGGTCGGTGGCAATAACTTGTCCCTGAATTTTTTTAGCGAGTCGGTCAGCCAGTTCTCCGGTCCCGCAACCGATTTCCAGCACTTTAATATTTTCCAGGGTTTTAAACTCTTTCAAAATAGCTTCGCCCCTTCTCCCTGTTCTGATGTGGAGAGCCAAAGAATCCTTAAACCCCTGATTGTATCCTCGGTCATCTTGAATGCTTGTCATGTGCACGGTGATCATTTAGTATCTCTTTGGTCACATATCTTGGCCGCTGTTTAGTTTCTTCAAAAACCCGGGCCAGGTATTCCCCAATGATGGCCAAAGCCAATAACTGGATCGCCCCTAAGAATAAAACTACCATCAGCAAGGTGGTAAAACCCGCCGGCGCGCCCTTGGTGAGATAGGAGATTACATAGATAACTATAGCGGCGAAGGCCAGAAACATAACCAGAAAAGAGATCCGCGAGACCAACTCCATGGGAGCATAAGAAAAAGAAAAAATGGCTTTACGGGCCCACTTGGTACTGGCCACTAAGCTGTTGGTTGATTTGCCCCAGAATCTTTCCGGCCGTTCGTATTTTACTCCGATTTGTTTAAACCCTACCCAAGCGCGCAGGCCCCGGAGCAAGCGGTCCCGTTCCGGCATCGCGTTGATAGTTTCCACTACCCGGCGGTCCATCAGGGAAAATTCTCCGGCGTCTTCGGGTACTTGCATGTAAGAAATTTTATTGAAGACGACATAAAACATGTGATAGATCCAGCTTTTGAGTTCTCCCATGCTTTTTTCTCTTTTTCTTCTAATGCCATAAACCACTTCGTATCCTTTGCGCCATTTTTTGATAAACTCCGGGATAAGCTCCGGAGGATCCTGTAGGTCGCCATCCATGATGACCACAGTTTGCCCTAAGGCCTGCTCCATGCCGGCGGTAAAGGCATTTTGAGCGCCGAAATTTCTAGCTTGCAGAATAACGGTTACTTTCTGATTGCGAGAGGCGATTTCTCGCAAAACCGCTTCGGAGTTATCGGGACTACCATCATTGACGAAAATAATTTCGTAATCAATATTGGCGCTTGTTAGCACCTTGGTTAATCGGCGATGCATTTCCGCTATATTGCCCTCGTCCTGGTAGCAAGTTACCACCACGGAAACAAACGGATTCTGTTGTTTTTTATTTTCCATTTTTATTTTTTAAGTAGTGAGCTGATAAAATTAAAAAGTTTATCAGGTAAAAATTTTGTGATTCTTAGCATGGAAGTGGAAAGAAAAGGGAAAAAATAAGAGGAAGGGGTTTTGTGAAAGGTGGAAATAATAAATTGAGCGGCTTGGTTGGCAGATGGTACCAGAAAGTTTACTTTTCCTTGCCACATCTTGGTGGCGATGGGCCCGAAGTGAATGGTGGAGAACCCTACTCCGCTTTTTTTAAAATTAAGCCGCAGTCCCCGAAAGGCCATGCTTAAAGCGGCTTTGCTGGAGGGGTAGGCAATGAAATTTTTGGAGGGGCGATGGGCGGAGGTGGAAGAAATGGCAATAAATAGTCCTTGGCGCTTTTTCAAAAAATCAGGCAGGAATTCAGAAATCCAAAATAAAGAACCCTCCAGGTTAGTTCTAAATGCTTGCCTAGCGTTATCAAAGTGAAAACTATCTTGGACATCTTGGGGCTGGACGGCGGCGTTAAGCACGACCACATCAGGCCAGAAGTTTCTTTGTCTCATTTCGGTAGCCAGTTTTTCCATTTCTCCCGAATTAGTGATATCGCAGATAGAAATTGTCAATTTATCGCCTAAGTTTTTCTGTAGTTCTTCCAAAGCATTTTTCCGGCGCGCCAATCCCCAGACCTCAAGGCCGGCGTCGACCAGCTTGGTTGCCAAAGCTCGTCCAATACCGGAAGATATGCCGGTAATAAAAACTTTTTTGCCAAGGGTTTTATGTTCCATGGGTAATTTTTTTAATCGTTTTGATTATAGATTCCGAATCAAGTTTATTTATTTTTTGGTGGTATCCTTGGCTGCCATAAAGGCCATTAGGGTAGCCCTGGGCGCATAAACTGATTAATCGGCAAGAAATTCCTTGTTTCATCAAAAGGAGAGAGAGGTTTTCCGCCAGCCCGCCGCGACTGACATGTTCTTCCAGAACAATCAGTCGTTTGGTTTTTTTGAGGCTGTTTTGCAGAGCGGTAGTTATTGTTGGCAATGGCATTTCGGAAACGACAAACAAATCAACCAGGTCTTTCTCCGGCATGACTTCTATGGCCTTTAGCGCGTTTAAAATTATGGGGCCGATGCTGACTATGGTCACCGACCGGCCATCGGCTAACTTTCTGGTGTGAGTGTATTTTGGCAATTTGAGCCAGGTTGGCTTAGGGCCCAGCCCCAATCTTAGATAAGACGGTCCAATCCATTCCATCATTACCTTGACCACTTCTTCAGCATCTTCATTGCAAAACGGCACATAGCATTTCATATTTTGAAATGAGGAAAGAACAGCCAGGTCTTCGAGGGCATGGTGGGTGCTGCCCATGATCCCGTAGCCGTAACCGCCTCCGTTGCCGACAATTTTTACGTTCATATTATGTAGGCAGATATCCACGCGAATTTGTTCGGCCGGCCGGAAGACCGCAAAAGGAGCAATACTGTAACAAATTGGAATCAATCCTTGGGAAGCCAGTCCGGCGGCCATGGAAATCATATTTTGTTCGCTGACCCCGGCATTGATAAAACGGTCTTTAATGGCGGCTCTGACATTTTCCAGAGCCATGAAACCCAAATCCCCGGTCAGAAAAATGACCTTTTTGTTTTCCGCAGCGATTATTTCCATTGTTTTAGAAAATTCTTTACGCATGGGTTTTAAACATTTTTAATCTCCAGTTTAGCTTTTTGGTATTGCTCATCGTTCATCGGCAGGTAGTGCCACTCCAAGCGGTCTTCCATGAAAGATACACCATGACCGAGTTTGGTTTTAGCGATGAGGCACTTCGGTTGATTTGAATTACTTTTATCCAAGTCGCCAAAGGCGTTGTGTAAATCATCAAAATTATTGCCATCTCTAGTCACGGCTACGGTAAAATTAAAAGAAGCCCATTTTTGTTTAAGCGGTTCCAGGTTGAGCACTTCTTTTGTTTTTCCCAAGGCCTGCATCTCGTTATTATCGATAATGACAGTTAGATTGCCAAGGCCATGATGTCCGGCAAAAAGGGCGGCTTCCCAAGTGGAACCCTCATTGCAGTCGCCGTCAGAGAGAACGCAGTAAACCTGGAATTTTTTACGGCTGAATCTGGCCGACAGAGCAATGCCCGCCGCCAAGGATAAACCGTGGCCTAAACTGCCGGTCCCAAAAGTTATCCCGTTTAATTTTCCGGCTGGCGGGTGGGCGGCCAGTAGAGTGCCATCTCTGTAATATGTTTCCAGATATTGTTCGGGAAACAGACCCTTTTTGGCTAAGATGGTGTAAAGAGCCGAGGCGGCGTGCCCCTTGGATAAAATAAAATGGTCCGCCGATTTCATTTTAAAAAAATGCGAGTAAATCAAAATATCCAGACAGGAAAGAGAAGAGCCGATATGTCCGGCCTTGGCTTTTTTATGCAAATCCAAAATTTTACCGGCGCAGACGCGCTTAAGTTCGTAAAATTTTTTATTTTTTCCGGCGATAGATGGTGACTCTTTTAAATTCATCTTGTTCAATTATGGCGGCTACTTCAAATTTAGACTGCAAATTGTTTTCAATATAAAGATAAATTTCGTTTGTTTTGTCTTCTCTTAAACCGCTTAAGGCGTTTAGGTTTGGGTAGTCAATGAGCTGATAGGCCGTATTAACTTTGGCCAGATTGGCCAGCAAATTTTCCTGGTACTTTTCGCCAAAGAGTTTTTGGCCGGAATACAAAAATATGTCATTATTTTGGCCCATGAACGGTTTATAGTCGACCAGTCGCGCTATGGTGGGATAGGCCCCCAAAACAAGGACCGGATCCTTGGTTTTTATCAAGGTTTTTAATTTATCCGCCACCCTTTCCGGGAAGGAGACCACTTCTTGACTTCCCCGGTCAATTATGTGGATTTTAATCTCTTTTTTAGCAAAGTCAATCGCCTGGGGGAGGAGGAATATGGCTATAAAAAGACCTGCCCACCAATTTCTTAAGTATTTCTGGAGTCCGATATTGTTCAGGACAAGAATTAATATAAAAAAGTATAAAGTAAAAAAGGGCGCCTCATGGCTTTTTGCTCCCGAACCAGTGGTGAGGACCGTGGCTACGGCCATGAATCCAACCAGCCAGACAAAAAGAACTATTTTTTTGTTTTGCTGGTAAAAAAATCGGAGCTTTGAACCGATGGCTTGGGCCGAATCCGAAAAAAAGAAAACAGCCATGCTGGCGGCGGATAGGAGGTAGGTTGTCCAATATAGCGGCAAAAATATATTTCTAATGGCGGGCAGTCCCCAGTATAAGGTGGTAATGAATTTTTTAGTTATTCTTAACGGCTCGGCTTTATAAATGATGGGGGGTATTTCTATCAGCCATTTTTTTAACAATGAGAGATAGCCAACACCGGGTACATAAAAAATCCACAGAGCCAAAACAGCGAACAGGCCAAACCCGGCCAGCCAAGCCACTACCACTTGGAAACGGGGTTTCCAAGTGGTAGTGGCTAAAGTGGCGGCCTGCCCTAGCCGTTTTTTATAAAGCCAATAAATAACGAATCCCCCGATGATTAGGGGAACGGCTATGTGGACTTGCCGTCCAATAAAAGCCGTTGCCCATAAAATTCCCGAGAAGACGGAATAGAGTATGATTTTTTTGGAAGAAAGCCGGATTCGATCGGCGATGATTACGGAAAATAAAAGAAATAAGCTGATCAGTTCAAGCGTGTGATAAAAAAGCGGAACGGCAATATCCCGGCCTGGGTCAAATTGTCTGGAAGAAATGGAAACAAAAACTAAAAGCACTGCCAGCCAAGATTTTGGTAGTGAGCGGGTTAGGGAAAAGGAGATAAAATAAAGAGCTAAGCAGTAAAAGGAGTAAACAGAAAAAAGCATAAAAAACCGATTGGTAAAATCGCTGAACCCCATTTTATAAATGGGCGAAAATAGTAAGGGGAATAAAGGTGTGCGATAATCAAAAAAGTCGATCAAAAACTTTCCTCCTCTGGAGATGAGAGCAGAGAGGTCCATATAAAAAGAATTATCAGTGCCGATAGGCAAGGTTTTGTCAAAATAAAAAACCACGCCAATAATAAACAAAATCAGACCGGGCCAGATAACATGGGAATACCATTTCTTCATTTTGTCTATTATCTAACAAAATTTGAGTTTAGTCACCTTGACCCCACACATAACTAGTGGTATTTTAAAAGTCCGAAGTGTTTTCTCTAGTTATGTGTGGGGTTGACACTTCTAAAGTCTTATATAAAAGTATTTTTATGAGTAATGATTTTCCACCGGTGCTAAATGAGGCCAAAAAAAATATTTTCAGCATAGTCCCACCTTTTTATTTATTGAATGAACTGGCGCAAAAATCATCAGCCAATGGAGAAAAATGGGTTGTCTTTTGGGGTACCCAATTCGATAACCTTCCCCAGATTAACGAAAAGGAATTTTGCAAACAAACTAATCTTTGCCTGGATTATATCCGCCGGAATTTTTCTGACTATAGACTGGTGTATAAACCTCATCCGGCGGAACCCGTCATTTACCCCTTGCTTAACTTAACCGGTTTTGATGTTTTAAACGAAAGAACAGCGGCCGAATTTTTTGTTTTTAAGAATATGGCAAAGATTAAATATGTTTTTTCGGCTTGTTCCATGGCTTCTATGACTTCTTGGCATTTGGGCTTGAACTCGCATTCTTTTTGGCCCTTGTTCAAATATACTACTATAGCGGAGACAAAGGACGGTTATGATGATGCTTTTAAAAAAATGCCCCCGGAATTTTTTGTTTCGGACTTAAGCCAGCCGGTTCAAGAAAATAAAAAAGTTTTAATACGCGACCAGGCTCTTTGGGATAATTTTTCCGAGATACTGGATAAAAAAAGAGGGGTGGCTTGGTTTATTTTGGGCGATCCGGGATTACTGGCCTTGACTATTTCCATGGCTTCGTTGATCCGTCAAATATCTCCTGGCCGGAAAATTGGTCTGATTATTGAGAAACATCATCGTTGGGTAGTGATGGATATGAATGAAGTTAAAAAACATTTTGACGCTATTCAGATTTTCCCTCGGTTATTTTATTCTTTACGGCCGGGTAAAATATGGAAACAGCTCCTGACTGCTCGGACAATCAAAAATTCAAAAATTTCTTCAGAAGATATTTTGATTGGCGGCGGGGCCATTTCTTTAGTGGAGAATTGTTTTATGTCTTATTTTCCAAAGAATTATAAAATAGCCCTTCTCTCCGATGAAGCTTTCCGTGTTTGTTTTGGTTTGAAAGACCCTTCTTTCTTCCGCACGCATTTTTCCCGCCGCGCGTTCACCTTCTCTAATTTAATTCTGGAGCCCCTCCTTGGTTTGCACCGGACTATCTACCGAGAAGATATCGGCCGGGTGGCCAATTTTGGCCGCTACCAGGAGCCGGTTAACGATATTTATGACCAAATGCTGGTTTTTTGACTTTTTTACTGTTTAGGGTTATTATCTGGATTATCGTTAAAAAAATATAGTTCGTAGAAAATATATAATGGGCCTCAATTTTACACACTGGCCATACTATTGGCTGAATTCACTAAACCCAACAGGATCGGACAATTGGGCGGTTTTTTTTGGTGCTGATCTTAGAGATATATCGGAAGTCAACCGGAAATTTTTTATTGAAAAAACTAATCAGTGTTTAGATTATATCAGGAAAAATTGTGCTGGTTATCGGCTTATTTACCGTCCCCATCCCGATGAAACAAACGAAAGCCAGCTTTTGGATTTAACTTCTTTTTCCGTTCAAAAAAATGATCAGATCGCGGAAATATTTCTTTGGAAAAACAAGGAAAAAATAAAATATGTTTTCTCGGTCTGCTCTACTTCTTCCGTGGCCGGTTTTAATATGGGTTTTAATGCTTATAGTTTTTATCGTTATATTAAAGAACTCTTTAAGGGCGCGATCCGGATATACAATGATAATTATTTAGGTGATTTGCCAGACGATTTTTTTATTGAGAATTTAGCCGCTCCTCTTTTGGAAAATAAACGGGAATTAAGGGAAGACCAGAAACTCTCGGAAAGTTTCAAAAGTATTTTAGCCGAGAATTCTGGTCCGGTTTATTTTACTGTGGTAGAAAATAGATTCATCTTGGCCATTATCGGTTTAGCTAAAATGATCAGAAGAATTGCCCCGGAGCGGAAAATAAGTTTAATTGTCTCTAATCATAGTCGCTGGTCGGCCAGTTACTTACAGGAATTGGAAAAAGAGTTTGATGAAGTAGTAATTTTCCCCAGGCATTTTTATTCTTTACAGCCCAAAAAGCTTTGGTCCGCCTTTTTAACTTCCCGAAAAATAAAAAACAATCCGCTTCCTGCGGGGTCTATTCTGGTTGGTTTTGCCCATCATGATTTTGTGGAGAATTGCTTCATGTCGTATAACCGGAAGAATTTCAAAATCGCTTTTCTTCCGGAAGTAATTTGGGATTTAAATTTCCGGGCCGAAAGCGTCGGTTTTGATCCCAAGAATTTTACCACAAATAAAGCCGGCTTTTTTTATAACCATTTTTTCGAGCCCCTACTTCGGCTTAACCGGACTGTCTTTAAGCACCATGGTAAGACCACCGATAAAAGGTTTTACTTTATAAAGCTTCAAAAACTGATTGAAGAAGTTTGCGAGGAGGTTTTTTTGCTTAAAAATTCTCCGACTGAATAAGTTTTATGAAAAGCATACTTAATAAGTTCTATAATTTTGGTCTCTTGGTGTTGTGCTTGTTTTACATGCCATTTCGTGGGTTGGCCAAGAAAGTTTCCAAGGAGCCAAAAAAAATAATAATTCTTCGCTGGACACCCCATATGGGGGATGTGGTTTATACAACTCCGATGTTTTCGGCCATCAAGAAAAAATATCCAGATTGCCAGATTTGCGTAGTGGGCCGGGGAAGGGTGGAAGAGGTAATCAGGTACAACCCCGAGGTGGATAAATTCATAGAATATAAAGATAACTTTTGGGAAACAGTTAGAAAGATAAGACAAGAAAAGTTTGATTTTGGTTGTGTGGCCAAACCGGGGGCATCGGAGGGATTCGCTTTGTTGTATCTTGGCGGAGTTAAAGCCATTTCCATTTTTGATGTTTTGAATGAACCAAAAGTAAGATCAGCTACCTATCCATTTATGTTAAAATTAGGAGTATCTGTCCCTTTTTATAACCACCAGTATATTCCGCCCCAATTTTTGAAGCTTCTTGAACCATTGGATATTAAAAATCCTGATGTTCATTTCCATCTTTATTTTTCTCCAGAAGCCGAGAGTAAAATAAATTCTATTTTTAAAGAAAACAATATTGAACATGGACGGGATTTTATAGTGGCGTTAGCTCCTGGAGGTTCAACTGAAGAGAGGTGGTGGCCAGCGGATAGGTTTGCCGAACTGGCAAAATATTTGGTAGTTAATCACCATGCCAAGATTTTATTTCTTGGAGCCGGGATTGATAAAAAAGCGATTGATGGCGTTATCCAAAATTTAAGCGATACCCCCCATATTAATTTACTAAACCAAAATCTAGATGATTTTAAGGCCACCGTATCAAAATGTTCGTTGGTTATTGGCAACGACTCTGGCCCTATGGTTACGGCCGATGCTTTTAATATTCCTCAAATGATTTTTGTCGGTCCGACTGACCCAAGAGAATACCACACTCTTTCCGGACCAACTTATAAAATACTGCAATCTTCAGACAGAAAATTGACTTCCATCAGCACAGACACCGCTTTTAAAGAATTATATAATTTGCTTTATAACTTGAGCAGAGTAGCATGAAAAAGAGAATTTTATTGCCAATTTCACCGGCGGAACTAATGGACAAAATTGCCATTCTTGAACTTAAAGCAAGGAAGATTTCTGATTCAGAAAAATTAAAGAATGTTAAGCATGAACTGGAGGTATTAATGGAAGTATTCAAGAAAAATATTAAACGGTCCAAAGAATCGGATAAACTTTTTGATGAACTTCGCCAGCTAAGCGCCCGGGGTTGGAAAATAGAGGATATAAAAAGAGATTGTGAGAGGAAAGGTGATTTTGGACCTAAATTTATAAATGCCGCGCGAGGGGCCTTCAAAAATAATGACGCCAGAGCGGCGATATGGAAAGAGATTAACACTCACCTTAAATCCGACATTGTCCAAGAAAAATCATACAAAAAGTACTAAGGCCTCAACGGCTTTTATAACCGGCCTGGCCGGTCAGGACGGTTCTTATCTGGCCGAATTGCTCTTGAAAAAAGGCTATAAGGTTTTCGGGCTAGTTAAAAAGGGGGATAGGTATCTCAAAAATATACCAAAAGGTGTTGAAGTTTTTTATGGTAATCTTGGCAATCCCAGTGCCATAAGATTAATAGTTTCTAAATCCAGACCCGATGAGGTTTACAATCTGGCCGGAATTTCTGATTTAAAAACTGCCTTTAAATTTCCGGAGAAGACGATGGACGTTAATTTTAAAGCAGTTTGTTGGCTTCTTGGCGAGTGTCTAAAAGTAAATCCCAATGTTAAATTTCTCCAGGCCTCCTCAAGTGAAATATTCAAGCAGTCCCGCCAGCCGCTAAGTGAAAAGTCGGCCAGAAATTGGCAGACCGACAACCCCTATGCGAGAGCTAAAATGGAAGCCGATAGATATTTAGAAAACATTAGAAAAAATAAAAATACTTTTGCTTGCTCGGCCATATTATTCAATCACGAGTCGCCTCGCCGACCGGATAAATTTGTAACTAGAAAAATAACTTCAACTTTATCTAAAATAAAACTTGGATTAGCCGAGTGTCTAGAATTAGGCAATTTAGACGCCAGACGCGATTGGGGATTTGCCGGCGATTATGTTGAGGCCATGTGGAGAATACTTCAGACAGATCTACCCGATGATTTTATAATTGCAACGGGAGAAGCGCATTCTATAAAAGAATTTATTGAAACTGCCTGTAATGCCCTGTCCATGAAAATATCTTGGCGCGACGAAGGGATTAAAATTGAAGGGGTGGATCAAAATGGCCAGATAATTGTGAAAATTAATCCTGATTTTTATCGTCCAACTGAAAAATATCCTAAAGTAGGTGATATAACCAAAGCCAAAACAATCCTTCAGTGGGCTCCCAAGACAAGTTTTGAACAACTAGTGGAAATGATGGCTAGAGAAGATTTAAAAAGTATTAGTAAGAAATAACTTCAAATTTTGGGCAGGGGACAATAAATTTACCGCCTTTCTTGAGATACTCTGCCTCTCTTTGTTTGAACTCTTTTATAAAGTGCCAGGGAAGAATGAGAAGGTAGTCCGGCTGGGCTTTTCTCATTTCTTCTTCTGACCGAATTGGGATATTTGTTCCAACTGTCTTTAATCCAAACTTAGCGGGTGAACGTTCCGCAACCGCATCTATTAAAGTGTGGTCTAAACCAAACCATTGCAGAAGGGTATTGCCTTTGGTTGAGGCTCCATAACCCCAGATTTTTTTGCCTCTAGACTTCTCTTTTTTTATAAAGTTAACCGTTTTTGTTTTTAGATCAAGCGAGCTTTTGTAGAAGTCAAGATACGTTTTTTTGTTTGTTAGATTAAGAGATTTTTCGTGACTTAAGGTGGTTTGGACTCGATAATTAGCCACCGATCGGTAGGGAGCAGTGGCAAATCTTGATTCGTCAGCGTTATTTTTGCGGATATAAACTCTAAAGCTCCCGCCATTAACATCGTTGAATTGGCAGTCTACTATTTTTAAACCGTGTTTTTCAAGGAGGTATTTTAATGCTCCCAGGCTGTAGTATTCTAAATGTTCGTGGCAAATATTGTCAAAGGCTATTTGTTCCAACATCAGAGGTAAGTAGCTCATTTGTAAAACCCAAAGACCGTCTTGGTGCAGGGTTTGTTTAATATCGCTGACAAACTGGTGGGGACTTTCAAGATCGTAAAACATGGCAATGGAAGTAATGGCCATGGCTTTTTTGTTTCCAAATTTACTCTTCCGGAATGTTTGATGATTAAAATAATCATCAATAATTAAATTGGCGTGTTTGCTGGACAGTTCTTTGAAGCCATTTTTAGCCGGATCAAATCCAATACGGGTAAGATTCTTATCCAAAAAACTTAAAAGTGTCCCATCATTACAACCGATATCAATAAAAACATCGCCGGGGCTTGCCTTGATAAGGTCTTGGGTGGAGCGGGCGATTTGCTCCAGCTCTCTGGTCATTGAAATGTTGGTGCCGGAGCGATACCAATATTCTCTATACATTTTATCCAAAGGCGCGGTGTGGGCAAGCTGGACTAGGCCTGATTTGGGAGCCAGACAGAGCTTAAGTTCTAATAGTTCAATTTTTGGTTTTTCTTTTGGGCCGATAAAATCAGAAACATAGGTAGCGCCCAAGGAAAACAAACCAACCAATTTTTCGTTGGATATGCGGCAGACCTTTCGTTCAATTATCGCTGGTTTGACCATATGTATATTAAAAATAAATACCCCTTCGGGCCCGTTTGTTACTGTAACTGAATTATATTTTAAGTCAAATGAAACTCCATGGCCCTTAGTAGTTTCTCTGCTAAAATTTTAGGAGTCAATTCCTGAAGATATAATTGGTAAGCATTCTCGGCTATTTTTTCCCGGAGTTCGGGTTTACTTTTTATGGCCAGAATTTTTTTGGCTAGGTCTTGGGCGTCGGCCGGGTTACAACAAAAACAGGTTTCATTTTCTTTGAATAATTCTAGCACGGCTTTATTTCTGGCTGTTAAATAAGGAATTTTCATGACAGCGCTTTCAAAGGATTTGTGGGGAATCGTTCGGTTCAGGCGATCGTGGTTGGAAAGCTGGCCTAAACTTAAATGGCATTCTTGCGTCTTTTTTCTCAGCTCGGCTATCCCCAATTTGTCTCTTATCCATTCTATATTTTTGGAGTCAAAACTGGCCAAGATATTTTCTATTTTTTGATTCATCATTCCCGTGCCAATTATTCTGAATTTTATATTTTCGTTTTGCAATATTTTAGCCGTTTCAATCGCGTATTCGATGCCGGACTCGGGAAGAAATCCGCCTCGGAATAATACAGTAAAATCTTTTGCCTTGGAAATAGATGGATTGTGGAAAAAATCTTGATCGTTGGCGCCGGTCCAGCTTCGCAGTAATTTTTTTCGGGAAACAAAAAATTTAGCGGAGGCATATTCTACTTGTTTTTGACTTTCCAGAAGAGATAGATGGGCCAGGTGAAAAGCAAAAAAATCAACCAGCCAGCAATAGAGACCCTTGAAAGAAAAAGGGGTGCTTTGTTCGCGTGCGACGATAATACCCTCATATAGGGAACTTAAAGCGTTAAAAACAATTTTTTTTCTTGAAATCAGGCGGGCCAAAGGCACCAGGATATGGGCAGAATAGCCGACCAGAAGAACATCATAATCATTCTTGATTAGTTTGTGCTTTTTATAGAGCATCAAAAATTTTCTCCAGGTTGGGGAGTTGTTTTTGCACTCAATAATTTCCACTCCATTCTGTCTTAGGCCGTCAAGATAAACCATATCTCTGGCGGGGGGACGATTAGTGAGGGTGAAATAGCAAATTCTCATTTCTAGAATTTACAACAATTTTAGCATCTTGGCAAATAAAAACCCTCCTTCGCTAAAGCTTCGGAGGGCGTTGCCGATTTACATTTCCAGGATTTTCAAGGTTTGGCCAGAATCAATATACTCTCTGGCTTGCAAGAAAGTATCCGTTGGCATATCGCCGAAGTTAAGCGGCTCGTTATCCGGGCCGTAAAGAACTTTGGTGGCGTCATCTAACTCCAGCATGTATTTTTCAAATGCCTCGTCAAAGACCGGCTCGTATTCTACTCCGCCCGGTTTGGTCAAAGATTGGACAAAAGAAAGCCCGAAGACCCGGCTTAGCTCATCTCTCACCCGCTGATAATTTATAATGGTTGTGCCGGGATACCAAGTCAAAGTAAACATTCTGGTGTTAACGGAACTGGCCGGGAGGCCTTGGCTGGCATAATATTCCAATTGCCATTGCAGAAACCGCACTGTTTCTTGCAGATCTTCTAATGTTTCCGTCGGACAGGCCAGAATCCAGGTGCAGTTGGAGTGGATGCCGTTCTCCAGAGCATTTTTGATACCCACAATCATAGAGCGAGGGAACAAGTGCTTTTTTCCTCCCACCATTACCTCCATCATGCCATTAGAAAGAGTGTGTCCGCCCTTGCCGATGGCTTCCAAAACTTTTGGACTGGCGCTTTCCGGACCAAATCCGATGTATTTGCAACCGGCTTTGGCCATCGTCTCGGCAGTGCCAAGAGTGGTTTCGTTCAGGCCGGCTACTTCATCCAGTCGGGTATGCGTTCCCCAAGAGACCAGGTTGTTGAGGTCTTTGATGCGACCAAGTGTTACGGCGAAGTTATCATCGGGGAATCCATGGAAGGTAATGCCATATCTATCAATGTGTTCATGCAGTTCGCGCATGATGTGCTCGGCGGAGCGTACCCCCCATTTGCGTTCGCCTTGCGAGCCGCGGAAACAATATTTGCACCCAAATGGACAGCCGCGGCTGGAAACGGAAGTGGTTTTGGGGATGACATCTTCATCCTCCATAGCAATGGCCGAGCTGTTGTTAGCCTGACGGCTCCAGGTGGGAGCTTGAAGATATCTTTCCAGCAGAGAAACTCCATAGACGTCTGCGCGGAGGAGTTCCAAATCGGCGAAGGGCAGGATATCTAGGTTTAAGGGTCTATCACCGGCATATAAGAACCTATGTCGGCCATTTATATTACCCATATAATAGGGTTTGAGCTGGCCGGTGTTGAGAGCATTTTCAAAACCGACTTTTCTAATGACTACCGCATCATGCACTATTTTTACAATGACGTCATCGCCTTCCGAGTGAGCTACCCCATCAAGCTCCGGGATGTATTGGAAGAGGTGGAGTTTGGCTTCAGTGGCCAGTCCGTTTCCGGAAACAAGAAAAACATCCGGCAGAATGGAACGAACAATTTTGGCCATTTCTTTTTGCCACCGATAGGTAGTAATCTTGCCGGAGAATCCTATCATGACCGGTTCTCCATAAACTCGGAGGTGTTCACGCAGTTGCTGTTCCGCTTCTTGGAAGATTTTGTGCCGGCCCCAAGGGAGGTTTTCCCCCGCCACTGTCCGTTTGTTCCAGAGCTCGTCTTTTATCCGATAGCCGTTCAGGTCAATGATGGAAACATTGACTCCGAAATGATCTCTTAGCCGGGTGGCTAAAAGAAGCGGGCCTTCGGGGGTCACATTTGGTCTGGCCGATTCCCGCAGAGGCATGTTTATAAAAAGCACATTGGCTCCCTCAATTATTTTTACCGGTAATTCCCTTATCAATTCGGCAGGATGCATACTATTCTCCCTTTTATTTTTAAAAAAGCTTACTATTATTAAAACAAAAACCTTGATAAAAATCAAGGTTGGACTAAATACTAGCCAGATACCAGTCGATGGTTTTTTGGAGGCCCTTTTCAAAACCGGTTTTGGCGCGAAAGCCGAATTCTTTTTCGGCGCGGCTCACATCGAGCGTCCGGCGCGGTTGGCCGTCCGGTTTCCTGTAGTCATAATTAATGTATCCTTTGAAATCCATCAGTTTACAGATTAGATGAAGCAGTTGTGCTATAGAAATTTCTTGACCGGAACCTAGATTGACCGGCTCTGGTTTATCGTATTTTTCAGCGGCGAGCACGATGGCTTCGGCGGCGTCTTCCACATAAAGAAATTCTCGGGTGGCAATGCCTGTTCCCCAAACTTCTATATGGTCGTGTCCCATAGTCTTTGCTTCGGCTACTTTTCGAATCAGAGCGGGAATGACATGGGAAGAAGCGGGGTCAAAATTATCACCCGGGCCGTAGAGATTGACCGGCAAGAGATAAATGGCGTTGAAGCCATACTGCTGGCGGTAGGCCTGGGCCTGCACTAAAAGCATTTTTTTGGCTAGGCCATAGGGGGCATTAGTTTCTTCCGGGTAGCCGTTCCACAGATCTTCTTCTCTAAAAGGCGTTGGAGTAAATTTAGGGTAAGCGCAGACAGTGCCGATGGCTATAAACTTTTCCACTCCGGTTAAACGAGCCGCTTCCATCAACTGACATCCCATCATTAAATTATCGTAAAAAAGTATGCCCGGATTTTTTTGATTATAGCCGATTCCGCCCACATCTCCCGCCAAATGAATTACCAAGTCAGTTCTCTGGGTGGCCCAAACACAGTTATCCCATTTCCGCAGATCAGCTGTTTTTGAAAAAGGGGAAAAAAGATCCGTGGGGTTTTTTTCTTTTAACTTTTTTACAACATGTTTCCCCAAAAAACCGTTGCCGCCGGTAACTAAAATTCTTTTATTTTTAAGGTCCATGATTGTTTCTCCTTTGACTAAATAAGCACTTTTGAATTTATAACATACGATTGTTATTTTTTCAAACTTAAACCGATTTTTCTGTTTTTTTAATATCCTCTCGAACCATGATCCTTACTAATTCGGCGAATTTAATTTTTGGTTTCCATTTTAGGACTTTTTTCGCTTTAGCCGGATCGGCGACCAGATGGCATACTTCGGCTGGACGGTAATATCTTGGGTCTACTACCACATATTTTTTGTAATCACCTAAACCCGCTTCTTTAAAAGCCAGCTCCACAAATTCTTTGACAGAGTGGGCTTCTCCGGTGCCAATGACATAGTCGTCCGGTTTAGGACGTTGCATCATTAGCCAAGCTGCTTCCATATATTCTTTGGCATGGCCCCAGTCTCTTCTGGCCTCCAGATTGCCGAGATATAATTTTTTATCCGAACCGGCTTTGATTCTGGCCACGGCCTGGGTAATTTTCCGGGTCACAAAGGTTTCTCCCCGTCGTTCTGATTCATGGTTGAACAGAATGCCATTGACGGCGAATAAGCCGTAAGCTTCCCGGTATAACTTGGTCGCATTGTAAGCGAAAACCTTGGCCACGCCGTAGGGACTTTGCGGTTTAAGGGCGGTATTTTCATTTTGGGGAGGAGGAGAGGAGCCGAACATTTCGCTGGAACTGGCCTGATAAAACTTTATTTTTTTCCGTGTTTCTTCCTGGAAGTCCTTAATGGCTTCTAAAATCCTCAAGGCGCCCAAACCGGTAACATTGGCCGTGTATTCGGGGATGTCAAAAGAAACTTTTACATGAGATTGTGCGCCTAGGTTATATATTTCATCTGGCCGGACCATGTAAATTACTTTACGGATTGTTTCGGCATCGGCCAAGTCGCCATGATGTAAAAATAATTTTCTGTTTTTAGTATGTGGATCCTGGTAAATGTGATCAAGGCGCCCCGTATTAAAAGTGGAAGCCCGGCGGATAATCCCATGGACTTCGTATCCTTTATCTAAAAGAATCTCTGCCAAAAAAGAGCCGTCTTGTCCGGTAATCCCGGTGATAATGGCAATCTTATTTTTCGAGGTTTTCTTCATGGTTATTGTAGAGATGGTTTTAAAGCCATCTCATCTTAATCGATTACTTTAATTTTTACAACGGGGGTTTTTGTTGTATGATCATGTGGTCATGATGCAGTTTTTGAGAAACAAAATTACCTATTTTCGTCAGCATTGGTTTGTGCGGCGGGCCGTTACTTTACAGGCCGGCAGTTTTGCGGGAAGTGTGCTTCAAGCCGGCATTGGCATCATTATTGCCCGGTTTCTGCAGCCGGAGCTTTTTGGTATTTATGCTTTGGCTTTGGGTATGGCCAGCTTGACCACTTTAATTATTGGCATGGGTATTCAAGAAGCGGTTTCCAGTTTATTGGGCCGGGCTTATGCTAAAAATGATAAAAATGAAATCGCCAATGTTTTGGGTTTTATGCTCAAACTTACTTTTTTGGCCGCTTTGGTAGTACTGGCCGTATCGGCATTTTTACCAACTATTGCTAACCGGTTGTATGGCGATTCTCTGGTCGGTGTTTATGCGGCGATTGTGGTCGTGGCGGTTATTTTTTCTTCTCTTTTTTACACTATTGCCTATTCCTCTTTTCAAGTTGTTGGTCGTATAAAATCGTTATCTATTTTAATGATTTCGGATCAAGTTCTAAGGTATGGTTTGTCTTTGATTTTAGTGGTAGGCGGATTAGGAGTAGCTGGAGCGGTCAACGGCCAGTTGGCCGGAGCGGTGATTGTTTTTATAATTTCCTCTTGGTTGTATAAAAAAGTAAGTAGTCAGGAACCGCTTTTTCCCGGCTTGCGCCAATTAATGGTGGCCGCCAGAAAGGCGAGTTTAAAAAAATATTTCCGTTTTACTTTTTGGGTGGCCTTAGACCGCAATATGGGCAATGTCTATATGGCTTTGCCGGTTATTCTGGCCGGTATTTATGTGACCTCTTCGGAGATTGCTTTTTTTAAATTATCCTTTGGTTTTATTAATCTGGTTTTAAGTTTGCTGGGCCCTATTTCTGTGCTTTTGAATGTGGAATTTCCCAAAATCCAAATGGAGGATAAAAAAAGATTATATCTTAACTTCCGCCGGGTTTCTTTTTACTCCCTGGGGCTTTCGGCTTTATTGACAACGGGAGCGATTATTATTTCTCCGCTGGTTTTTAAGATTCTTTATGGGGAAAGTTTTTTACCGAGTGTAAAGTATGTTTCCGGACTTTTAATTTACGGGTCTTTTATGGGTATTGGAGTGGGGCTTGGTCCGATGTGGCGCGCCACCGATAAAGTAAAAGTTTCCATTCTGATTAATTCTTTGATTTTAGTGGTTGGTATCCCGCTGGGGCTTTGGTTAATCAAAAATTATGGTCTCTGGGGAGCGGTAATCATGGTGACGGTTTGGTTTACCGTCTCGCATTTTATTTCCTTTTTTTATTTAATGAAAAGTTTGGGAAATAAAACTCCCGCTGACGGGAGTTAAGGTTTGAAAACTATCTCGTTTTTTTCCAAAACAACAGTAATTTTTTTATGGCCGGTTAATTGGCCGGTGGTGAGCAGGTTTCCTATTGGATCGACCAGATATTTTTTAAAACAATCTTGGAGTGATTTAACCTGCTCTTCTGGTTTTTTGGCTGTTTCTTCTAAAATAAAATCTTTCACCGGCTGGCTTATCTCCAGTGCCAGAGGGACTTTGGCTAGAAATAAAGTCAATTCTTCTATTTGAATTTCCAGGATATCTTTAAAATTCTGTGGAGAAAGAATGTTAAATGTAACAATTCCATCCAAGCGATTAAGGAATTCTTGGCTGAAAAGTTTTTTCAATTCTTTTTTGACCAATTTCTCTAAACTGATTTTGTTGGAGGCAAAACCGATTCCGGCCACGCCCTTGGTAGCTTTGCTGATCAGTTTACTGCCGATGTTGGAGGTCAGAATAATGTAGGAATGGCTTAAGTCCACCTCGTCTCCGTTTCCCAAGACGGCTTGACCTTCTTCCATCAAATGCAATAGGAACTGCCGGACTGTTTCATGGGCTTTTTCAATTTCATCAAAAATTATAATGAGGATTGGCTCTTCTTTGGGGTTCACTTCAGCCGACCGGCGTATTTCTGCTTTTTTTGAGGCCGGTTTGGTTGGTGGAGTGGGGTTAGCTATTTCGGAGTTTTTCAGCAGTTGTAAAGCGGTTTCGGTAAAAGAGACAGTCAGCAGATTGCGAAGCGTTTGAAGAATTACCCTTTGTTCTTTTAAGTTTTCTTTTTTTTCAAATAACTCCATGCCGCTTATTTTTGAGTTTTTTAAGTTGGAAAAATGCCGGTCAATGTTTTTCAGTGCCTGTTCGATCAAAGCCAGTTTATCGAGGTCGGTGGAAAAAAGATCAACTTTTTCCACCAACTCCCCCTCTCTTTTTTCCATTTTGTTACTTTCGGAACTCTCGATTGACGGCTTGGTCTGGTAGCCTGGGATTTTGGCATAGAGTTTTTCTTTGGAAAGAATCGGCTTTTCGCCATAACCGATATAACCCGGAGGAGCGCCGATTAATTTGGCGATTTCATGCCTCTCTTGGTAGCTGACGCAATCAATTAGAGTAACGGCTTTTTTGGTACCGTGGAATTTTTTAGCTAAAATACGGCCAGCCTCGGTTTTACCGGTCCGGGAAGGACCTAAAAAAAGGAATACCCCGATTGGTCTCTTTTTGTCCTCATCGTTAAGTTTTTTTACGCCGCTTTGGAAAGAAGCATAGGCCTGGGCTAAAACTTTAATGGCCTGCGGTTGGCCTTTAATATATCTGCCTAAAAATTCCTCCAGTTCCTGCATGGCTGGAGGTTTGAGGTTTGGATTTAAAGATGTCATCGTTTCCCCCAGTTTTTTAAGGTTCCAATTTAATTTTATCCTAGCAACTAACGTCCGTTTTGTCTACAAACAGAAAGCCCCAATGGGGCGAAATAAAGGAGATGAGATGCCGTTAGCAAACGGCGCTATCACTATCTGCCGGATTGTTTCAAGACAATATTGATGGTCTTAAGGATGACGGAAAAATCAAGAATTAAAGAGCGGTGTTTGATATAAAACAAATCATATTGTAATTTTTCAGCGGCGTCTTTGATGGTACTGCCATAGCGGTATTGCACTTGGGCCCAGCCGGTTAATCCCGGCTTGATTAAATACCGCTCCTCATAAAAGGGTATTTCATTTTTAAGCTGGTCATGGAATTCCGGCCGTTCCGCTCGCGGTCCGACAAAAGCCATGTCATCTTTGAGAATATTCCAGAGTTGAGGAATTTCATCCAGTCGGGTTTTTCTTAAAAACCTGCCTATTTTGGTGATGCGCGGGTCGTTTTCTTGGGCCCAGACCGCCCCGCTGGCACCCTCGGCGCTGCCATCGGGAGCATTGGCAATCATGGTGCGGAATTTAATGATGTTGAATTTCCGGCCCAATTGTCCGACTCTGGTCTGGCGGAAAAAAACCGGACCGCGCGAGGATAGTTTGATGGCCAGAGCAATAAAGGGGATGAGGAACAAAGCGATGACACCAAAAATGACAGAAAAAATGATATCAAATATTCTTTTGAAAACTTCGTAAAAATTTTTGCCTCCTTCAGAAAGGTTTTCCAAAAACCAGGCCTGATCAATGTGGCTCAAAATTACCTTTTGACTGATTTGTTCGTAAAAACTGGAGAGGTGGTAAAAGTTTATTTTTTTGGGGATAAGCTGGTAAAACGCTTCAATCATTCCCGGAGTTTGGTAGGTTTCCGGACTAATGATGATGGTGCTGATCTTCTTTTCTTCTACTGTTTTTTTGAGCTGATCCAAGTCAGAGATGGCAAAAATTGATTCTAAGTGGTAACCAAGCTGTGGATTATTTCTAAGGAGTTTGGCCATTTCTTCGGATTGCTCATTTAGCCCCACAATCAAAGTAGGTCGGCTGAACTTGCTGGCGGCGATAATATTATTAAAAATACTTCTGGCCAAAAAATCTAGTCCGGCGAAGAAAACCAAAAAAATGAAAAAGTTTCTGCGTGGAGCGATGCCGAACAAGGGGATCAGGTAAAAGAAGACCATGCCGATAACGGCGTTAATAATCAAAACGCGGAAAAAATTAGCATAAAAGACCGGGCCATTCTTTAAGACATGAATTTCATAAAAATTAGCAATGTAAAAAACAAACAACCAAACTATAAAAAGAATGGTAAACGGGGCTAAGTGTAAACCGAGTGAAGTCCACCAGCCATATTGGTAGCGTGCCAAAAGAGTCAGCCAGAGAGCGGCGTAGAGGATCGCTATATCTACCAGCACTAAAACAAACTTCTTCATATTAATGACGGTTATTGCCTTTATAATACGCTATTTTACGGCTATTGTCCACTAATTTATTTTGTGATATGCTCCGAGCTATTAATTAGGGCTCTTTAAAAACGGAGAAATAAATGTCGGAAAAGATAAAAATAGGCATTATTGGCCTTGGAATGGTGGGTACGCCCATTAAGCGGTGGTTTGAAGAAGTTCGCGGATACAAGAGAGGTCAAGACCTTTTTTGTTATGACACGGATCCAAAGATGGGCTATTTTGACGATGTAAATAACGCTGATGTTATTTTTGTAGCCGTGCCGACTCCGCCCAACCCTGATGGAAGTTGCAATATCTCCATTGTTGATAATGCCCTTTCCAGATTAGCGGGGCACAAAATAGTGGTGATTAAATCAACTATTCCGCCGGGCACGACAGAAATGTTTCAACAGAAGTATCCCCGCTGGAGGATTCTTTTTAATCCGGAATTCTTGACTGAATCCCGGGCCTGGGAAGATTTTTTGCATCCCACCCGCCAACTGATTGGCTATACCGAGAAAAGCAAGGGCGACTCTGCGATAGTTTTAAATCTTTTACCGCAAGGAAACTTTTCCAGTCCTTGGGCGGCGGATTACTCGCGATTTGAGTTAACGGCCACTGAAGCGGAGTTTGTGAAATACTTTTCCAATGTCTTTGGGGCGGTCAAGGTTACTTTAGCCAATATCTTTTATGATGTGTGTGAGGCGATGTCCAAGCAATCCGAGTTGGATGTGGACTACGAAAATATTCGAACGGCAGTTGGGGCCGATCCGAGGATTGGCCCGTCTTGGCTGGATGTGCATCACGGCGTTTGCCGGGGATATACCGGATTTTGTTTTCCCAAGGACATGAACGGGTTTATCGCTTTCGGTGAGCAGTTAGTTCGAGGAAGCCGGGATGGTGCGATTCAAACTGCTCTTTTGTCTTGCGGTGTAGACGGGGTTTTGAGTGCAGTTAGAAGATATAACACGGCATTATTGATGTCCCAAAATCGGACGGAAGAGGATGTCTCCAAGCATGACAAAGACATTACTTTGAAAAAGGAGGAATTATGAATAGCACGCGCGTGGTCGTAACCGGGGGAGCCGGATTTATCGGTTCACATTTGACCGACAAACTAGTGGCTAGAGGATATGATGTGCTAGTGATTGACAACATGTCTTTAGGAAAAAAGTGCAATCTTAATTCAAAAGCCAATTTTTACCAGGAAGACATCAGGAATCTCAAAGAGCTGAGATGGATTTTCTGGGGAGTGGATTATGTTTTTCATTGTGCGGCCATGCCGCGCATTCAGCCGTCCATTAAAAATCCGGACGAATCCTTCACCAATAACTTACTGGGAACACATAATGTGCTAATGGCGGCCAAAGAGGCGGGAGTGAAAAGAGTGATTTACTCCGGTTCTTCTTCGGTTTATGGCGATCAGCCGGAATTACCTTTGTGTGAAAACATGACTCCCAGACCGAAAAACCCTTATGCCTATGACAAGTGGCAAGCAGAAGAACGATGTTTAATGTTTTGGAAGTTATTTCAGATGCCAGTGGTGTGTTTGCGTTACTTCAATGTTTTTGGAGAGCGGCAGTCAACAGAGGGGGCTTATGCCACGGTGGTGGGAATTTTCCTTCGTCAAAAAGAAAGAGGCGAACCGTTGACCATTGTCGGAGATGGCAAACAACGGCGCGACTTTACTTATGTGGCGGATGTGGTGGAAGCTAACATTAGTGCCATGGAATCTGCCGAGGCTGTAGGGCAGGTCATTAATATCGGCACCGGCGCGAATTACTCCGTCAATGAATTGGCTGACTTAGTTGATTATTTAGGGGGTAAGATGGTAGGTAAGAAACATTTGCCGTCCCGTCCTGGTGAGGCCCAAGAAACTTTGGCCGATATTTCCAAAGCGCAGAGATTGCTTAATTTCAAACCGACCATCTCTTTGAAGGATTGGATTAAATTGGGCGGGAAAACGGCCGGCTAGTATGTTATAATCATCTCAATGACAATGCTCCAGAAAAAACTTCTAGGTTCAGTCGCAGCGGTATTATTCACGATACCGCTTTTTGTTTACCCCGAGTTATATCGAGGGGTTTTCATCCAATCTGCTAAAGCGGCCACCACGGTAGACGGTTACAGTCCGCAGTCCTTTTTCATCAGCAGTGATTATGAATTCAGCGGCCGCACCCAACTCCAAGCTACTTTACGGGTGGAAGGGGAAAAGGCCAAGTTTTTTATTGATGACGATTACTGGTTTGCTCGCGATTCTTCGGTTCAACAAGTGATTAGACAGCAAGTGCTCAAACTGGCTGAAGAATTTGATACGCGAATTTATCCGTTAGAAACCGCTTTCTGGGGACAAGAAAATATTCCCGGTGTAGACAATGATCCAAAAGTGGTAGTGCTATTGGCCAATCTGATTGATACGGCGGGAGGATATTTTGATACCGCCCATCAATTTTCCAAAACAAAATTTCCGGATTCCAATGAAAAAGATATGGTCTATTTAAATATCCGGTCTTTGCGTAATGAGAAAAGAGGGTTTGCTTTTTTAGCCCATGAATTTCAACATCTCATCGCTTTAAATCAAAAAAATCTTCTGCGCCGCGCCGATGACGACATCTGGTTAAACGAATTGCGTTCGGAATACTCTATCTCCCTGCTTGGTTATAATGATCTCTATGCCGATTCCAATCTCAAAAGAAGGATGATATCTTTTTTGGGCGAACCATCGGATAGTTTAACTGAGTGGGGCAATCAAGCGGCCGATTACGCCCAAGTGGTTTTTTTTGGCGAATATTTGACGGAGCATTTTGGCTCTAATCTTTTGAAACAGTCCTTGCATTCCGGTTTGGATGGTATTGCTTCTTTGGAACAAGTTTTGCGGGATAACGGTTACCAACTTAATTTCGGAGATGTTTTTTTGCGCTGGTCTGCGGCTAATGTTTTAGGCGATCTTTTGTTGGGCAGCGACTACGGTTATTTCCGGGAAGGATTACGGCAGGAACTGCGCGTTCCCGCCACCCGTACCATTGCCGGTCTTAGCGAGAATGCCGGTTTTTCCCTGACCGAGGCCTTCAAAGATTGGCAGACCAAATGGATTTGGATTACGGATATTTCCAGAGGAACTAAAAATACGCTGAAAATAAATTTTAGCGGAGAGAAGGAGGATTTTTTCCGCGGAACCGTTATTAGTTTTTATCAAGATGGCCGGCGGGAAGTGAAATTTTTTGATTTAAGCCAGCCGGGACCGGGTGATTTATTTTTCGATTTTAATCTCGGTACGCCCGGACAAGGATTGGAGAAAATAATTCTTCTTCCGGTGAAAATGGAAAAGAAAAATAACTTTACAGATAAAGAACCTTTGTCTGATTTGACGATTAAACTGGAGAGAGTTTTGTCGGTTTCTTTTCCTCTGCCAACTCCCACTCCAAATTTGACTCCCATCACTACTCCCAGTCCCGCTATCCAACTAAACATACTTGCAGTTCGGCCGGCTGATTTTGGTTTGCGGGAGGGCGATTTTATCAGAGCGGAAGGGGATATTGATGTCTATATTATTAATGACTTTGGATTTAAGCGCTTAGTTTTAAATCCGCAGATCTGTCTTTTATACGGCCATTTAAGCACCCGCACTGCTCTGCGAAGTACTTCGCTACGCAGCACGAGTGGTTGTTTTGGGGCGGTCAAGGTCGTTTCACCCCAAGTACGGGATGCTTTTAAGACCTCTTTGTTTTTTACCGACGGAGAAAATAAAGATGGACGCATTTATTTTTTAGAATTAACCGGAGAGGATAGCGCTGTCTTGCGTTTTATAAATATGTCCGGAGACGATTTTATTCGGCAAGGCGGAAATTTTTCCTCCGTGTTTCTTTTTAACACTCGCGAAAAAAATACTTACCCCTTAGGAGAGAACATCAGAAAGCTAAACTAAAACTTTAAAAATAGATTGGAGGCGGAGGGGAACACTTTTTTTGAGCACCGTCGAATAAAAAAGTATGTTCACCGGAGCATCCCAAATCTATTTTTAAAGTTATCAACAAATTTTCTATTGTAATAAAACTTTTGTGCTATAATTAAATCAGTTAATTTATTTATTGTAGAAAATAATTGCAACAGTTTGGTCGGCTGTTGCAAAATTAAGGAGGGATAGCATTTAATTTTTTCTCTGCGAAGATAAAAAATTGAAGGCCTTACCTAATACACGATGGCAGCCAAGAAAAAAAAAGGTGGAAAGAAGAAAAAGAGAATCTAACTTTTTCACAACCCCCCGCAATTGCGGGGGGTTTGATTTTGGGAGTATCTTGGGCTATAATTTTCACTATGAAATATATTCTACAGTCCACGAATACAACCATTTCCGACAGTATCCAGGCTCTGATTGACAGTAAAATTAAAGCCCTGGAACATTTTATTTCCCGTTTTGATCCGGAAACGGTTGAAGCCAGAATTGAAGTCGGTAAGCCCTCCCGGCATCACCAGACGGGTCTGGTTTTCTATGCCGAGATCAACTTAAAAATACCCGGTAAACTTTTACGGGCAGAAGCCACTCATTTGGATTTGTTGTCGGCGGTCAACGAGGCCTTCAAAGAAGTTGAGAGGCAGGTTAAAGATTATAAGGAGAAGATGATTACAAAAAATAAACCTCGGAAACAAATATAAAACTGGACTGGAGGCGGAGGGGAACACTTTTTTTGAGCACCGTCGAATAAAAAAGTATGTTCACCGGAGCATCCAGTCCAATCCTAATGTCATTTCTTACAAAAATTTTTGGTGATGCCAACGAGCGCTATCTGAAGAGCGCTCGTTTACTAGTGGAGGAGATAAATAAATTTGAATCGCTATTCGAAAAGTTTTCCGGTGAGGAAATTAAAAACAAGACCGCTGATTTTAAAAAAAGAATTGTTGAAGGCGAGCATCTTGATCAAATTCTTCCCGAGGCTTTCGCTTTGGCGCGTGAAGCGGCTAAACGTACTGTCCGACAGCGTCATTATGATGTTCAGATCATCGGAGGAATTATTTTACATCGTGGTAATATCGCCGAGATGAAAACAGGAGAAGGAAAAACTCTTACCGCTACTTTGCCGGTTTATCTTAATGCTTTAACCGGCCAAGGCGTGCATGTGGTGACCGTTAATGACTACCTCTCCCGGCGCGATACGGCCTGGATGGGACAAGTTTACGATCTATTGGGGTTGTCCGTAGCCTGTCTAAACCATGATTCCAGTTATATTTACGACTCCGCGCATATCAACAAAGAGAAAGAAGAAGAGTTGGATAAAATACGGGACGAGCTTGGTAGTTTCAAAATAGCGCATGAGTTTTTGCGCCCAATTAGCCGACGGGAAGCGTATTCGGCGGATATTACTTATGGAACGAATAACGAATTCGGTTTTGATTATTTGCGGGATAACATGGTTTTCAGTCAGGAGCAAAAAGTGCAGGCCAAAGGACACAACTTTTCCATTGTTGATGAAGTGGACTCAATTTTAATTGATGAAGCCCGTACGCCATTGATTATTTCCAGTCCGGACAGCGACTCTACCAAATTATACGAGACATTTTCCAAAATAGTTCCACACCTTAAAGAAAACGAGGACTACAATGTAGATGAAAAACTCAAAGCGGTGACTCTGACGGAGAAAGGGATTGAAAGAGTGGAAAAGCAATTGGGGGTGGGTAATATTTATGAAGAAGGCGGAGTGCGCTATGTGCACCATCTGGAGCAGGCCTTGCGGGCGCAGGTTCTTTTTAAACTGGACCGGGATTATATAGTAAAGAATGGCGAGGTAATAATTGTGGACGAATTTACCGGCCGTTTAATGCCGGGCCGGCGCTGGTCCGATGGGTTGCACCAGGCGGTGGAAGCCAAAGAAGCCGTTTCAGTGCAGAAAGAGTCGCGCACCATGGCTACCATTACTTTTCAAAATTATTTCCGTCTTTATAAAAAACTTTCCGGCATGACCGGCACGGCCGCTACTTCGGCGGAAGAATTTCACAAGGTCTACAATCTTGACGCGTTTATTGTGCCTCCGAATAAGTCATTTCAGAGAAAGGACCTATCGGATAGTATTTACAAAACAGAGGCAGGGAAATTCCGCTCTATTGTCAAGGAGATCAAACAGCGTCATGAACAAGGGCAACCTGTATTGGTTGGTACGGTTTCCATCGAAAAAAATGAGTTGTTGGCTAAAATGCTGGAGAGAGAAGGAGTCAAGCATCATATTTTAAATGCTAAAAATCATGAACGAGAAGCGGAAATTATCGCCCAAGCGGGAAAATTCGGCGCGGTGACGGTGGCGACCAACATGGCTGGAAGAGGGGTGGACATAATTTTGGGAGGGGCGCCGACTGATGCCCAAGAAGCAGAAAGAGTGTGTCAGGTAGGCGGGTTGCATGTTGTTGGTACAGAGCGGCACGAAGCGCGGCGGATTGATAACCAGCTTCGCGGACGGGCCGGCCGTCAGGGCGACCCTGGCTCTTCGCAATTTTTTGTTTCCACGGAAGATGAGCTGGCCAGAGTGTTTGGCGGCGATCGTTTGAAAAATCTGATGGATCGTCTGGGGGTGGGTGAAGATGATGCCATTGAGAACCGTTTCGTTTCCAAGGCCATCGAGCAGGCGCAGGCCAAAATAGAAGGATTCCATTTTGATTCGCGCAAATATGTTTTGGAATATGACGATGTGATGAACCGCCACCGGACGGCCATTTACGGTTTGCGTAACAAAATTTTATCCATGTCGGATAATCGGGAACTTTTTTCGGAGTATTTTGACTGGATAACTGGCAAATTAATTGAAGCCCACACTCAAAGTGTAACCGGCGAGTGGGGTACAGAAGAAATTGCTGAAACAATCAAAACTCTGACGGTCAGTGAAGAGAGTTTGTATCCCAAACTTATGGAGATTTCAAAATCAGGCGACCGCACAATTTTAAAAACTTTTTTGCTTGATTTTATTTCCAAAGAACTGGAGAAAAAAGAGAAAGAACTGGGGGCAGAGCAGATGCGCCGTTTGGAGAATCTGGTTTTACTGCGGGTAATTGATGAACTGTGGGTTGACCATTTGGAAGCGATGGAATATTTGCGGGAATCAGTCCGTTTGAGGGCTTACGGCCAGCGCGATCCCTTAGTAGAATACAAAATCGAAGGCCAAAGAATGTTTGAGGAACTTTTGCAGAATGTCAAAATGCAAGCCGTCAATTTAATTTTCAAAGTCAGTTTTATTCAACAGCCTAAAGCGGTTAATATCCAAGAAGGCCGGGATAATTCTTTGACTGAAAGTTCCGAATCAGAGGAAAAATATCCCGCAGCGGATTTGTCAGAACCGAAAATTGGCCGAAATAACCCCTGTCCCTGCGGTTCCGGAAAAAAGTATAAAAAATGCCATGGGAAGTAGCATCTCAAGATATAAAAATGGGGTTAATTTTATTTTATTGCGAGACGATGGGAGAATTTTAATGCAGTTAAGGGATGGGGGAGGTGGAAGGGGAATTTCATATCCTCATACCTGGGCCATACCGGGAGCTCATATAGAGACCGGCGAAAGTCCTCTTGATACTGTTGTTCGGGAGATAAAAGAAGAATTTGATTTAAAGATGAAATCAGAACAGTGTCGATTTATTGTTGACTATGACCATGACAAGGTATGGCGGAGTAGCGTTTTTATTTGTAGGATTAATTCAGAAATAATTCCTAAAAAATACGAGGGGGCTGTGATTAAGTGGATGACTATAGAAGAAATTAAAAAATTAACTCTTGCTTGGGAGCAAGGAAAAATACTTTCTGAAGTCGAAGAAGCCATAAAAGTCCTATGAGAAATAAAATTATTGTCAGACCTCTTCTTTGGGGATTAATTGTATCCATAATCGGCTTGGCGGGGTGGTTTTTGTTTGTAATATTATCTGTGATTACAGGCGGAGCGTTTAGGGTGCTGGCCAACATTTTCGGCCGGATTATGCTTTTCGGTTTGCCGGCCGGAATAATCTGGGAAATCGTTCGGAGGATTAAGAGATCCATAAAACATCATGGAGGAAAATATTAGAGAATTCATCAAAGAAGTTTTGGACAAAGGATACTTGATGAGTTTGGCTACTATTGATGATGGCGGAGTTTGGGTGGCGGATGTAATTTATGTTTTTGACGATCAGTTTAATATTTACTGGATATCCGATCCGGAAGTTAGGCATTCAGAGGCTATGCTTAAAAATAATAAAGTGGCCGGAACAATAACTATTAGCGGACCAGGAGAGAATAATTTAGGAATCCAGTTTGAGGGATTGGTAGAAAAAATAGAAGAGCCAAGGTATGATTTGGCCAAGAAGCACTATACTAAAAGACAAAAACCGGAACCGGAAGAAACTGATGATGTGTTGCAAGGGGACTTCTGGTATGTTTTGAGACCAAGCAAGATTGAGTTGATTAATGAAAAGTTGTTTGGTTTTGAAAAAGAAAAGCTGGAATTTTAAGAAATAAAAAAGGCCTTTTGGGGCCTCAAGCGGTAGATATTTATGGACCTATAAATCTGGTCCTGGGGGGTGATTATATCGTACGCGTGCCTCTCCGGCGCGTATCTCAATCTTTGATATCTTGTTCGTGTTAAAAGCAAAGCTAATCCTTATAACTTCTATGTCTGTGAATCTTACAGAAACTTGTGGGTCGTTATATGATTTTCCAACAAAAGTAATATGGTCATGGAAAAGCTTAATATTGGTTACGCCCCGAAAGATATCTCGTTGTACCCTTCCACCAGAATTTGGAAGTTGAAAAATTAAAACTGTTTTATGGTGTTTTAACAAATTATAGATCATCCCAATATTTCCCATGTTTGGTTCCCTGCTTCCATTTTCAAAAAACTAGTTTTTTTATATTATTTAAAATAGTGACAAAAGTCAACAAATAAATTCAATATGGATCACGTGGCTATAATGAAAAAATCCTGGGGACTGACAGAAAAGATTTTGAGCGGAGAAAAAAAGATCGAGTCGCGCTGGTACATGGCCAGATCTGCTCCTTGGAATAGAATCAAAGCCGGAGAAACGGTTTATTTCAAAAACTCCGGAGAGCCAGTGACTATAAAAGCGACAGTGGCAAAGGTTCTTCAATTTTCCGATTTGAATCAGGACAAGGTTTTGGAGATTTTAAAAAAATATGGAAAAGATATCGGCATCTCGAGAGCCCTCGGGGGACATAGTTTTTGTCTGCAAGTTTTCGCAAAAACTGTCCCCACTCGGTCTCTGGATGCTTTACATCTTTTTAAAAACAAGAAATACTGCCTTTTGATATTTTTAAAAAATCCCGTTAAGATTAAACCATTCCAGATTGATAAAAAAGGTTTTGGAATGATGTCGGCTTGGATTTCGGTTGATTCAATAAATAAAATAAAAAAATAACTTGAATTATTTCTTCTTTTATATAAACTAATTGAATAGTACTTTTAATAGGAAAACAAAAACACATGGCAAACGAATATCATCTTTACGAAATTGTTATTACGGCGATTGTGGTTAAAAAGGGTAAATATTTAATTACCCGGCGGTCAATGACCAAGAAAAGATTTCCCGGAATGTGGACCGTGCCGGGAGGGCATTTGGATCCGGCGGACTACGAGAATACTCCCAAAGAATCCAAGGATTATTGGTACAATGTTTTAGAAAAGGCGCTGGCGCGGGAATTGCAGGAAGAGGTGGGGATTAAGGTTAAAAATGTGGAATACATTACCAGTTTGGCCACAGTGCATGGCGACGGTCCAAATTCCTTAGTAATTTCCTGTATTGCCGATTATGTTTCCGGAAAAGTTATTTTGCATGACGGGGAAAATGACCAGTACGCGTGGGTTTCTCTGAAAGAATCCAAGAAATATCCCTTGATTGGAGGCATTTTTGAAGAATTGTATGTGGCGGAACAGAATAGAAAAGGGAGGAAGGTAAAGTGGAAACAGTTATCATAGCTTGTTGTAATACCCCTTCGGTCGTCAGAAATCCCAGCGAGATTTCTGACTCGCGCAAAGTTGCTCGCGTTGTCAAGAGCCCTGTCAGAACAGGGTCGTTGACAA
>CAZOKW010000005.1:0-40784 GCA_964580765.1 uncultured Candidatus Saccharibacteria bacterium
GACATATGGAATCAGCTTACTTGGTTAAGTGATTCCAAGCTATTGGGATATTACGCTCTCTTTGACTGTTAGCATAATTTAAGGCATAATAGGGCACTCTTTAAGAGTGCCCTATTATGCCTAGGAATAAAAAACAAATTTATCTGGATTATGCCGCCGCGACTCCGGTTGATGCGAGAGTTACTGATTTAATGGGAGAAATTACGGCCCGTTTTTTTGGCAATCCTTCTTCTGTTCATTCGTTTGGGACGGAGGCCAAAAAGATTCTTGAAGAAGCTCGTCGGAAAATTGCTGTTTTGATGGGCGTAAAACCGGATGAAATTATTTTCACCGGGTCCGGAACGGAGTCGGTGAATCTGGCTGTTTTGGGATTGGCCCGGGCTAACAAAAATAAAGGGAAACACATTATTACTACCAACATCGAACATATGTCAGTTTTGCGGGCTTGCAAGCAGTTAGAAAGAGAAGGATTCTGGGTTGATTATGTTTCCGTTGAGAAAAATGGTGTTATTAATCCTGAAAAAGTAATCAAAGCTGTTAGGTCAGATACAATCTTAGTTTCTATCCAATATGCCAACAATGAAATCGGCACTATCCAACCAGTCAAAGAGATTTCTCTTGGCATAAAACAACTAAAAACTAAAAACCAGAAACTAAAAACTATTTTCCACACCGATGCCTGTCAGGCGGCGGGATTTTTAAATATTCGGCCGGAGACACTGGGAGTCGATTTATTGTCTTTTAATGGCTCTAAAATTTACGGGCCGAAAGGAGTTGGTGTTTTGTTTAAGAAAAATAA
Source organism: uncultured Candidatus Saccharibacteria bacterium (assembly GCA_964580765.1). Classification (GTDB taxonomy): domain Bacteria; phylum Patescibacteriota; class Minisyncoccia; order 2-02-FULL-40-12; family IGHO2-12-FULL-4; genus JAUYPS01. The sequence continues at coordinate 800 of CAZOKW010000005.1, forward strand.
AGTTCAGCTGGAGCCGATGATTTTTGGGGGTTCGCAGGAAAGAGGACTAAGGGCCGGTACGGAAAATATCGCTTCAGCGGCTGGCCTGGCTTTGGCTTTGGAACTAGCAGAAAAAGGTAAAGAAAAAGAATCTAAACGCTTGGCCGGTTTGCGGGACTGGTTGATTGGAAAAATTCAATCAGAAATTTCTGATGCAAAATTAAACGGAGATGCTAAAAACCGTCTGCCCAATAATATTAATATTTCTTTTAAAGATATGGACGGAGAAATGTTGATGCTTGGTTTGAGTCGTCAGGGCTTGGCCGTTTCTACCGGTTCGGCTTGCACCACTTCCGAAACCGGCCCGTCTCATGTAATTTCCGCTTTAGGTTATCCGCCAGCTGGCGGAAAAAACTGGGGGAATTTGCGCGTTACTCTTGGCCGAGAAACTACTCTTCGGAATTTGGAAATATTTTTGGAAGCGCTGAAAAAAGAAGTGCAGAGGTTGAGGAGAATTATTTAGTTCTGGCAAACAACATATGATTCTGTTATATTGTTTCCAAACTACCGATCGGAGGGGCAATGGAAATAAAGAATATTTTTGTACCTTTAACTAAGGATGCTTTCAATGATTTCTCCAGAGGCAAGATTTTTGAAATCAGAAAGGCGGAAAGATGCTGGAATAGAAATCAAATTTATACTGGCCGTGGAGTAACACTTTCATGTGGCTATAGTGGTTCGAGACGGCACGGCATTATTGGGAAAGTTATTTTTGGAAGTTTAGATGATTTATTCAAAAAAGTATCCTTCAGGAAAATTGAACCATTGGCTAAAAGTCATGTCGAGGCCATAAGAGCGAATCGTAAACTTCTCGGACGATCGTTAGAATATGTTGCTTTTGAAGTTATAATGAACGGGAATTAAATCCCGTTTTTATTTTGGCTACTATTTTGTCCGTCCCCTGGGATTTGAACCCAGAACCTCGACGCTTAAGAGGCGTGTGCTCTACCAGTTGAGCTAGGGACGGATGTTAAATTGTTAGTACCCTCGGAGGGAATTGAACCCCCATAAACCTGGTTCCGAAGACCAGTGCTTTTCCGTTAAGCTACGAGGGCGTCCTTACCCTTGAACCAATTAAATTGCTTTGCTGTTTTTCTTCTGTGACAATTAGCGCATCTTATCTCACATTTTTGCATTTCGTCTTTAACTATCTGTATAGGATATCGCCCTCTTATTAACAATGACACTTCTTTAAATTTATCTTTCTTATGTTTGTGGTCAAATTCTAGAACAACAGGATCTGTTTCCCCACAATCAATGCATGGATGTTCTAATAAATAACCTTGAATAAAATTTAATATTTCTAACTTAATTCTATCGTTCCGTTTTCTAGCTTTTTCTACATAATATGTTTTATTTCTATTATAATGGCTTCTTAATAGTTTTCTAGAGCATTTTTTGCATTGATACTGTCTTAATCCTCTAGTTTTTATCTTAAAACTAAATTGACTTATAGGTTTTTCAATTTTACATTTTGTGCACCGTTTTGTCATATTAGTATTATACACAAAATGGTCCTCGAAATCTAGTGGATAATTCGAGGTCAATCAAATCAAACAGAAACCGCGCTTGTGGGCGCGGTTTCTGTTTGATTTGATTTTCTAAAAATTAGGAAACAATCTCGATTTTGATTTTTTTCAATCCCCATTCTTTGGCCTCCGCTCTGGTGGGAAACCAAAGGTCAATTTTGTAAGTGTATTTTGAGTTCATGCGGTCTTCGACGACGAAAACTTTGTCGCCAAAAATTTCAGGAATTTTAATGACTGTTCCCAAAGGCAAAAAGTTGGCGGCGACTACTCCATCACGGACATGAGTTCCCATGGCAGTGATAAACGGAGTCTCGTCGGTCTGGTCTTTGGTGGAAGAGTAGGCAGTAGACGATACGATATAGGTTTTCTGTCCAAATTTACTCGCGGTCTTTTTGCCGGACATCGGCACATTCATGGCCATAACCGCCGAGCTGTTGATGAATTGCCAAGGAGTAACCTTCTCACTGGAAACGGGCTCGTCAATAAGTTGTAGCCCTGTTTCTTGGCTAATTCCGGCAAAAAAAAGGAACGAGGATTTGTAATCAACATTATTCCTCAAAATCCAGTCAAAAACTGAAGCAGAAGCCGTGTTTGGCAGAGAACTTAGCGATACAGCCATTAATAGCAAAAAAGCCATTAATAAGCTCTTTTTTGTAATCATATTTATATTAAAAGGCCTTATTTATTGGGCCTTTTAAAGCAAAAATCCCTTTCGGGACCTTATGGGGTAATTGTAGCATATTTGGGGTACCCAAGTCAACTTTTGACGATTTGCTGAAATATGGTATCTTTGACTAAAAGATTTTTAAAAAATTAAGAATAACAGGGAGAAAAAACTGTGGATCCAAGACAGCTGATTTTAGCCAACCTTGAACGAGCACGGCCTTACTTAGATATGCCGGACAGAACCTATTTAAAACTTCTTGAGCCGGAGCGACTCTTAAAAGGTCGAATCGTGATACCGATTGACGATGGCACCGAGGCGACTTTCCTTTATTATCGTTCCCAGCACAATACCCATTGCGGTCCGGCCAAGGGCGGCATCCGCTATCATCCCGATGTTAGTGAAGCCGAAGTTATTTTTCTTTCCATGGGAATGACCTGGAAGACCGCCGTTATGGAGCTGCCTTTTGGTGGCGGCAAAGGCGGTGTTGCTCCAAGCTATGAAGGTCTTGCGACGGAACGAATCGCCTATCTTCGCGATTATTTTCCCAAGAAAATGTCTCCAGCTGTTCTTGAACGGCTAACGCGGGAATACACGGAAAAAATCGCGCCTCTGATTGGACCGTATAAGGATATTCCGGCACCGGATGTTTATACCAATGCCCAAATCATGGCTTGGATAATGGATGAATACAGCAAAATCGTCGGCTATACCTGCCCGGCAGTCGTGACGGGTAAACCGATTGTTCTCGGCGGTTCTTTGGGCCGCCACGAAGCAACGGCGCGTGGAACTTTTGTTACCGTTCTGGAAGCGCTTAAATGTGGGAGATATGTAAAAAAAGAAGCAACCGTTGTGATTCAGGGTTTTGGCAATGCCGGCAGTATAGCGGCCAAGCTTTTCCAAGAGGCCGGATTCAGAATTACGGCAGTTTCAGATTCTCAAGGCGGTATTTATAATCCACATGGCTTAAAACCGATGGCGGTTGAAAAAGTAAAACAGCAAACTGGTTCAGTGATAAATTTTGGCGACGCTGAACGAATTACTAATGAAGAACTTCTGACTCTTTCTTGTGACATTCTGCTCCCGTCGGCGCTGGAGAATGTTATTACCAAAGATAACGCGGATAAAATCCAGGCTAAAATTATTGCCGAACCGGCCAATGGTCCGACAACGATTGAAGCTGACGATATTCTTTTTGACCGTGGTATTTTCAGAATCCCGGATATTTTGGCCAATGCCGGCGGTGTATCGGTCTCCTACTTTGAATGGGTCCAGAATTTGGAACGACTTGATTGGACCGAAGAAGAAGTCAACACGCGGCTGGAAGCCAAAATGAAACGCGCTTTCCATAAAGTCCTCTTGGAAAGTCAAACTCATAAGGTAAGCATGGGAATCGCTGCTTACATCCATGCCGGCAAGCGTCTGATGGAAGCGGCCAAATTCCGCGGCTAGATATCCGGATTTTTCCGGATTTTATTTTTTATCCCAACGATTTTTATCACGCTGGTAGCACTTATCAATGCATTTTTTGAGATGCTTGTCTGTATTTATGTTCAGAGAATTTGACAAGCAAGCCAAAGTGAAAATAATATCAGCAATCTCATCTCCGATTTCTTTATTTTCTTCCGTAGTCTTTTTCTTTTTTGGTCCGAAGCGATGATTGAGTTCCCGGGCCAGCTCACCGACTTCTTCGGTCAAACGAGCCAAGATTTCCAATGGCTTAAAATACCCAATTTTATACTGGGATACCCAGTCGTCAACTTTTTTTTGAAACTTTTTCATCTTGGAGCGGGTAAGGGGAGTCGAACCCCTGTCGACCGATTGGCAACCGGCCGTAATGCCGCTATACGATACCCGCAGATGTATGTATTTTATACTACATATTTTCTTATCGTGCAATCGTTATTCGCCAGAAGAATTGGATAATAGCAAAAAGTTTTTACACATTTCAATCCAGGTCATAATCTTTGTCTTTAAACCACTACTATATACTTGAATAGTACAAACACCGTAAGAGAGTCTTCTGGTAGGGTGTCGACCAATGATTGTTATGGATTTTTTAAACTGTGATAGTGGTATTCCTACCGCTTTGCCCCAGAAATTCTTTTGGACGCTATCTATAAGGTCTGGGTACAAAAGTAAGCTCACAAATATCTTTTCTTTGGGAATACCAATCAATACTAAAAACGAATGGAATACCCTGATCATTTCTGGTTCGCTATTGCTAAGTCGCATGGCATGTCCTCTTTTCGTTCCCTCTCCCCAATACAACATTAGACCAGCAACAAAAAGAGAGTTATTCTTTAGATTAGTAAATTCTTCTATTGCTTCATTTTCATATTTTTTGTGCCATTGGAACCACCTCTCTTTATTAGAGGCAATTAATAACTTTAGTTTCTCTGGGGAGCTGAAAGAAGATTCCTCTGCCAATTTATTTTTAATCTCAATAGACCAAGGAGCATTTCGAAACCAGTCACTTAAGGTGGCAATGGGAATACCTAACTGTTTGTGAATCTTTTTATAACTTTTGCCGGCTCGGCGCATTTGCTCAGCTTTTGTTCGGTCTTTTCTCATTTTGTGTCGCAGACAGTTGATGGCAACTGTCTGCATCTCATCTGCTATTTTGTCTTATTGTGGATATCTTTTTAAATCCCTGTAGCGTGTATAGCTTTAATTATACCAACGGGTTCGGAAAATAAAAATAGTTTTTGTGGATAGCTGTGGATAAGTCAAGATAAAACACCCCAGAAGGGGTGTTTTATTTGCTTGTGCCGCGGGTCAGAATCGAACTGACGACGCCAGCCTCTTCCGAAGCTATGTGGACTATCTCATCATCCTGCCTTTCGGCGAGGAGCTGGGCGCTGGTGCGAGGTTATTGTTGGGACTCACTCGCTAGTCTCTACACCTTTCCCGATACTTAAACCCATCGGGACTTGGCTCGGGATTTTCTGTTTGGTAACAGGTTTCCCCCGAATTCACCCAGTTTTTCTCATGATCCGTTTCCGGGTCAGGCCCCGAAGATTTCAGGGCTGCGCTCTTGCCACTGAGCTACCGCGGCATTTCTTTGTTTTTGCAATTGGGGAATTCCCCAATGTTTATCTTGCTGAATTGCATCTCTTAGTTTACAGTATTTTCTTTCTAAGCGCAAGGCATTTCTATTATAGTACATGACGCTAAAAAGTTTCTTCGTATCTCCTTTAACATATTCTAAATTCCACACTCCGTCACCTTTGTGTATGTAACCTTTCACACCATAGTATTTAGTTAAAATACCTTTGAGCCAGTTTAAGAAATCTAAACTCGCAGAAGCTATAGACAACTTAAACGAAAAACTATTTGGCCATCTTTTGTCTTTAAAAGTATAAAAACTGCCATCTCCATCAAAAAGTCCTCTTAAAAAATCTGAGAAATACAATCTAGGGACATCAACATGTTTTATAGTTTTAGATTTAGCCGAAGTTAATCCTATTGTATTTAAGAATTTATAGAAATAAATGTCGCCAAAAGAAAGATAGAAGTATCTTTTTTCTTTTTCTCCACCCCTAGCATACCTGCCGATTTTGTTACTAAGACGCAGGGACTTTTTAAACGTTTCGATTAGTTGCAAGTCTTTGGAGGAAAACCATAAATGTCTCCTGTCTTTATTCAAACACCCATCGGCAGCAATAAGGCCAATGGCATAAGCCAGATTACTGCGCCATGATGTATTAACTTTTCTTTTAACTTGTTCCATATAGTTATTATATCAAAAACTTTAAACAACTACCACTGAGCTGTGGAAAATATAAAAACCAGATTATCTGGTTTTTATATTTAGTGGGCCCAGTAGGAATTGAACCTACTACCTCGTCAATGTCAATGACGCGTTCTACCAATGAACTATGAGCCCAAAGTTAGTTTTGGTGCGCGGGAGAGGATTTGAACCTCCACGCCCTTGCGGGCACATGCACCTCAAGCATGCTCGGCTACCGTTACGACACCCGCGCGTTATGTTCTCGGTTTATTTTTAATGCTTTGTTAATTTTTTTAAACTTCCTATCTAGTTTTGGAATATTAGGCAAATAATATATTTTTTTAATTATAACTTCTGCTTCGGTTTTGGCATATTTTAGTTGATATGCCTTATTATTAGATGATTTGTTAAGATGTCCCTTTGTTTTGTATAGAAAATAAATTTTGTTTTGTAACCACTCAAGATGTTCTAAGCTTGCAGAAATAAATCCTAAATAAAATAGGAAACTTGAAGCCCATCTCTTATCCCAGTAAGAGTAGAAAGTACCGTCCCCATCAAGAGACCCCCTAAGAAAATCAGCGAAATATTTATTTGGTATTTTTAAGGACTTTAAAGTTTTTGACTTGGCAGAAGTTAATCCAATATCTAATAAAAATCTGTAAAATAAGACATCGCCGAACTGTAGATTATAGTATTTCTTATTCTTAACAAAACCACCAGTTTTTAATCCTACCTTGTTTTTAATCCCCAAGCATTTCTTAAATGTGCAGATTTGATCTTTGTCTTTTGAGGTTAAATTAATATGACGCCCATCTTTAGACAGGCAACCGTCCGTCGTGATAAGCCCTACAGCGTAGGCTAATTTTGTGGACCAACTTGTCGATACCTTTCCTAGAGGTTTCACAACTTAATTATAACTCAAGGTGAGAGCGTATTCCAATTAGTTATCCACAAAATATTTATTCAGTCGTCTCAATAACCGGGGTTTTGGTGGGAATTTCCGCCACCGCTTTTTCCGCCATCTTTGTTTTGAGTTTCCGTCTGGTTTCTTTGGAGGTCTTACCGCGGAGATAGTAAAGTTTGGCCCGGCGGACTTTGGAGCTTTTAACTACCTCGATCTTTTCGATGGTCGGCAGGTACAAAGGAAAAATTCTTTCCACGCCGTATTCGCCGCTGGTTTTACGAACGGTGATGGTGGCTCCCGGTTGAGAACCATGCTTGTGGGCGATAATAATCCCTTCAAAAGCTTGAGTGCGGAATTTAGCGCCGTCTTTAATCTTTTGATAAACCCTGACCGTGTCGCCGACTCTCACCGGCGCGGGGGCTTTAGAAAAGATTGTTTTATGAAAAGCGGAAAGCAAATGAGTCATAAGAATAGTTTAATTACTGTGTTATATTAGATGAATTTAGGAAGTTAGTCAATTCTGTAGGTGGGTCAACTTCCAGAACTAAATTTTGCCCGTCCAGATGTTTAAATTCCAATTTTTGGGCGTGCAAAAAAAGACGGCCAAGTTCCGGGGGGCAAACATTGCTTTTGCCTCCATAAATTTGGTCGCAAACGATTGGGTGACCAATGGATTTAAGATGAATTCTAATCTGATGAGTACGGCCGGTTTGGGGGTAAACATACAACAAAGAATAGATAGGCAAATCAGCCATACGACCTACCTTCGACCCTCGACTTGTCGCTCGGGAGTTTTCAGGTAGGTGTATGGCTGATTTGCCCCTAATAAATTCTTGAATTACTTCATAGTCAGTAATCGCATCCCGCTCCTTGAGTTCTTTTTTGCCGATTAGGCGGGTGGTTTGCTTGGTGCCGATTTTTCCCAAAGGCAATTCAATCCGTCCCTTTTTTTCTTTGAGTTGACCATGCACTAAGGCCAGATAGGTTTTTTTAATCTGTCTGGTTTGAAAAAGATTCTTGAAATACTCAAAGGCCTTTTGGGTTTTAGCCACGATCATCAGTCCAGAAGTTTCTTTGTCTAAACGGTGAACTATCCCCGGACGAAGAAGGTCTTCGCCGACGGATTTAATTTCCGGATATTTTTCCAGAATAAAATCAACCAAAGTTTTATGAGGATCTTGGGGGTGAGTTTTGTGCACCGAAATTCCGGATGGCTTGTTTAAAACTAAAATCTCGCTGTCTTCGTAGACGATGTTGAGCATAATTTGTGCTGCGCACTTCGAAGCTACGAAGTAGCGAAGTAGTGGGCGGTGGAGGGATTGAGCCCCCGGCCTTCTCGGTGTAAACGAGACGCTCTACCACTGAGCTAACCGCCCCCTGTTCTTATTTTACCCGGGACTTTAGAGTCATTAAAACCCCAATAAAATTTATTATAAATCCAATAAAGATAAGAGCATGATTGAAGGTCAGTAATCCTTCCGGTGTCTCCAGGCCAATTTTAAGATGATGAAGAATATCCAAAAATATTCCCACCGCTTCAATAGCTGTTCCGATTAAGCTAATTTTTATTCCTGTTTTGAGATTCATAATTTGGTGGGCGCGGGAGGGATCGAGCCTCCGACCTGCGACTTATAAGATCGCCGCTCTACCATTGAGCTACGCGCCCCCGACACTTCGGCAAGGATACCTAATCTTATTATCTTTTAGGCTTTGAGCAAAGCGTAGAATTCTTTCTGTTCGAGAGTTTCTTTTTTAATTAGTTCCTGGGCGATCCGATGAAGAGTAGCTATTTTTTGGCCCAAGATTTTTTTGGCGGTGAGAAGCGCTTTAGAGATGAATTTTTTCATTTCCTGATCAATTTGCCGGGCAATGCTCTCGGAGTAGTTTTTATGCGAGGATATTTCTCTACCCAGAAAAACCAGCTCTTCTTTTTCTCCATAGGTCATCGGTCCTAAAGCATCGGACATTCCATATTCCGTGACCATTTTGCGAGCGATTTCTGAAGCGACGCGCAAGTCGTTAGAAGCGCCGGTGGTGATTTCCTTGAAGATTAATTTTTCGGCGGTGTATCCGCCCATCAAAATGGCCAATTCGCTTTCAAATTCCGGCTTGGTTCGGAGGTGCTTGTCTTCGCTGGGTAGTTTCAAAGTGTAACCGCCGGCCCGGCCTCGGGAAATAATGGAAATTTTATGGACCGGGTCGGATTTTGGTAAAGAGGCGGCGAGCAAAGCATGGCCGGCTTCATGGTAAGCGGTAATCTCTTTTTCTTTCTTGGAAAGGGCGTGGCTTTTTCTCTCCGGCCCGAGCATCACTTTTTCAATTGACAGCAAAAGATTTTCCTGGGAAATATCTTTTTGTTCCTGGCGGGCGGCTAAAATAGCCGCTTCATTGACCAAGTTGGCCAAATCGGCGCCGGAAAAACCAGCCGTTCTTTCGGCTACTACTCGCCACTTAACCTCTTTGTTAAGGGGCTTTCCTTCGGCGTGAATTTTTAAAATCTCTTCCCGGTCATTAAGAGAGGGAATATCTAAAATGATGCGACGGTCAAAGCGGCCCGGCCGTAAAAGAGCGGGGTCTAAAATATCCGGGCGATTGGTGGCGGCCATCACAATAACGGCATCACGGCTCTCAAAGCCATCCATTTCTACCAAAATCTGGTTCAAGGTCTGTTCTCTTTCATCATGGCCTCCGCCTAGTCCGGCCCCGCGATGGCGTCCGACGGCGTCAATTTCATCCACAAAGATAATGGCTGGGGCGGTTTGTTTGGCTTGTTCAAAGGTATCCCGAACGCGATTAGCGCCGACCCCCACGAACATTTCCACAAATTCCGAGCCGGAGACGAAATAAAAAGGAACATTGGCTTCGTTGGCGACTGCTTTGGCGAGCAAAGTTTTGCCGGTGCCGGGGGCGCCGATTAGTAAAATACCACGGGGAATGCGCGCGCCCAGTTTATGGAACTTAGCCGGTTCTTTCAAAAATTCCACCACTTCTTCAATTTCCTGTTTAACTTCCTGCAGTCCGGCCACATCTTTAAAAGTGATTTTTCTCTTGTTACTGGGCAGGGCTAGCCGTGCCTTTGTTTTGGTAAAACTGAAGGCCTGCATCGCCCCTTGTTTGGTTTGGCGGAACATGAACCAGAAAATCAGAAGAATAAACAAAAGGGGCAGAACGAAGGGGATGATATTGACCAGGAAGAAAAGAAAACCGTTTTCTTCTTTGACTTTAATATTGACTTGACCGAGTTTATCTTTTTCTGCTCCCAGATTGACTAATGTTTCCGCGATGGAAATTCCCGGCTCTTTTTTTGACTTGAAAATTTTATTTTCTTCAGCTGTTTTTACTTCCAACACATCGCCCTTGACCACAATTTCTTTGGCTTCCCCGCTGTTAATTTTGCTGACCACTTGGGAAAGGGAAATATCCGCGCTTGTTTGAGAGGCAAACGGTTTTTCCAGCAAAGCAAAAAGGCCGGACAGGCCGAGTAGAATGACAAAAACCATCAGGATGTATTTAAAGATGGACTTCATAAGTTAGAATAGTGTAACATAAAAGTTTAAAAAAAGCAAACAAAAACGGCGGGGTATTCCCGCCGTGAAAAATGAGGAAAAAATAACAGATTAACAATAGGCGACTCCAATGATTTTTTCTTCGGCCATTTCCAGAAACCGACCAGAGATTGATTCTCTGGCTCCCATGACCGTGACGGTTTTTTGCCGCCAGACGGCAAACCTGACTAAATCTTGAAAATCAGCATCGCCGGAAAAAATCACCACATCGGTGATTCCGCTGGCGTGTTCAATAAAATCCCGAGCCAGCGAATCCATTTGGGCATCGACCGAGTCCTTGTCTTTAGTAATAACCCCCTCGATTTGCCGAGGACAGATAATTACCCGAATCCCATATTTATAAGTCAGTTCCATGACGGGAAGGCGGGTGACAAAGTGGCTGGGCACAAAGGCAAAGCCGAAAATTATTTCTCCCTGATCTAAAATGGGCTGGAGAAGTGAACGAAAACTTTTCAGACCGCGCCCGTTTTTGCCCATGCCGTCGGAGATATTTTTGTAGTCAATAAAGACGGCAAACTTTCGGACCTTCTGAATTTTTGTTTCAGATTCCGGCGCCGATTTAAGCATGGATTCCGGTATTTCCGCCTGACCCCAGTCGGTGGCCAGCAGTTTAATACGGAACAATTTATTCTTATAGTATTCTTTCAAAATCATTCTGAATAAGACCAGCTCGTTCAGAATTTGATCAGTGACAATTTTGGATCTGATCTTCAACCGTTCAGAGAGAAAGGCGAGCAAATCTCGGCCTCCCGGCGCTTGCACGCAGGAGACATCATTTTGGTTTTGACAGAGATACTCGAATAACTCTTGAGCGGTGATGAGAACTTTTTGACTCATACACCCTCCTAGGGGTTTTTAATGAACATGGCCATTATAACAGCCAAGTTTGACAATGTCAATGTTTTTATGTTATCTTAACACCAATTAAGCATCTTGACAATTCATGTATTCAGTAAGGAGGTAGTTGTGTTTTCCAGCGAAAAGACGGTCAAACTGTTGATTAGGCGGACACTGGACCAGAAAGAACAAATTTTGCTGGTCCATGAAAAGGGCGAAGTGGCCGCCGGCGGAAAACCGGCCGGTTGGGGTTTGCCGGGAGGAGGAGTAAAATCCCATGAAGGTGATATTTTTACCCAGATAACAAAAATTCTTCCGGTGGAAGTGCGGATTCCCGCTGAGGGTGGCGGAGTCCGTCTGATGACCGAAACAGAATATGTGTCTTTCCTGAAAATGGTTACTGAATTGCCTTGCATTTCAGAACCAAAGGTTCTTCTGACGGCCGTCAAAGAAGGCATCGAAGAGACCGGATTTTTACTCAAACCGGTGCGGGAACTTTTTCGGGAACCAACCCGAGGCGACCATGAAGTAATTTTGGTCGATTGTGAAATTATCATCGGACGGCTGTCTAAACACAGTACTGAAACTGATGATGTCGACTGGTTTGAATTGGAGAATTTGCCCCAAGGCAATTTGCCTAAGGGGTTGTACAAATCTGATGCGGGCCGGATTGCCAGAGGAATGGAGATTCTCCGGCAACCGGAACAAGAACAGTATTCAGAAAAGGAGAGCGTCTATGAGTAAAGTATCTTTCTTAGCTGGCGGCGGAGCGAATTTTATCGGAAAAAGCTTCTACCGCTTAAAGCTTGGCCATATCTATCTCGGCATTGACTGGGGTGGAGGATTTCCAGACGGAGAGCCGGAATATGACGGCCCTCTGGATTATCTTTTCTTTTCTCACGCCCATTATGATCATATGGGGATGGCTCCGCGGGTTTTGCGTAAATTCCCGGGAGTACAGATGTTTGCTCATCCGGCTACTATTGAACTGGCGAAAGTCGGCTGGCGGCAGGGGTTGAGGGGGCATGAGATAGACAGAACCCCGTCCCCTTTTTCGGAATCGGAAATGCGGGAAACAGAAGTGGCTATCAAACCGCTAGAGGAAGGCAAAGTCAAGGGGTTGGCTAATGGAATTATGGTTTACCCTATTTCTGCCAATCACATCCTGGGTTCGCTATCTTTTCTGATTACCTATCTGGGAGAAAACTATTTTTTTACCAATGACATCTGTTTTCATGACCGGTCGCTTATGGCCGGCGCGCCGAAGATAAAGTTAGATCATTGCAAGTTTTTGAATAGGGAATCAACCTATGTCAGCGATATTTTTGATGATCGTCAGAAAATTGAGGCCGAGCTAGTGGCTAGCACCCAAAAAGTGTTGGACAATGGCGGACAGGTTCTGATTGCGGCCTTGTCCATTGACCGGACGCAGGATGTTTACACTATTCTGGACCGGGGCGGAATATCCCCGCTCTACATTGACGGTTCGCGTCGGACCAGTCAGATTTATCAGGATTATCTGGGGGAAGACCTTTTCCAATATGCCGGAGGTTTTCGAAACAAACAAGAGCGCCGGAAATTTATGCAGAGCGGCCAACCGGCGGTAGTTATCGCCTCTTCCGGTATGATGTATGCGGAGACCTTGTCCGCCAAATGGGCTGAGCAGTTTATTTATCGGGACAATGCTGCTATTTTCATGGTCAACTACCAAGACCCTTGCGGGCAAGGGTATGCCCTGAAGAATAGCACGAAAGGAGAATTCCTACTTTTCAATGAACAACTTTTCCGCCGGATGTGCGAGGTGAAGAGTTTCAATCTTTCGGCGCATATGGATAAAACGGCTGGCGAAGAACTGGAGGAACGGCTCAATCCGGAGGTGGTGGTTTACACCCATGGAGAAGACGCCAAAATAGAGCAGTATTTACAAGAACACAAAAGAGGAATGACCAGGGTTAAGTCCTTGGTCGGAAAGGAGATTGAGTTATGAAGAGCGAGACAAAGATGAATGGTTTGTTGGAACAGGTTTCTGATCAAAAGTTTCATCGGTTGTACTGGCGGGACTTAGCGGTAGCGCTGGAGGCCACTTTTGCCGGTGACACGCCAATTAAACTGGTGGGGGAAGTAAACTTTCCTGAACTGATTTTTCCGGCGCCGGAGATTCACCTGACCCGGGAAGAAGTTCGGCGGGTCTATCATCCGGCCATCGCTGATGGTGATATGGCGGAGAAAACAGAGGGGAAGATTACTTTTCTCCCTTGGGTGGATGAAACAGAAGTACAGTTCCATCGTCTGGTCTTTCGTCTCCGGCCGGCTGGCGGAAACAAAAAATTCCGTTGGGTGAAATTTGGGCGATTCGGCGAGGACAGCGCTTTCGGTTTCAATGTCCTAGTACACAGCCCATATATCAACTTGGACTTTATGAGCAAGAGAGCTGAGTCGTTTGTTCCGCTCTTTGCCAAGGTCCACGACGGCGGTTCCGGCTTTGTCTACTTTGAACTTTCGGCCGAGGTCTGCGAGGAGGCCATCACTCTGAAAGTCAAGCGAGTGGCCGAGACGGAGGCGCCTCCTCCTTTGGCCGAAGCCAAACCAAGCTGGTTGAAGTAAACTTTTGTACTCCCTTGCCAAGTTAGCGTTAGACGCGAAACTTGACAAGGGAGTTTATTTTTGATAACATATAAACCAATCAGTTAGCGGGGCAAAAGCCCGCCTTTGACAATCAATTTCAATAAATTCAGTAAGAAAGGAGGGACAATACAATGTCCCAAGAAGAAAAGTCCAAAGAAAGCGGGGGAACGATTGGGGATGCCCTGAAATTAAAGGGAATCTCTCTTGCTCTTCCCGTTCAAAATCAAAAGCAGGGTGGCCCTAACGCTCCTGCTCCTGCTGCTATGAAGACCACGCCGAAGTTCAAGCTGGGGGCGCCGAAAATCCCAAAGAGGGACATTACGGCCATTCTGTCATCAGCAGAGCGACTGGCGAATTTGGAACAGTTCAGGATGTACTCCGCCCAGATCGCTACCCAGATGCATGACAGCGTCACCTTCGTTCGGGCGTACGAACAGTTGCCCGAGGAAGAGCAGCCGCTTTATCACGCTGACTTTGCCGCAATCCAGGGAGACATCAAGGAGATGCTCTCTTACGACGAAGCCGCCTATCGGGAAGTGGCGGTTACCGCTTACGCCGACGCGCTGGTCAAAACCTGTCCGGATTTTCGCCGGTGGGTGCTCTCGACGCTGGATGATCTCGTCCGGGTCGGTTTCTTGGTTGAGTCGTCGGCGGACATGAAGTCCGGCGGCAAGGACGGAAAAGTCAGACCAAACGGATTGCCAATGTATGGAGGGATTTTTAACCTCCACGAGTCGTTCAGGAAGAACAGCTCGGCCCACAAGGTCCTGGCCTCTTTGCAGAATCTGCACGAGCGGACTCTGGAAGCGGGGCATCGGCGGCACGAGGACCAGGTGAAGGAACTGGAGTCCATGGCCGGCGAACAGCTCACTTTGGCCGAACTGAAGGAGAAGAGTGAGAAGGCCGGGAGGATCATCGTTCAGGTTCCCGATTTGAAGCGGGAGAGTAATCTGTATCCTCTCTTGATTGAATCTGACGGTTACAAAGTGACGGCACTCGGGGCTGTAGGAGCCATTGAGCGAGTCATCGAGGATATCATGGAAGCCGGCGCCTCTGTGCCGGTGGACCAGCTTTCTCGGGATTCGGCCGGACTGAAAGGCAAGGCCGTAACTCTCCACTCCATTCTTCGTCGCGCTATTCTGACGGCAGAGAAAAAGGAGCAGGAGAGGGTCCGGGCGGCGGAGGCGAAAACAAAAGCCGAAGCGGATTTCCAGAAAAGGATTGAGGGATTCCGCACCGAGCAGGAGGCCGATCGGAAAGAGTTGACGCCTCTGGCCACTCTGACCGAGACCAAGTTCTACTTTGACCGCAAGCCCGGCATCATGTTTTACGACTTCGGGCCCAAGCCGTTTTACGAAAAGGCCTGGGACCAAGCCGGAAAGAGGGACGACCGCAAGGTCTATGGGGTCATGGCGCTCGTCGAGCGCGATGAACTCTCCAAGATTCGGGTTCTGCAGTATCCCGAACGGTTGAAGGGTTTCTTCGCCAAGCACGCCGAGTTTGCGGCGGAGGGCGAGAACTTCAGCGGTTTGGGCAAACTCGGCGTCATGCTCCGGATGGGATATGACAAGGCCGTGGCTGGACTTTCTGAAGAAGAAAGACAGCGCCGGGGGTTGGTTGTCCGGAAAGGAACCGTCGTCCCCAAAACGGATACAGAGCAGGCATTCGCCGCGACCATGGCGGCGAGTGTTGGAGAAGACCCCTCCGGCATCAGTGTTCCGGCGACACCCAATCCAGCCGAGCAAGCGGAGAGGGAGCCGAAAAAGCCGGCGAAAAAGCCGGCGAGGAAGAAATCCTCGAAACGGTAGTGTGAGTTACCTCGGTGAGGGGTTGGCGGAGCCAACCCCTCACCGAGGTCTTTTTTTGTCCGATTAAAAAACCAGCCGTTTAAACGGCTGGTTTTTATGGGAATTTTTTGACATTCGCTATGCCTTTGGCATATACGCTCATTAAAATTCCCGGTCGGAATAAACTGCTTTATTCCGACCGTCTTTTAACATTTCCCCAATCTCTTTTTTGGATTGGGCGCGGTTATAATCTTTCAACGACTTATGCACCTGCTCCGGCCTGATTTTCCCTATCGGCGCCCGCGGTTTTACAGTTTTTCTTTTTGGTCTTGGCATTACAACTATACTGTAACATTCATTTCTTAGTTTATGTAGCTATTAGTCTGTTGCTTTCGTTCAAATATGACCGATTGGTTGCAAATTACCGAAGCGGAGTGAAAATTTGGCCGGTAATTAAAATTCGGTCCGACTCTTGGAGGGGTACTGAATTTTAGTCGGCAAATTGAACGAAGCGAGGATAATTTGTCCAAGAGGACATCTTGAAAAGAAAGCAATAGACTAATAGCTATGCAGTGGAGTTCTGTATCGTCAACAACATTTTGTGTTCTTTGGCGTCTATGGAAACAATCGCCACGCTGATTTTTTCTCCGGTTACATTCGTCCTATTTGGCGGAGGTGGACCCTGGTGATTATTTAATTCAGAAGCGGGGATTAGCCCCATGATTTCTTCACTAACTTTAACCAGCAGTCCGTAGTTGGTAATTTTAACCACCGTTCCTTCCAAGGTTTGCCCCACTTTGAATTTTTCTTCTATATTTTCCCACGGATCCGTCTTCAGCGCTTTAAGCGATAAGGAGATACGGTCGTTTTCAATGTTGATTATTTTGGCGGAAATGGTCTGACCGATGGCCAAATAGTCTCGTGGGTTATCAATGATCTTCCAATCAATTTCGGAAATGTGGATCAATCCCTCCAGATTTTCGGTGATTTTTACAAAGGCCCCGAAATCCGTAATTTCGGTGATTACGCCCTCTACCACATCACTAACCTTGTATTTGGTAATCTCTTCCCGGAGTTTGTCATTCATGATGGCTCTCTCCGAAACAATCAATTTATTTTCCGCTTCGGAGAAATCCAAAATTTTCACACTAAAAGTTTGCCCGCGGAATTTTTGCAAGGTCTGGACAATCTTGGCCGTGTCCCCGCCTTCCACTTTGGGATAATGTTCGGGAGCCAATTGGGAGAGAGGCAAAAACCCCTGAATGCCGTTGACCTCTATAATTAGTCCGCCTTTATTAATGTTCAAGATAAGGGTGGAGATAACCTC
The DNA here is from genome assembly GCA_964580765.1 of uncultured Candidatus Saccharibacteria bacterium. Classification (GTDB taxonomy): domain Bacteria; phylum Patescibacteriota; class Minisyncoccia; order 2-02-FULL-40-12; family IGHO2-12-FULL-4; genus JAUYPS01. The sequence goes on from CAZOKW010000005.1 coordinate 17,811, forward strand.
TCCCTTTTCTTTTTTCTCCCGAACATCTTCCCAGGCGGTGGTCATCTGGGCTTGCTTTAAAGAAAGTTCGCGATAACCCTCGTCGTTTTCCAATTCCAAAAGAATGACAGAAATTTGCTCGTCTTTCTTGAGCGACTTGTGTAAAGTCGGATTGTCGTAAAATTCCGAAGGGTAAATAATCCCCGTTCCCAAAAGACCCAAGTCCACCAGAATGCCGCCTTTGCTGATTGAGATGACTTCGCCCGCCAAAACATCCCCTTTTTTGGGGAGAACAGTTTCGTATTGAGCCAAAATCTCCTTCATGGATTCATTTTCGATAAGAGGAGTGGCGTCTGGGGGATTGGTCGGGTTTATAACGGTCGTTTCCATAATAGTGCTTTATCCTACATTTTTTTCCCAATAAAGGCAAGTTCAACAAAAAGAGGCCTTGAGCCTCTTTTGAATTTTTGAGAAATTCTATTTTTTTCCGGAAAAACCGGTCCAGGGAGCGGCGGCCATAACCATAGGCCTTGTCTCCATTTCTTTTTCGATAAGTTTTAAAATCCGCTCTTCCGGTATTCTGTTCTGGACGAAAAAGTTGGCCCGGTTTATGAAATGCTGTCGGTCTGCTTTGTCAGTGATTTGGCGTTTTTCCAGCAGAGATTCAATTTCATTCAAAAGAGGACTTGGGGGAACTGAAACGGCGTTTTCATGTTCTTCTTTCAAGATGGACAATTTTTTAAAAAGCACAGAGGCCTGCTCATAGTCCTCCATTCGGGAGGCCTTTGTAGCTTCTTCCTCCAAATATTGTTTGTATTCCAGATAGGCCTCGGTTTTATATTCGGCGGTTATTTCCGATTTTCCTTGTTCTAAGATTTGCTGGTAATTTGAAAGAGCTTTTTGACGGGCGGTTTCGGCTTCTTGCACCAGCTCCCTAGCAGCTTGTAAGTTGTTTTCGGCTTCTTGACCTTTTTCAATGGATTCCAAATGTTGTTCGTAGTTCATATGGGTATTTTAGCTATTGTATTCACGAAGTCAATACCTGTCAAAGTTTGTCTTGCAAAAGGTCTAAAGTTTGGTAAAATGAAGGCATGACTATCAGCTGGTTTGGACAGAGTTGTTTCCGATTGGAGGGAAAGGATGTGTCGCTTTTGATTGACCCTTTTTCCAAGGAGATTGGTTTGTGGCCCCCAAGAATTAAAGATCAGATTGTTTTGGTTACCCATGAACACTACGACCATAATAATTTGGACGGGGCGGAAAAAGAGGTGATGGTGGTTCGCAATCCGGGGGAATATGAAGTCAAAGGTGTTTTTGTGCAGGGTATTTCCTCTTTTCATGATAAAATGCAAGGAGCGGAGCGCGGGCCGAATACTATCTACCTGATTAAAATGGAAGACATGACCATCTGCCATCTGGGGGATTTGGGACAGGAGAAGTTGGAAGATCATCAGGTGGACTTGATCGGCGCGGTGGACATTTTGCTTATTCCGGTGGGAGGAAAGTACACTCTTAATTACAAAGAAGCGGTGAGAGTGGTCGGCCAAATCGAACCTAAAATAATCATCCCCATGCATTACAAGGTTCCTGACTTAAACATAGACATCGAGCCGGCGGATAAGTTTGTGAAAGAAATGGGACTGACTCCGGAAACGACCGACAAGTTCAAAATTGCCAAGAAAAACTTACCGCAAGAAGAAACCAAGTTAGTTATTTTAACTATTTAAAATTTATTTTGTAGATTGCAAACTGAAGATATTACTACCTCTTCGGTATGTCAGAAATCCCAGCGTGATTTCTGACTCGCGCAAAGTTGCTCGTGTTGTCAAGAGCCCCTCGACAAGCTTGGGGTCGTTGACAAACCGTGCCACTCGCAGCTTTGAGCGACCTCAGAAGTAATAATATCTTCAGTTTGCTTAGTAGCTAAATTTCTGTAGTTCCCCATTCACTTTTTTCAAATATGGCTAAGTGGTGCAAATAAACGAAGGTTTTTGAAATCTCTGTCGGTAACAAAAATTTGGTGGGATGGTTTCGACCGGTACCGAATTTTTGTCGACGAGATTAGAAAATCAAGTATTATTTGCCTACGAAGACATCTTGTAAAAAGTGAGTAGTGGCGGAAGAAATTTAAACCTATTTTCATGAAACTGTTACAAGAAATTCGCAGCCAGCCGGAACATATCAGACACATCATGATGTGGCTTTGCGTGGTGACCTCTTTTTCTTTGGTGGCTTTGGTTTGGTTCCGTTCGACGCAGGCCCGGTTTGTGGCCATGTTGCATCCGGCGGAAACACTGGAAGCGCCAGCGGCCGACCGTTTTGCTGATCGGGACTTAAGAAAACTGGAAGAAGCGCGAATCCGCCAGCTGGCGGAGGCGGCTAGAGCTCCTTCGCCTATGACTTCGGTCATCAACTCTTTTAATCTTTTGCGGGCCAGCATTGGGGAGTTGTTGGGTAGCAGTGAAGCGGAAGTGTCGTCACCGGCTGGAAGCAAGGTTTTACAGAATTCAATTTTGAATAACAAGAATAAAGGATTGCCATTGTCGGAAGAAAGGTAAGTCGAACTTAACCAAATAGATGTCTTTTGGGTCGTTCCGTCGCTTTCCTGCGAGCGGCTCCACTCGCGATGAAGCTGTGGATTCGAAAAGAGTAAAGAATAATTATACTCTTTTCGACCAATGAACCTTCGTTTGTATCTTATGCTTCGCATGGGCTACAAACGGAGGTTCATAAGCAATCCACAACTTCATAGCGTCCCAAAAGACACCTATTTGGTTGAGTTACATTATGGCTAATACGAACAAAAAAAATCTGGAAAAAGAAATTGCGGGGCCTGTCATCTCCCGGGTACAGAATCGGGAAATTACCCAGGAAATGCAGGAGTCGTATTTGGCGTATGCCATGAGCGTCATCGTTTCCCGCGCTTTGCCGGATGTGCGCGACGGACTCAAGCCGGTTCACCGGCGTATTTTATATGCCATGAACGAAATGGGCTTGCGGCCCAATACCAAATTTGTAAAGTCGGCCAGAATAGTTGGAGAGTGCTTCGTTAGGGATACTTTAGTATCAACCTCAGGCGGATTAAAGTCGATTCAGGATATTAAAATAGGAGAACAGGTTTTTACGCATACCGGATTAAAGCCAGTAACCAATTTGTATGTTATGCCTCCAAAACCTCTCGTTAAAGTTTCACTTTCTAATGGTATTTCTGTAACAGTTACTCCTGCTCAGAAATTAAAAGTTTTTAATAAGGACGGCACATATAGCTGGAAAGAGGCCAAAAATTTAACAAAAGACGATTGGCTTACTTTAAAAACAGTTTATCCTAATAATCTAACCCCTGTAAAACTTGCTCAATTTAATGGAAAACAAAAATATTTAAACAAAAATATCGCATATATTTTAGGGCTTTTAGTATCCGATGGCTGGATAACTAGAGATTATGGAAAGGCGAAACACAGGAGATTAGGATTTTGTAGTAATGAAGCTTCGACAGTAGAACGTATTGTGAATTGTTTTAAGGAGGAATTTGAATACGAACCAACCATAACCTCTCGAGCGTATACTATAAAACTTAAAAATGGAGAGGTTAAAAATAGCAAGATTTTTATATTAAGAATAAATCAAAAAGAGATAAACGACTTTTTGATCGAACAGTTTGATATACCAGAAGAATTTAAAGCCAGTTCAAAATTTGTACCAGACAAAGTACTCATTTCTCCAGAAGAGATTATATTTGCTTTTGTTTCTGGTCTAATGGATGGAGACGGAAGTGTGGCGAAAAGAAATGCTGGGATAATTTATGCTTCGATTTCAGAAAAATTAATAAGTCAGCTTCAGGTTCTACTCCAAAACTTAGGAATTTTCAGTCAGAGATATATTCAAAAACAAACAAGCCGGTCTGTGATAAATATCAATGGTCTAGAAAAAGCTGTAAAAGGAAATAGGCTGGTGTATACTTTGGAATTCAGTGGTTTAGAAGCTCAGAAATTGGCTCGTGAACTTAATTTGGCTTCTAAGAAAAAGAAGGATCGTCTGGGTGCTATTTTGAAGCACAGATCCAATCGTTTATGGTCAAGTTTCGGCACGCTTCCTTATGGGGGAGAAATTATTTTCAACGAATTGTCCAAGTTGCACATTGGTAGTGGCTGGTATCAATCAGTTGACGGCCAAAAATTCAGAATGGGGATTCACTATGCCGGCGGCGGAAAACTTAGATATAGTAGTGATTTAACTTCACGAGCATTATCTTTGAGACAAGTAGAAGAATTTGGTATATTGCAAAAATTTGAAAAATTAGAATCTAGAGTCGGCGACTTAATAAAAGAAGTCGTTGATAATGATATAAATTTTTTGAAAGTTAAGAAAGTTGAACAAGTTGCGCCAGAAAAAACATACGACATAGAAGTGGCAGAAGTTCATCAATTTGTTGCCAACGGTATCATTTCTCATAATTGTATGGGTAAGTATCACCCGCATGGAGATACGGCAATTTATGACTCATTGGTTCGAATGGCTCAAGATTTTTCTTTGAGATACCCGTTGGTTAAGGGGCAGGGCAATTTTGGCAGTGTCGACGGTGATGCGGCGAGTGCTATGAGATATTCGGAAGCCAAACTTGCTCCAATTTCCGAGGAGGTCTTAATGGATATTGACAAAGATACTGTTGATTTTCGTGATAATTATGACAGTACACAAAAAGAACCTTTAGTTTTGCCGACTAAAATTCCCAGTTTGCTGATCAACGGCTCGATGGGCATCGCCGTCGGTATGGCCACCAACATTCCGCCCCACAATTTGACGGAGGTTTTGGATGGTTTGGTGCATTTGGTTGATAATCCTGAAGCGGATGTGGCTGATTTGAATCAGTTTGTGAAAGGGCCGGATTTTCCCACCGCCGGGATTATTTACAATGAAAAGGATATTTTAAATGCCTATGCTACCGGCAAGGGGCCGATTATAATGCGGGCCAAGGCGGATATTGTGGAAGAAAAAAAAGGTTTCCAGATTATCGTCACCGAAATTCCTTACCAGGTGAACAAAGCGGAGCTTATTGCCAAAATTGCCGAACTGGCCATGGGCAAAGAGAGAAAAGTGGACGGCATCAGAGATGTGCGGGATGAATCGGACCGAGAAGGGGTGCGGGTGGTGGTGGATTTGAAACAAGATGCTTTTCCCAAAAAAGTTCTCAATCAGCTTTTTAAATACACCGAATTGCAAAAGACCTTCCACATTAATATGTTGGCGTTGGTGGATGGCATCCAGCCCCAGATTTTAGGGCTCAAAGGAGTATTGGAGCATTTTATCGAGCATCGCCGGGTAGTGATAATCCGTCGGGCTAAGTTTGACTTGAAAAAAGCCCAAGATCGGGCGCATATTTTGGAAGGACTGAAAAAGGCGCTGGACCACATTGATGCTATTATCAAATTGATTCGCGCTTCCGAGTCGCAAGAAGAGGCGCTGAAAAACTTGATGAAAAAATTCAGCTTTACTCAAATTCAGGCGACCGCTATTTTAGAAATGAAACTGCGCGCTTTGGCCGGATTGGAAAGAAAGAAATTGGAAGACGAACTGAATGAAAAGAAAAATTTAATTGCTGAATTGGAAGCTCTTTTAGCTTCATCCAAAAAAATTATGGCTTTGGTCAAGCAGGAATTTTTAGAAATAAAAGAAAAATATGGCGATGAACGGCGGACTAAAATTATTAAATCCGCTCTTAAAGAAGTTGGCGAGGAAGAGTTGATGCCGGAAGAAGATAGTTTGTTTATGGTTACTCGCGGGGGTTATCTCAAACGGATGGCGCCGGATATTTTGAAGGTGCAAAAAAGAGGCGGGAAGGGGTTAATCGGGATCGAAACCAAAGAAGAAGATATTGTCAGCCAGTTTTTTATGGCCAACACTCACGACACGATTTTGTTTTTCACCAACTCCGGCCGGGCTTTCCAGGTTAAAGGATATGAAGTCCCGGAATCAAGCCGGCAGGCCAAAGGAAAAGCCATAGTTAATTTTTTGAACATCTCGCCGGCCGAATCGGTCACGGCGGTGGTGCCGATTGCCAAAGACCGTAAGGGCATGTATCTCTTTATGGCCACCAAAAATGGGGTGGTCAAAAAAGTGGCCCTGTCGGACTTTGAAAAAGTGCGCAGCAACGGTTTGGCTGCTATTAAACTCAAAAAAGACGACGAATTAAAATGGGTCTGGGGTACCTCTGGCAAAGATCAGATTGTGATGGTTTCTTCCGGGGGCGATTCCATTCGTTTCAAAGAGAGCGATGTCCGGCCAATGGGCCGGACGGCCTCCGGCGTGATTGGGATGCGTTTAGACAAGGATGTCAAAATTGTTGGCATGGAAGTGGTCTCATCCGATGTGCCGGAAAAGGACTTTAAGCTTTTGGTGGTGATGGAGAAAGGATATGGAAAACGGACGGAATTACGCTATTACAAAGTTCAGCACCGCGGAGGCCGGGGAATTATGACGGCTAAACTGACCTCTAAAACCGGCCAGATCATTTCTGCCCATTTAGTTAATCCGGAGGACATGGAAATTATCGCCGTCTCTCAAAAGGGGCAGGTAATCCGCACGGAACTTGGCAGTATCTCCGTGCTGGGCCGGGCCACCCAAGGGGTGCGCATTATGCGGATGTCCGCCGGCGACTCGGTGGCCTCGGTGGTAGTGGTGTAGGTGAGTTTGGTAAATAATACTTTTTCCGGACGCTTGCATTTCCCAGCGAGAAATGCGGCGCTCATTGTGGTCTGTGGATTCGGAAAGAGTTAAGAAAATATTATACTCTTTCCGACCCCACTGCTCACTTTATATCTTATTCGAAACGAATGGGCTATAAAGTGAGCAGTTTTGCAATCCACAGACCGCAGTGCCTCCAAAAGTATTATTTACCAAACTCACCTACACCAGTCTTTTTGTGGTCGTATAGGAATTAAAAAAGCGTGAGTAATTCACACTTGTTGATTATTTGCTACTACCTTCACGGTTGTTGTGTTAAAATAAAAACATGCCTGAAATGCCGATTGGTTCCGGTGGTTTTATGAGTCCCGAGGTGATCGTGGAGAGTTTTGGTTTGCAGCCAGGAATGAAGGTGGCTGATTTCGGTTCCGGAGCCGGTTACTTTACGATTTTAATGGCTAAAAAAGTAGGGGAAAGCGGAGTGGTAACGGCTTTGGACATTATGGAAAGCGCTTTGGAAACAGTCAGGGCTAAAGCTTCGGCGGTGGGACTAAAAAATCTGCAGACCACCCGGGCTGACTTGGAAGTAATCGGCGGTTCGGCTCTGCCGGATAGTTCTCAAAATGTTGTTTTGCTAGCCAACATTCTTTTTCAGTCCCCTAAAAAAGAACAAATTATTCAGGAGGCCAAACGGATTTTAGTCCCAAGCGGACTGGTCATTGTCATTGATTGGAAAAAAGAAACGAACGGGGGACTGGGACCGCCGGCAGAATTAAAGATTGACCAGGCAGAACTGAAAACAATGCTGGAAAATCTGGGTTTAGTTTTTGTAAACAACATTGACGCCGGGTCTTTTCACTTTGGTTTTATATTTAAAAAAAGCTAGCGGGCGGAGTGGGAACACTTTTTGCGAGCACTGTCGAGACAAAAAGTTTGTTCCCCGAAGCCACGCGAGAATTTATCTTGGCCTTATCAAACAACAAACTTTTCTATATCGCGGGGGGATTAGTGGTGGGAGTGATATTTTTGGTGATGTTCTTATTTTTAGGCCGCGGCCTTACTCCGCCCGGCGGCAACGAAAAAGCCGATCTGACTTTCTGGGGGGTTTTTGATAGTTCTGATAATTTCCGGGCCAGCATTGACGCTTATCAGAAACTAAATCCTAATATCCGCATCAATTACCGTCAATTTAGTTTTGAAGATTACGAACGGGCTTTGATTAACGCTTTTGCTTCCGGCGCTGGTCCCGACATCTTTCTGATGCACAATACCTGGCTTCCCAAGCATTGGGATAAAATTTCTGCTTTGCCGCAACAGCTTCTCGGAGAAAAAGTTCCTCTTTTCACTTTAAAGGATTTCAGAGAACAATTTGTGGATGTGGCGGAAAAAGATTTAGTGGGAGGTAACGAGATATACGCTCTCCCGCTCTATGTTGATACTATGGCTCTTTATTACAACAAAGATATTTTTAATTCTTTGGGCATTGCCACTCCTCCCCGGACTTGGAACGAATTTAATGACATCGTAGAAAAAATCACCATCGCTGACGAAAGTAACAACATCACCCGTTCCGGGGCGGCCATTGGTACGGCTCGCAATATAAATCGCTCCACCGATGTTCTCTCTCTTTTGATGATGCAAAGCGGGGTGCCGATGGTTGATGACGACTATACTAAAGCCGAATTTTCCAAATACATCGAGGGGCAGGATTTAGGAAGAGTAGCTTTGGAGTATTATACTGATTTTGCCAATCCATCCAAGCGGGTCTACACTTGGAACAATGCCCAGCACTTTTCTGTTGACGCTTTTCAAGAGGGAACTACGGCTATGATGTTTAATTATTCTCACCAGATTTCCCTGCTTCGGTCCAAAGCTCTCCGGCTGAATTTCGGAGTGGCGCCAATGCCCCAACTCAACCGAGCGCAAACCGTCAATTACGCCAGTTATTGGGCGCCGACGGTTTCCAAATTTTCTAAAAATTCCACACCGGCCTGGAAGTTTTTGGTTTATCTAAGTTCCGCTCCCGGGGTGGTGCCTTACATCAATAGCGCTAACCATCCGGTGGCTCGCCGTGATTTGGTTGTTCAGCAAGAACCGGATCCCGATATCGGAATTTTCGCCAAACAGGCCTTAAGCGCCAAATCCTGGTATCAAATTGACAATCTGGCCATTGAAAATATTTTGGCTGATTTAATTGATGCTATTAATTTTAAGCGCCAATCAATTTCCGATGCTCTGCGCGCGGCGGAAAATAAAATTACGCTTTTGATGCAAAGACAGTAATCTCAATAGGCTTCGGTGGACATACTTTTTCTCGACGGCGCTCGAAAAAGTGTCCCCACTCCGCCTCTGGTTGTTTAAATGTTTAGGAATTTCTTAATTTTAATATTAGTCGGCATGATTTTCTTTTCTGCTTCCTCAGCGCTGGCTTTGGATCCTTTAGTGCCATGCGGGAGAGAGGGCCAGCCGATGTGCACAACTTGCGATGCCTTGGTGCTTGGTAAAAACATCAGTGATTTTATTTTGTTTTATCTGGTGCCGGCTATTTCGGCTTTGTTTTTCATTTATGCCGGTTTTTTAATTCTTCTTGGAGGAGGTATTACAACTCAAGTAGCCAAGGGACGGGCTGTTTTTGAAACCACGGTAAAGGGTTTGCTGATAATTTTTCTGGCCTGGATGATTGTCAATACGGTTTTGCGCACGGTGGCCGGCGATGAAAACATTGCCGAAAATTGGTGGAAACTGGAGTGTCGGGAAACCATTACAACGAGCAACGGTTCTGGAGGGGGAAATAATATAGCCAAGAAATATACTTGTCAAAATAATCAGTGCGCGGAAAGCGCCACTGGTACTTATACTGAACCAACTTGTAATAATAGTTGTGGCCTTGTTACCGTTACTCCGGTTACTCTTACGGCCACCCCCGCCATCATCCAGGCCTGCAATGTGCCTCCCGGTACGTCGGCCACAGATCCCAGAATAGAGAATTGCCAGAAACTAACCATTTCTCTAAGCGGGTTAGATGTAGCTGTAAACTACCGCCTGTCCCGGCTTAAAACCGGCACTAGCCAACCGCAGTATGATAATCTTCCCGCGGTGGAGGGTGAAACCGATGTTTTTGAGATTGTATTTTACAACAATGAAAATGGCCAATGGTCTATTCATTTGGAAGACAGAGACACCGGCGCGCGGGTTTCTAATCAGGTGCCAGTGACTGTTACTCCCGCTTCCGGAGCATCTAACATTACCATCTCCGTTTCTGCCCCCACCGTTCGCGTCACCACCCCTCCAACTTCTTTGACTTTTACTGTCAATAATTTACCGGCCAGCAGTGCCGGAACCTCCGTAATGACTAAAAACGGAACAAGACAGCCGGATCTGGCTTTTAATACCGATAGTCAGGGTAAGATTATTGACTCCGTAACGGGTACGGCAAGCAATGATGCGCTTAAATTTCGGGCTGACCCTGGCGATGAAGGCAACTGGACCTTAAAAGTCAGAATGCCCGACGGACGGGAATCAAATACAGTCAGTTTTACGGTTACTCCCGCTTCCGGAACAGGCCTTGTCTGCCGTGATATTGGAGTGAATCTTTGCCAACCAAGCACTGTTTTAGCTGCTCAATTTCCTAATCTCTACTCGGCTACAACTTGCGCTGTTAACGCTTGTAATCAATACTCCGCATCCATTACCAAAGCCGCTGCCGCTACTCCTATCAATGGAGTTATTACCGCCGCCTTAATAAGGGCGATTATGTTTAATGAGTCCAGTTGCAACGTTATCGCTAAGAGTAATTCCGAGCCGCCATCTTGTGGTTTAATGCAGTTACAGGCGGCCACGGCCAATCGCTTTAAATCCCCATGCGGTGTTAGTGCCAATATTACCTGTGATTGGCTCACAAGTTCTGTTAATGCCGAAGCCAGTATTTGTATCGCGGCTAAATATCTTAAGTCCATTGCTAGTGGAACTTGTGGTACGCAGATTCGCAATATCGCCGCCGGGTATAATGGAGGAGTAGGCGCTTGCAACACCAGTCGGGATTGCGCCAATCAACGCAGTTGCGACAATTCGGCCGTCCGTCGCTGGGAGTGCCTTTATGATAACTCTCAACGTACCGTGTGTAATATCGGTTACAATGAAACCAGAACCTATGCGCCAAAAGTTCTAGCCTGCTATAATGTAAATGATTAAAAAAACATTTTTCGCAAATCAGCCATACCACCCACTCTCGACCCTCGACTTGTCGCTCGGGAATTTTCGAGTAGGTGTATGGCTGATTTGCTTTGTTTTAATTATTTCGCTTTTCGCTTTTAGTTTTTCGTTTAGTTTTGCGGCTCAAGACGACGGTATTTTTACCTATGTTTTTCATTTTTATTTTGAGAATGGCGTCTTGGTAAAGGATCGGGATTTTGATTTCCCTTTTGAACTAATGGCGCAAGAATTTCAGGATTCTGAAATAGCGGCGGGCGGATATTATGGAGAAATATTGTCAGTAACCGATAAAAAACTGGCTGACTTCCCCATTTTTTTTCCGGCGGGCGGTAAGGGCGCATTCTCTCCCATGGCTCCCTACTTTGATAACGCCAAAACAGCCAACTTTTATAATCCGCAGAATCTAAAACTTCTTACTATTGATTTGGCTCCTGACGGGCCGGTTTGTAACGAGGATAAGCAATGCAGTACTGATACCGGCGAAACTTATCTAAATTGTCCCGGTGATTGTTCGGCTCCAGTTTCTTCTATTACTCCTGTTCCAATGCCAATTGGAAAATCAGATTTTAGTTTTTGGAATACATTTGCTCCTTACTTGCTTCTGGTCGGTTTAATGGTTTTGGTTTTAATAGGGTGGGTGATAATCAGGCGGTTTAAGAAAAAGAAAAATATGCTTTCTCCCCCGCAGATTTAGTTATGAAAAAAAATTCCCCCAAAATTATATTATTTTTACTGCTGTTTTTTGGTTTAGCGGTGAGCATGAGAGCAGAGGGTGATACTCCAAAAACCCGTTGTCAAAACGGAGTTTGTACTAGTTTGAGCAGTGATTTAGCTGACGAATTAATCAAAATACCCCCCAGTCAGTCCGTTAATCTTGATTTTTCAGTACATCGGCAAGCCGAACCGAGTCAACCACCGATTTGCAACACAGGAACCCAGCTTTTTTATGCTGTTCGTCACGGTATCGGTGGTAGTGCCGCCAATTGGGATTATGTGAAGGCCGGTCCGGGAGAAGTTACTACCTATTCGTTTAATTCCGGTTTGGACCAGCAAAAAAACCGTTATCAGGGAATATTTTACTGCTGGTCTTTTCAGGGAACTTCTAAGGCCGGGGTGGATGCGGTTATCAACCGGCTACGGGTTTTCAACCAAGTTTGGTTTACTCTGGAGTTTAACATGGTTTCTGGCGTATCCTTGCCAGTAACGGGAGGCGGCAATCCTAATCCCGTAAGCAGTACTAGTAAAAAAACCTCTTTGGAGTTTCCCAATCCTCTGGCGGCGGAGGACCTTACCGAACTGATTGGGACTATTCAGACCTGGCTTTTTTACCTGGCTATACCGATTGCCGTAATTATGATTGTGGTGTCGGGGATTATTATGATGGCTTCCGGGGGAGACCCGGGAAAATTCGGCCAAGCCAAGAAAATGCTGTTGTGGTCGGTAGTCGGTTTGGCGGTAATTTTAATCGGTGAAGGCTTTTTGGCATTAATTGAGAGTATAATAAACTTAAAGAACAGATAACCAACCAGAGGCGGAGGGGAACAGTTTTTGCGAGCTTGACGAGACAAAAACTTTGTTCACCGGAGACCTCTCGAGATTAAGTCTAGTGTAATTATGTTAGTTCACTCTAAAAAATTTATCGTTTTGTCCCTGCTCGTTTTAATTTTCTCATTTTTCTTTTTTTATTTCGCCCTGCCCGCTCAAGCGGCGGAATGCCAGTTGATTAATGTTATTACGGATAAAAATCAGGTAGGCCAAGGAGAGAGTATTCAGGTTAATATTACGGCCCGGAGAGAGTGTATCGGCCAATCAGCCGACATTAAGATTTGCGATTCGATAGAGTGTGCGGATATTACTTCCCAAACATTTGGGAGCAGAAGAGTGGGCGGACAGGACGCCATTAGTCCTATTGTTTTCGTCATTGCCCCTACCGAGTTTCTTGATAAAAATACTTCTGCTTGGGTGCAGGCCACCGTGCCGTTCAATACGGTCAAAAGTCGGAATATTTCTATTGTTGCAAATGAAGACAAAGTTCCCTTCGGAGAATACTGTACGGAGTCCAGCCAATGCGTCGAGGGATTATTTTGCGCCGGTAATGCTTGCGTGGAATGTACCAGCAGTAACTTAAGCCAATGTTCTGCCGGTCAAACTTGTCAAGATGGAGCTTGTGCTTCTGGCGATGGAGATGGGAATGGAGACGGAGACGGCAATGGCGATGGTGTTTTGGGCGGATTTCCCGGGGAGGACTTGGAAGCAGGCGATGTTATCAAAATTGTGGTCGGTTTAAGCTGTTGGCTGACTCGGGTAGCTTTTACTTTGACAATCATCTTTGTCATTCTGGCCGGTTTTAAATTTATGACGGCCCAGGGGAATCAGACGAAATATGGAGAAGCGGTCAAAAATTTTCAGACCGTCTTGTGGGGGATATTGGTGATTTACGGCGTGTATGTTATAATTGCCACAGTCGCTAATGCAGTGGGAATTACGGATTTTTCTTTTATCCCTTTGGTGTGCTAAAATAGTTTATAGTCATTAGTCCTTAGTTTGTAGTTCAGAATTCTAAACTAAGGACTAATGACTATGGACTATAAACTTTTTATGAGAGGGGGTGCGTATGAATAAGTATAAAAATATTTTAGTAGTATTGGTTTTTGGGATGATGCTGGTTTTGCCTTTGGTGGCCATGGCGGTGTTACCCGTACCGGGTGGAGTACCGGCTGGTCAGGCGGTTACCTTGAACGAGGTGGAGGATTTGATTGATGGAGTGGCCAGATTTTTAATCGTTGTTTCTGTAATCGTGGCCGTTATCTTTATCGTTTACGGTGGTATTCGCTGGATTGCTTCTCCGGGAGACCCGACGGCGGCCAAAACGATTATTAAAAATGGAATAATCGGAGCCATCATTATTTTGGGAGTAGGCGTACTTCTGCAGACCTTGCAGGGAGTGATATCACGAACATTCTTCGGTACATTCCAATAGAAATTTAGGGTAAATTAAATCTAAAAGCCCCGATAGGGGCTTTTAGATTATCCACTTTATCCAAAAGAATAGTTGTGATATGTTTAATGTATATGAGTAAGAAAATTTATATACTGCTTTTTGTTTTGGGTCTCTTTGCTCCCGCTGTTTCTCTGGCCGGTCATTCGAATCCGCATTCCATTCAGCAATTAGAGACGCAAATCAACACTCTTAGGACACAGATTAGCGGACTAGAGACAAGAATCAGCGGGTTGAATACCAGAATCAGCGAATTGCGTGGATTATCCTCTGTTTCGAACGCTAATTTTACTTTTTCTCATAATGAAGGAACACTGGTCGCGGGGGTTGATCGATGGACCATGAGTTTGACTGGTGGAACTGGGGGAGACAGGTTGACGGTGAAGGCCTGGAAGAATGATGTTCCTGTAAATAACGGCGCTTTTCTTGATATTTGCACTGTTGAGCGGAGATCTCAAGGTTGTTCTCGAATTGGTCGGCCTACCATAAGAAACGACCTTGGCCATTGGCGGGAAACAGTTTTCATAAATGGAGTGGAGAAAGGAACGATTAGTTTTGAGGTGGTCAGAACTCAAACAACGACCTCTCCTGCGCCAACCGTCATATATTATGGGTGTGTTGAACATCAATGTACAGTCTTGCCACAAAACGACTCACGAGTGCATTGGTTTGGACCCAGCGGGCTTAGTTCGTGCCGGATTACTTGCGAAGACGGAAGCACTTTTCCGCCCCCTACTTATTCATTTGCTGGACCATTGGCCGGCACAGATACGATGATAGCTGGCCGAGAATCTTGGACATACACCCTTTCCAGCGCCAAACCCAGGGATATTCTTTATGTTAGAGCTTGGAAGAACGGAATTTTTTATCGCAAGTTAATTATTTGCAGAGTGGAAAGCAATGCTTATCACTGTTCGAAATCGGTTCCTGTTACCGCCGCGGACATTGGCGAGTGGGAAGGAGAAGTCGGCTATACCAGGGATGGAGTAGATTCCGTGTTAGGCGAACGGGGAGCAGTTAGGTTTCGAGTTATAAATGCAGGAGGGGCGACACGGTTTGATTTTAAAAGTGGATTTTCGTCCATATTTAGAGCGACTACCCACCTCCTTTTTGGAAATATATGGAACTTTTGACAAATTATATAACTCCACCATTAGCAATCTAAAAGCCCCTTATCGGGGCTTTTAGATTGTGGTGGGCGAGGTGGGAGTCGAACCCACACTCCTTGCGGAACACGGTCCTAAGCCGTGCGCCTATACCAGTTCGGCTACTCGCCCACAAACTAACTATTCTAACGGGTTTCTCTCTAAAGGAAAAGAGGCGGGGGATTTGTAGTTTGACCAAAAGCTGTCTTCTTTGGTTGTTCCGTCGGCGGCTACTATTTTTCTGGTTAAAACCGTTTTTAATGACCCATCTTCGTTTTGCTCTAAAATTTGCGGGCCAACCAGTTCTACCTTTCGGCCGTCCGAAGAACCGAAAATCTCAAAAATCAACCGAGAGGCCTCGAGATGGTTTTGAATCAAAACATGGCCGTCCGTATCGTTTTTAAAACGCAAGTCCGTAGTTCCGGGGTAAATGGTGGCATCGAATCCTTGAGGATTGTAGTAGCGCACCGGGAAGGAATGTGGCTTGCGTTCTAAGATCGGTAGTCCGGAATTTATGGCGGCGCGGAAAAGGGTGGTCGAGACCTGGCAAATTCCCCCGCCGTATTCCGGCAGGAGTTTTCCGCTTTTGATGACCAATTCAGCGAGATAACCCTCCTCGGCCCCGACTTTGCCCAGAGCGTTATTGAAAGAAAACTCCTCGCCCGGTTTCAAAATCAGGCCGCTGAATTTCTCGGCGCCTATTTTTATATTATGGATACGATTGCCAGATGAGCCCGTAAAGTCAGATTCTCCACGGGCCAAAAGCGCGTTAATGCCCATGCCGGATAAAGAGTTTAAGGTAATGGTCGGAAGAACTTCATCTAATACCAACGAGCTGTTTAATCGTCCTTGGACGATGCTTTGAGCAATTTTTTTTATTGAGGCCTCCATATTAAGGCGGGAACCATTTTGGGCCGGAACAAATTCTTGAAGGCGATTGGCCGTTGGGGAGTAAGCCAGTTTGGCATTGACCGGTTCTTTTTTAACTTCCGGCGCCAGTTCTTTCAAAATAGCGCTTAATTTTTCAAAGTTTATTCTTAACTCCTCGCTGTCGGTGTATTGGCGATGATAGGAGGTAGCGATATTGGCCAGGTAAATGCTTTTTTGTTTATTTTCCCAAGTTATCACAAAGTTTTTGTTTTCGGCGGCGGACAAAAAACGGGAAAATGTTCCGATGATTGGCGGGGAATTTGCCGGATGAGACGCTAAATAATTGGACTTACTGTCCGATAATTTTAAAAACTCGGCGATCAAGATGCCTAGAACTAAAAACAGCAGGACTACTATCATCCGCAATCCTTTTGTTAGTTGCATTTGCTCTGATAGTTTAAGTACCTCTGATCAATTTAGGAAGGCGAATAGTGAGGAGACCATTTTTGATGGAAGCCCTGGCTTGGTCAACATTGATGTCGGCCGGCAAAATTACCGACCGGGAAAACTCTCCCCAGTGCATTTCTTGGTGAAGATAATCATGGAGATCATTTTTTTCCATTCTGGCGCGGAATCCTTTGATAGTAACGGCATCTTTAGCGATAGCGATATCAATGTCTTCTCCCTTGGCTCCAGCGACGGCGGACTGAACGATAATTTCATTCTCATTTTGATAAACATCCACGGTCAGATGGCCCTCCTTCGCTGAAGCTTCGGAGGGCAGGCCCTCCTTCGAATTTATGGGACGGATCAAGTCCGTTAAAGTTTTTTCTAAGTTGTGGTGGTTTGATTCGGTCGTCATGTTTTCATTATACTGCGGCGAGCTTAATTATGGCAAGAGCGTTTTCATGTTCCGGTCTTTGATTCTACTGAACAAGACCCGGATCATTCCGGCAAAAACCAGCAGGAGAAGGAGAGAATAAACGAATCCATCGCGGCTGTCGGGGAAAGAGAAGACCAAGACATTGAAGGTGAAATGGAATAAAGTTGCCAAGACAATGCCGATGGCGATTAATTTTCTCTGATGTTCAAAATAAAACCAGGAAAGGGCCAGAAAGTAACCGATAATGGCGCCGGAGAGAGCGTGAAGCAGAGTGGCTCCGATTGAACGCAGGGCCCAAACTTGCAAGGCCAAATCAACTCCTTCGCCCATAGAACGGAACAAAACAAGAATATTTTCAATAGCGGCAAAACCCAGAGCGGCGGTAATCATATAGATCATGGCATCCACCGGCTCATCAAACTCCGGAGTGTTGAGAGCGGTAAATTTTACGGACCAATATTTGACGACTTCCTCCACCAAAGCCGCCCAAAGAAAAAAATGGGCCGAACTGAAAGAAAAAATGCTCGGACCGATCTTTTCGCCTAATCCGACAAAAGCCCATTGCAAGCCGACGGCGACGGGCGATAAGATCATGCCCATTAAAAATGTTTTAATCAGCAGATAGCGTGGTTCCGGATGGGAATCTTTTCTAAGAAAAATTCCCAGCCAAACCAAGCTGGGTAAAAATCCTAAAATTACCAGAGAAACATTCACGGTGAGGGAAGACATGCTTTAATTATACAATTTCTAATCTAAGCAGGCCAGTTCTCAATCATCAGTAATCTTTTCTCTTTAATCGGCAGACGGGAATAAATCTCCTCGGTGACGAAAGGCATAAAGGGATGAAGCAGTTTTAAAGAAGTGATTAGAAGATAAGCCAGTGTATCTTTTGTTTCCTGATTGTTTTTGTCTTTGGTCTCTTCGATGTATTTGTCGGCAAATTCATGCCAGATGAATTTGTAAAGGCCGTTAGCCGCTTCCGCAAAACCGTAATTCTCGATTTGTTCGGTGATTTCTTTGGCGAGGGCATCTATTTTTGTGGTCATCTCATTTTTCGGAGGAATCTGTGCCCAGGGATAATCTTCTCCCAATTTTAACTGCGTATAACGGGCGATATTCCACAATTTATTGGCGAACTTTTTCCCCATGACTAAAAGGTCTTCTCCAAAACGAATGTCTTGCAGGCCGGTGGCTTGGGTGGCCAAGCCGAAGCGCAAGGCATCGGTGCCATATTTTTCAATCAGCTCAAGCGGGTTGACTCCGGTACCTAGCGACTTAGACATTCTTTTGCCCTCTTTGGTTAGAACGGTGGCGTGGATGTAGAGGTCTCTAAATGGAACCTGGCCGGTTAGTTCTAAACCGGAAAAAATCATGCGCACTTGCCAAAGAAATAAAATACTTCGATCGGAAGTGATGAAATCGGTCGGATAGTATTCTTGGAAGTCGTTGGTTTTTGTATCCGGCCAACCTAAAGTGGCCAAAGGCCAGAGGGCGGAAGAAAACCAGGTATCCAGCACATCCTCTTCTCCTTCAACGGGAATTTTGTGCCCCCACCAGAGTTGCCTGGAGATGTTCCAATCGCGGATATTGGCCAGCCAGTTTTTATATGGACCTATCCAGCGTTCCGGAATAATATTAACTTTTTTCTCTTCAATAGCTTTCAGGGCTAGTTTGGCCAACTCTTTCATTTTTAAAAACCACTGCTTTGAAGGAAGCGGTTCAATGACCGAATTACAGCGCTCGCAACGGCCGACATTGTGCTCGTAATCTTCAACTTTTTCTATTAAGCCGAGGGCTTGCAGGTCGGCGGTTATTCTCTCCCGGGCTTCACCGGTTTTAAGTCCGGCATAGCGCGGTCCGGCGTTATTATTCATTCTTCCCCTCTCGTCAATAATCTGGAGGGACGGCAAGTGGTGGCGCTGGCCAATCTCAAAATCGGTCAGATCGTGGGCAGGGGTAACTTTAATAATGCCGGTGCCGAAGTTCGGGTCAACTGATTGGTCGGCTACCACTTTTATTTTGATTTTTTTAACTTTGGGCGGCTGATTGGTGGCCATCTCATTGTCTACCGTTTCAATTTCCAAATCCTGGCCGATATAACTTTTGTATCTTGGATCATCGGGATGAACGGCCAAGGCCGTATCTCCCAGTTTTGTTTCCGGGCGGGCGGTGGCTAAAGTGAAGGGCCCGTATTTTATGTAGTAAAGTTTTCCTTTTTCCGGAACATAATTTACTTCCAAATCGGAAATAGCGGTGGCGCATCGCACGCACCAATTGACCACCCGCTCTCCTTTGTAAATCCAACCTTTTTCGTAGTAATGATGGAAAACTTTTTCCACCGCTTTCTGGTAGTCCGGATCCATGGTGAATTTGGTGCGGGACCAATCTACTGACAGTCCCAATTTTTTAAATTGCTCCAAAATGGCCTGGCCATATTTTTCCCGCCATTCCCACATTAGCTCCAAAAATTTCTCTCTCCCCAATTCGTGGCGGTTGGTACCCTCTTTGGCTAATTGTTTTTCGACTACATTTTGAGCGCTAATGCCGGCATGGTCTGTGCCAGGAAGCCAGAGAGTTTTGTATCCTTGCATTCTTTTCATACGCACGATTATATCTTGGAGAGTTGTTTCTAGAGCATGGCCCATGTGTAATTCTCCGGTAATGTTGGGTGGAGCGATGCAGGTAACGAATCGACGTGACATGAACCTGTCCTCCTTCGCCAATGCTACGGAGGATAGTCCTTCTGGACTAAAAAAACCGCTCTCCATCCAGAGCTGGTAAATTCTATCTTCCGTTTCTTTGGGATTATAGGCCTTTGGCCACACTGTTGACATATAAGTAACTTAGGTTTATTATTCCTCTGATCTGACCTTGTTTTTTAAAAAAGGAGATTTTTATGGGCGGTGGATTCGGGTTTCCAGACGATGTGCTTCTTGGATATGATTCAAACCAAAGCCGGTTAGTGGCTAGTGGGAGTTCATCCCCCCAAAGCATAGAGGAGTATTTGTTAAAATTTAGAACAAGTTTTTGGCAAAGATTCGTGGCTAAATATTTTCAGCTTCGGATTCAATTGGGGATTTTCAAGAAAGTTGACCATGCCAGTCATACTTGCTGGTTTCTTTTTTGGTGTTTTATGTGTAGTCGATTTCAAGTAAATTACAGAGAAGGTTTTGATTATCACTTAGTGTGCCGATTTTGTAGAGAGCACTACCAGCTTAACCCGGGCTCGAAAGCATATCTCGATTGGTCTAGAAGCATTGCATTGCCGAAAGATTATAAGGTCTTTCGTTAGATTCTTAAGTTAGCATCAACTTCTACCGACTGCCAGTCGGTTTTTCTTTGCCTGCTCTTTTTAGAATAATTAAAATAGCCGGCTAAAGCAATCATGGCGGCGTTGTCGGTGGTGTAAGCCATTAGTGGCTGCGAGTATTTTATTCCTAGTTTTGTGACAGCTCTATTGAGGCTTAGCCTCAATAGAGCGTTGGCTGATACTCCGCCTGATAATAAAACAGATTTAACTTGGTAGTCTTTAGCTGCTCGCAGAGTTTTAGAAACCAAAACATCCACAATAGCTTGCTGGGCTTCGTGGGCTACGGCCGGGCGTATTTCATCCAGTGAGTGTTTTTTAAGCAAATCCTTTACCAAATAAAGTACCGCTGTTTTTAATCCAGAAAAAGAGAAGTTGAAATCTTTTGAGTTGATCATGGGGCGGGGCAATTTGGTTATTAGTGGTGGGTTATTAGTGGCTGGTTGATATTTTTCTGCTTCAGCGGAAATAAGCGGTCCGCCGGGATAACCAAGTTCCAGCATTCTGGCAATCTTATCAAAGGCCTCGCCGGCGGCGTCATCAAGAGTTTCCCCAA
This sequence comes from uncultured Candidatus Saccharibacteria bacterium, assembly GCA_964580765.1. GTDB lineage: Bacteria > Patescibacteriota > Minisyncoccia > 2-02-FULL-40-12 > IGHO2-12-FULL-4 > JAUYPS01. Next base: position 38,442 of record CAZOKW010000005.1, read on the forward strand.
TTATTTTGTATTGGCCGTGGTTTTTCATCAGAACCAATTCGGTGTGTCCTCCGGAGACGATCAGGTTCAGTACTGGAAAGACTGGCAAATCAGCTATACACACACTCGAAAACTCTCGAGCGATCAGTCGAGGGTCGAGAGTGGGTCGTATGGATGATTTGCCAGTCTGATTATTTAACCAATTAGAGTAAATATGCCCTTCCAGATGGTTTACCCCCACAATCGGCTTTTTATATTTCCAGGCCAATGTTTTGGCAAAAGTTATTCCGACAATTAAAGCCACCGCCAATCCTGGTCCGGCGGTGACGGCAATTAAATCTATTTCTTCCACACTTTTTAACCCTGCTTCTTTGAGGGTTAATTTCAAAACTTTATCTATATTTTTGGCGTGTTCGCGGGCGGCCAAAGCGGGGTAAACCCCGCCGTATTTAGCATGAATTTTAACTTGCGAAGAAATGACATTGGATAAAATCCGTGCTTTTTCTTTCTTATCTACTTCTAAAACAGCCATCGAAGTTTCATCGCAGGAAGTCTCAATTCCTAAAATTATCATCTTGTATTTTTAGCATTTTTATTGTTTTTTTTCAATTTTCGGGTTAGAATCTTTAAATAATGGCGCCATCGTCTAACGGTTAGGACAGCGGCTTTTCAAGCCGTCAATCGGAGTTCGACTCTCCGTGGCGCTACCATCGTGGAATGAGGCAGACTTTTTAAGCTAGTAATCATCAGACAATCTGGGTTACTGCGAGTTTGCCAGAATCCTGTTTTTCTCGACCCCCAAGGGGAATGGAAAACTTTTACTACAAAAGACACCAAAAACGGTGTTTTTTTGTTGTCATTGAAAATAATATGTGATATATAAATCTCAGTGTATTAATCAAAACTAGGAGACGTTGTGAGGAAAAATCTTCTTTCTGTAGTTGCGATAATTTTGAGTATTACTACTATTATCGTTGTTTTGGTGCCGCGAAAAGACATCAATGCGTCATCGCTTACTCTAAGAGATCAGTCCGGCAAAGTATGGGCAGTTATCGACGCAAATTACCACCTATTCGCGATATACAATCCAAAAACTGGAAGAGATGAATCTAATTGGAACGAAAGCATGCTCTTTGAAATCGAAACGGTAGAAGATGGTACGAATATTATTCTTTTTGGCAAGGATGGGTTTGAACGTATTCGCTTCTCTACTTGGACATCAGGATCAGAAGGAAGTTATATCACTATCCTACGAGACGGATGGCAGAATAGTAAAGACGTTTCCCATGACGTAGTGCATATTTCTAAGGATGGAGTAAAGTTAAACAAATAGTAAGATATACACCAGCTATGGCGGTGCAATAAGTGCATCGCTTTTTAATTCCTAAAATCATGTTAAACTCTGATTCTAATCTGATTCCAAGAGGTTGTGGATATGGGTATTGACCCACATATCATATATGATATAATGACTATGAATGATTATGAAGTAAAATATTATGTAGATAGTAAAGGAAGATCTCCGGTGCGAGAGTATATCGGCCGACTAAACTTAAAAGAAAGAGCGAAAGTATTAAAATATATTGATTTTTTGAGAGAAAATGATGGCAGATTAGACGAACCATATTCCAGACATATCGAAGGCAAAATTCGTGAATTGAGAGTAGATTTTCATCGTAACAGGCACAGAATCTTCTATTTTACGTTTATAGGTAAGAAAATAATTTTTTTGCACGCATTTCTTAAGAAAACACCAAAGACTCCTATTAACGAAATTAACCAAGCGAAAAATAACTATTTTAAAATAATAAAAAGTTAAAAAATATGAACAAAAATAATATTGCTGATTTTAAGGAGCACCTGAAACAAGAACTTAAGAATAAGCAATTCAAAAAATATTTCGATGAATACGGAAAGCAATTAGAGATTGCTTATTTGATAGCGCAAAAGAGGAAACAAGCAAAAATATCACAAAAAGAATTGGCTCAAAAAATCGGTACTACTCAAAGCAATGTAGCTCGTATGGAGGCAGGGAATCAGAACTTCTCCATGATTACTCTTGAGAAAATAGCCGAAGCTCTAAAAAGTGAACTCAAGGTTAGTTTTTTGAAGAAATAACCTAAATGTTTTGCCAACATGCCATCATTTCCAACATTATTGACTGAATGCGTAAGAATCCGGAATTAAGAGGGGTTCACTGATAAAATTTTGGTAGATATTTCTCAATAAAGTTTTCCAATGTTCTCTATTGGCCCTGCAATTATGGAAAATTGGCCTTTCAGCAATTAAGTTGAAGGGCTTTTTCCATACTAGCTATTTCAAAATTATTAAGCCCATGCTACCCTGCAGATAGAACTTACTGTT
>CAZOKW010000006.1:0-35445 GCA_964580765.1 uncultured Candidatus Saccharibacteria bacterium
CCGGTGGAAAAAAGCCGAGCAGGCTGAACGGAGATGTGGTTGATTTCGAAAATGCCGTGGAGGATTTATTAAGAAGAGAGGTAAAAGAAGAGGCGGGGATAGAAATTTTCTCGGACTTTAAGTACATCAACAGTAATATGTTTGTGCGACCGGATGAAACTCCGGTCGTTTTAGTAAAATTTGCGGCTAGATACAAGAAGGGGCAAGTGGTTCCCCAACCGGGCGATTTTACCGATTTCGCCTGGGTCAATGAAAAAGAAATTAAAAAATATTCCTGCATAGACGGAATACCGAAGGAGGTTTCTACCACTATCAGATTTTTTAAACGATAACTAACCAGAGGCGCAGGGGAACAGTTTTTGCGAGCACCGCCGAGACAAAAACTTTGTTCACCGGAGCCTCTCGAAATAATGCCAAAACTTATATTTGACATTGAAACAATCGGGGAAAACTTCGATGAACTTGATGAGACCACCCAAGACGCTTTAAGCTGGTGGATCAAAAAAGAATCCAATGGAGAAGAAGATTATAAAGTGGCTCTGGAAGAGTTGAAAAATGGCTTGGGTTTTTCTCCGCTGACCGGCCAGATTGTGGCTATTGGTGTTTTGGACCGGGAAAAAGATAAGGGAGCGGTTTATTATCAAAATCCGGACAACCCGGAAGAAGATTTGGAAGAAAATGGAATTAAATTCAAAGCTCTTTCGGAAAAAGACATGCTGGAGAAATTCTGGCAGGGAGCGGAGCACTACGATGAATTCGTTTCTTTCAATGGCCGTTCATTCGATGTGCCATTTCTGATGGTCCGTTCGGCTATTTTGGGGGTGAGGCCAAGTGTGGATTTAATGTCCAATCGTTACTTGAGTTCTCAAAGATTCGGGGCTAAACATATCGATCTGTTGGATCAGCTCTCTTTTTACGGCGCGGTCCGGCGGAAAGGCAACTTGCATTTGTGGAGCAGGGCTTTCGGAATTAAGAGCCCCAAAGACGGTGGAGTAACCGGCGAAGATGTCGGCCGGCTTTTTCGCGAAAAAAAGTTTTTTGAAATTGCCAAATACAATGTGGGTGACCTGCGGGCCACTTTGGAACTCTACAACTACTGGGAAAAATACTTGAGATTTTAAAATAATCGCGTAGCATCCCCTGACTTTTTCCGGACACTCGTTTCCCCAGCGAGGAAACTTCGCTCATTGCGGGCTATGGATTCGGAAACCGACCCCGCCAATACCTTTATATCTTATGCTTCGCATGGGCTATAAAGGTATTGGCTCTGCAATCCACAACCCGCAGTGCCTTCAAAAGCAGAGGATACTACGCTAAATTTTAAATGATATAATTAAATATGTATAACCACAGTTATTTAATAGCCAATATCGGCTTACTTTTGTTTTGGCTTTTACTTTATTTACTTAGAAAAGATGTTAGAAAAGAAATGCTATTTTTGTCGATAGTATTTGGAATAGCAGGAATTTTTGTGGAACATATTTATACTATTGACTGGTGGAGACCCGCCACCATAACGGGTACTCGTATAGGAATCGAGGATTTTTTGTTTGGTTTTTGGGTTGGTGGAGTTTCCTCTGTAATATATGAGGAAATTTTTAAGAAGAAAGTTTACACAAGAAAATCCAAGAAAGGCAGGCCATTATTATTTGGCCTTCTTTTCTCACTTGGGTTAGCCTTTTTGTTCTTTGGCAGTTTTTATCTATTAAAACTCAGTTCCTTTTATTCGTCTATCGCGGCTTTTGTTCCTCTAATTTTACTTATATGGATGATAAGAAGAGATTTGGTATTAGATTCTTTGGGCACCGGATTTTTTATGGTAGTTGTTGGTTTATTCTGGTTCTGGATTCCTGAATATTTTACGCCTGGATGGGTTAGTAATCATTAGTTATTCGAAAATCTCACCGGAGTAGTGATATTAAAAGCTCCACTTGAAGATTTAATTTGGGTATTTCTGGCGGGGGCCTACATTGGTCCTTTGTATGAATTCTGGAAAGGTAGTAAATTGGTTTCGTATAAATAAATGATTTCTCAAAACTTTCAAAAACAATATAAAAAACTGAATGCGGAGCAGAAGGAGGCGGTGGATACGGTGGAGGGGCCGGTGATGGTTATTGCCGGGCCGGGAACGGGGAAAACGCAGGTGCTTACTTTGCGGGTGGCCAATATTCTGCGTACGGTTGATATTCGTCCTGGCAATATTCTTTGCCTCACCTTTACTGATGCGGCCGCTTTTAATATGCGCCAGCGGCTGATTGGTCTTTTGGGCAGGGATGCTTATCGTGTTGCTATTCACACTTTCCACACCTTTGGCGTGGAAGTGATCAATCGCTATCCTGAAAATTTTTATAACGGCGCCACTTTTTTGCCCGCTGACGATGTCACGCAAACCGAGATCCTTGAAGGCATCTTTCAGGAACTCGAATACGATAATCCGATTCGTTCTGAACACAAAGACCAGTTTGTCTACTTAAATCCGGTCAAAAAAGCCATTGAGTATTTAAAAAAGGCCGGCTTAACTCCGAAGGAATTTACCCGTATCTTAGAAGCCAACAAAAAAGAAGCTTCCTTGATTGACCCGCTTATTTCTGCCGCTCTTACCGACCGTGTTTCAAAAAAAATGATTCCAGCGCTGGAAGGCATCGTTTCAGAGCTATCTCGCATCTCGTTGGACTCATTGCCGGGAGGTTTCAAATCATTGAGCTTGGTTATTTCTCAATCTCTAGCGGAAGCAGTTAAAGAAGCGAGCGAATCCGATAGTACCGCGCCAATTACCGAATGGAAAAAAGAATGGACGGCCAAAGGAGATGATAAACTAACGCATCTGATGGATGTCTCGCAAGAATCTCGTATAAATGAACTGGCTCGTGTCTATCAGACATATATGACTCGCATGCATGAAGCGGGATACTATGATTTCAACGATATGATTCTTGATGCGATTACTATGCTTGAGAACAACATTGGCGCGCGTTTAGATTTGCAAGAACGCTATCAGTATCTGCTGGTTGATGAATTTCAAGATACCAATGACGCTCAAATTCGGCTCATCTGGCTTTTAACCGACCATGAAGTCCATGAAGGCAGACCCAATATTATGGTTGTCGGCGATGACGATCAAGCAATTTATAAATTTCAGGGAGCTGAAATATCAAATATTTTACAATTTCGTAGCGCTTTCCGCGATGTAGCCCTGGTCGCGCTCAAGCAAAATTATCGCTCTACAGCAGATATCCTATTCGCTGCCAGACATATCATCAAGAAAGGCGTAAATCGTCTTGAAAACATTTTACCAGATATCCAAAAGGACTTACAATCTGCCAATAAACAACTCAAAGATGGCGCTATCCACAGCAAAGAATTTACTTCTAAGGAGGCCGAATACCAGTGGGTGGTTCAGGAAATTGGCAGATTGATGGCCAGCGGTGTACCAACGAAAGAAATTGCCGTTATTAGCCGAGAACACAAATTACTTGAAGCCATTGTGCCGTATTTTCACGCCAGGCGCATTCCGATTACCTATGAACGTCAGCAGAATGTTCTTCAAGAGCCGCATATTCTTCAGTTAATAACCATGATGCGCTTTGTGGATTCACTTATGAAAAAATCGGAGTCAGCAGATAATCTTCTGCCCGAGATTTTGAGTTATCCGTTTTGGGGAATTGAGCGAGCGAAGATTTGGGAACTATCGGTAATGGCTTACCATCACAAAACGCCTTGGCTTTCGGCCATGCTTGTAATGGGTGGCGAACTGAAAGACATGGCCAATTTCTTCATTGAGCTTGGCGCTAAAGCCACTTATGCTACCGCCGAAGAAATACTCCATGAGCTCATTGGCGGACCACAGTTGATGCTTCCGGATGAAGATGAAGATGTTGAGCCGTTGGAAAAGCTGACTCCACATGAGATGTTTAGCCCCTTTCGCCTGTTTTATTTCGGCCAAGAAAAATTCGACCATCACCGCGCGGACTATCTGCGATTCCTTTCATCACTGCAATCATTCATTGGCGTGTTGCGAGAATATCACCGCGGCCAGCCAGTGTCGACGAATGACGCGATTTCGTTTGTTGATATGCATGTTTCAAATAAACTTCCCATAGGCAACTTTAGTCCGTTTATGAATGCTCAAGATGCGGTTCAATTAATGAGCGCGCACAAGGCCAAAGGACTGGAGTTTGAAGCCGTATTCGTCATCAACTGCCAGGAAGATGTTTGGGCGAGTGGGAGATCCCGCGGCCAGTTTCCGTTGCCATTGAATCTTCCCATTGCTCCGGCTGGAGATACACTTGATGATCAAATTCGCTTATTCTATGTCGCAATCACACGGGCCAGACGGTTGCTGTATCTAACTTCCTACCGTTTTGACTATAAAGGTAAAGAATCAGCCCGATTAGGTTTTGTTGCTCCGGATGAAACAACGCCGTCCTATTTCAGTCACGAATCAATTGAACTTGAGGCGATGGACATAACGCCGGAATCGCTTTTATCGCAGTCATGGGATATGCGACACGCCGCACCGTTCGTGGCCGATGAGAAGGCGTTGCTCAAGCCGATACTCAAGGAATATAAATTGAGCGTGACTCATCTGCAGAACTTCCTAAATGTGGCCAATGCCGGGCCGAGGGCGTTTCTGGAGCGAAACCTATTGAGGTTTCCAGAGCCAAAATCACGGGATGGAGTGTTTGGTTCGGCTTTTCATAGTACTATCCAGCGGATTTACCAAGAATTAAAGCAGACCGAAGCATTGCCTAAGCTTGAGGAAGTAGAGGAGTGGTTTAGGTACTTTTTAAAAGATGGAAGATTGAATAAAGGAGAAAATGATATGCTTGAGAAACGCGGAATTAAAGCTCTCGGAGTTTACTATCCCGCCAAACGCGATTCTTTTTCGGCCAAAGATAAGATTGAGTTTAACTTCAGAGAACAAGGGGTGGCTATCGGTGAGGCTCAACTGACCGGTAAGATAGATTGTCTTTCACAAAGCGGTACGGAAATAGTTGTCCATGATTTTAAAACTGGCCAAGCCATCGCTTCCTGGGAGCCTTCTGATGCTTACGAAAAAATAAAGGCCTGGAAATATCGTCTACAACTGGCATTTTATAAATTGCTAGTAGAGCATTCACGGGATTTTGGCGGTACTAATCAGGTTAAGAGGGGAATTATTGAGTTTGTCGAGCCCAGGCGGGGCCATCTTATTGAACTGATGCTTGATATTGACCAGGCCTACATTGAACGGCTGACTAAGCTTATTGAAGTTGTCTATGATAAAATTATTAATCTCGACTTTCCCGATATCTCCAAGTATTCTAAAGATTTTTCCGGCATCCTCCAATTTGAGGAGGATTTATTGATTTGAGCTAATTTATGGACAATAATTTACTACAAAAGTTGAAAGCTTGGCGTACTAACACGGCAAACCTTGAAGGGATAGAATCATTCCGAGTTTTTGCGAATAAAGTTTTAGAAAATATCGCAGAATTGAAGCCATTAAATAAAGAGGAACTGTTGGCTATAAAAGGAATTCGGGACAAGAAATTCTCAAAATATGGTAAGGAAATTTTGGCTATTATAAGCAATAGTGAAGCTATCGAGTTACCCGACGAGACAGAGCAACCAAGTAAGCCCTTTTTTGTCAGCGCCTATTTAGATTTTATTAATCAAAAAATATCTCTCCTCTACGCCCGAATCCAAGGAGAGATTAGCAGTGTGGATATGAGAGATAGAGTGGTCTATTTTTCGCTGAAAGACGCAGAAGACGGCAGTGTGATTAGTTGTTTAATATGGAGGAGGGACTACATGTTAAGCGGTATTGAGTTTGGGGTTGGGATGGAAGTTATCCTTGAAGGCGCGCCTGATATATATAAGCCGTCGGGGAGGATGTCATTTAAAGCTTCTTCGGTAGAACTGGTTGGAGAAGGCGTCCTCAAGAAAGCATATGATCAACTGAAAAAGAAACTTGATAAGGAGGGATTATTTCTAGACGAACGGAAAAAGGAAGTTCCCATCTTCCCTCAAAAAATTGGGTTAATCACTTCTGAAACCGGAGCGGTTATTCATGATTTTCTAACTAATTTAGGAAGATACGGATTTAAAATAAAATTTGTTGACTCAAGGGTTGAGGGTCAGGCGGCAGTCCGAGATTTGGTATCGGCCATTGATTACTTTTCCGATGAAAATATAGATGTTTTGGTTATCATTCGTGGTGGAGGAAGCTTGGAAAGTTTGCAGGCCTTCAATAACGAAACTCTGGTGAGAAAAATTGCCGGATTTAATAAACCAGTTATTTGCGGTATAGGTCACGAAAAAGACATATCATTGGCGTCGCTTGTCGCAGATAAAATGGTCTCAACTCCAACGGCGGTAACTCAGGTATTAAACAAATCATGGCAAGGGGCCATCCAGGGGTTAGAACTTAATGAACAAAAAATGTTTAGTATTTTTAGAAATACACTATCCAACAACAAAGAATCGGTCGGTAGTTATTTTGAGACCATAGAAGAAAATTTTGGCTTGATTTTTAAGCGGTTTAGCCGAATGGAAGAGTTATTAAAACAATCTGTTAGTTCTCTTGGTTATAGGATAGTAGAATTAGGAAGGAGCTTTGCTGAATACTCGAATATTTTTCTAACCAATGTAAGCCGTAGCATTTTACAAGCAAAGCAGAAAATTTTATCTCTTGAAAAACTTATGATAACATATAATCCAGAAAGGCAGTTGAAATTAGGATATAGTATTATCCGGTCAGGAGGACTAATTATAAGGACAATTAATCAAATTAAGGTTGACCAAATAGTGGATATTACAGTTGGAGATGGATTTTTCGAATCTGAAGTTAAAAAAATAAATAAAAAATAAAAATATGGCCGATCAAAAGTTTAATTTAAAAGAATCCCTAAGCAAGCTGAACGAAATCGTAGATTGGTTTGAAAATCAAGAAGAAGTTGATGTTGAAGCGGGCCTGGAAAAAGTTAAGAAAGGAGCTATTCTGGTTAAGGACTGTAAGGTTCGCTTGGCAGAAATTGAAAACGAATTTGAAAAGATCCGCAAAGATGTAAAGAAAAACGACGAAGTTGCGGGAGAAGACGACAGGCCAGATTAGGACACCCTAAATAAATTTTAGCGAGTAAAGGATCGGCCGATCCTTTTTATTTACTTTGAGAAGTAATAAAAGATGTGTAAGAATAAATGATGTTGTATAAAAAACCGAAAAATGATGAGAAGTGGGCTTGGACCAATCATGTGGTGGGGAAGATGGCTTATTATCGTATTTCGGAGAGTTTGGTGAAAAGAGTGGTCAGGTTTCCGAAAAGAGTGGAAAGGGGGATTGCTCCGGGAACAACCGCCTGTATGTCCCCCTATGGGGGATCTACCGTAGGTAGACAGCCATATAAAGGAGAAATCTGGGTGATGTATGTTGATATGGGAGAAGTGGCCAAATTATCGATTCCCAAGAAAAAAATTATCACCGCCTGGCGTTATCCGGGAATCAGTCCTATTGGAGAAGCTATTCCTATTCCTGATGATATTTTAGCGGAAATTCATGATTTTAATTAAAAAAACCGGCATTAAGCCGGTCTAGATATGGCTTTGCGGCACATATCAGTAAACATTTTCCTGAAAGAATTGAGATCAAATTGATTAGCGTGTTCTTCTGTTGATCCAAGCATATCGAATCTTTCATTATATTCTTCTCTAGGACTTAATAATTCCCAGGTTGGAAGCTTTACCCTAACGGGAGATATTCCGATAATAGAAATGTCGCTATTAACTCGACTATTCCGCCTCAAATTGTAGTGATTTTCTACATGATCCCGATCAGTAGACCTTATGCCTACCAACTGTTCAATCTCAATAGTACGAGCTTCTCGGTCAATGTTGACTGGGTGGTGGATTACTATCTCTATTGGGACTATCCTCTCCCGGGAAATGACAGAACCCTTACCGCAACAGCAGAATATTTTCTGCTCCTTGAATAATCGCCATTCGGCAAAGGAATCAACAATTATTCCGGTTGTTTCAGACAAATTATTAACTCTACAGTAATGCCTGGCATCGGCAATTAATGATGGCTGGCTTGGTAAGCCGGTATCAGTTTCCCAGGGTATAGGGAAATAAAACATTTTATCTCGACTGTCTTGTAGATGGTTAATGGCGGCATCAAGCAAAACGGTGTAAGCCATCAGGGGCAGATACTCTTCGGCTAAATCAGATAATTCCGTTTTTATTTTTTCTAATCTGGCTCGAGTGATCTCGGGATCTTCTATGAATTCAATATCTGCGATTAATGGTTCCTGCATGTGATTTACCAATAACTAGGATTAATCCTATTAGGTTGAAGAATCTTTTCGATGTCTTTCTGATAAAATACATTTCTATCCAACGATCTTAAAAACTTGACCCTACTTTTAAACAAAAAATAGCTGCCCATAAAACACCAACCAAAAAGAGGAAGCCACCCCAACAATAATACCTTCTTTTCTCTTGCTGCAAATATTATTTCCGGTAAACGATTCAAGTCCTCGGAACTTAAGTCTCTAACTTGTTGGACTGAAAAACCAAGGTTACGTCTAAGATATTGAACAATGTATTGAAGCGCATCAAGTGTCCTAATTCTTACCTTGCCATTTTCAGCTTGCATACTTTCTACCCTAATCCCCTTTAGTCTTACCAGAGTCTCTTCTACTGGCGTAGATTTTATGAGACCTTCTTCCTGGCTTACCAATTCTAGGGCATCAACATTGGCCATGATAATTTCCTCCATTGTAAAAGCAACTGCCTGCCATAGAGTATATAGCATTTGCTGGTTTTGTCAACGGCTTATTGACAGATAATTATAAATAGTGTACAAGTATAGAAACCCTTGAGTGGGCGCCCTTTGACAAATGGTTCGACAAGCTCACCATAAAAGGAGTCAGGAAAATGGATGAAAATAAGTCGGATTTAAAACCTGTCCTTGAAAAAATGGCCAGGATAGTTGGTTTTTGGCTAGAAACCGCCTATGACGGCGTGAACATCATCGAACATCACATTTTTGAGGTTCTGGATGAGCAGATAGTTAATCGCCTTTTGAGCCAATATGACAAGCTGGTTAAAGCCGGCTTCACTCATCAAGAAGCGCTGGATGCCGTCACTAATCTAATCAAGCGCCGTCTGGAGACTGCTGTGCAGGAGCAAGGGAAGGAAAGGAGTCAAAATGACAACTGAAAATCTCATCAAACCGGCAAATATCCAAGAGCAACTGCTTGGTAAGATTAGTGAGATGAGACAAAAAAATCTAACCGCTAAGCAAAAAGAAGAGATCGAACTTCATGGCGGAAGATTGGTAAGAAGTTTTAAGATATTTTCATGGCGTTATTTCGGAATTGATAAGGAACAAATTAAAAAACTGTCCAAACAGGAAATAGAAGCCCTCTTTCTTCTTGTTTCTAAACGAGTCAGCAAAACCGCCATCTGCATGATAACCTTAGGTTGCCTTATACCAATTATTGGTTGGATAATTATCCTTCCTGAATCGCAAGCGATCACACATGCCCATTCGCTGCGTAAACTTAAGAAAATGCTTGGGAATGGCTTTAATCCAACTCAAATCATTCGTAGTAAATTTGAGATTGATGAGTACTAATGCTAAAAAGGAGGAAACCATGAACGGTGAACAATCTCTGATTCTGCCGAACAAACGCGAGGCGTTGTTGATGAGGCTGAATGAATTTAAGACCAATAATTTAAGCGCCAGAGAGCTGAAAGATTTTAAAAATTTGACCGACAAATCTACGGCCATATTTATTAAGCTATGCTGGTCTAAATTGGGTGTTTCTTTAGAACAGTTGAAGAAACTGGGGCAGCAGGACATAAATGAATTAGCTGGAATAATATGTGAACAATCTAGGGTAACGGCCCTTGTTCATACCGGCCTATTGACATGTATTCCTCTGTTAGGTTGGTTAATTTTAGGGATGGCGTTACAGGTAGAATGTTCTGAGAATATTTGTTGGAAAAATATGCGATACTACTGGTGGTACAGAAGAATGAAAAATAAATATAGCCAAGATTTCAAGCCAACATTTTCAGACAAAGAAAAAGAATAGGAGGCAACCATGAACAACCAATTCGCAAACCGACCGACCAAAGGAAGCGTCGTCCAATTACGCCCGAATCAGAATATCGAGCGGCACATGCAAGTTCTTCATAAGAGCAAGCAAGAACTTGAGTCCATCAACAAAAATATCCGTAAGTTACTCGGCCTTGAACTTGGCTGGGGACACACTATTTTCGGTAGAATGTTTGGGAAACTTGTTCCCAAGAGATTTTACGGCGCCATGCCCGCGACAATCCTGAAGTGGGTGGCCGAAGAAGCCGATGTTCTGGAACAAATTGAGGGCATGATGCGAGAATGCATCAATAACAACCAAGAGGCAGTGACTACTCTGGCCAGTTGCGCTTTGACAGAAGCCGAAGAGCTGGAAGCTTTTATGGCTGATATTGAAACCGCCGAAAAAGACGACTGGAGCGCCAGACAGCTTCAGGAATATTTAGCTTCCGAATCTCAAATTGCCATCAACCCGGTCATCGCCCAGTTGCTTGATGAGAAATTCAATGTCTTCACCGACGACCAGAAAGAAGGCAAGAGAAAAGAGCTGGTGGAACAGCTCAAAGTTCTGGCGCTTACCCGTCGGAAGCTCATTGAAACTCTTAGCCAAACTTGCGATGCTGGACTGGCGCAACTCAACGCCGTGGTGGGCCAGTTCTACGCCTATAGCCGGGTTTACCGTCCGATCGCGATTATCCGCAATTCGGCCCGGGACATGCTTCAAACTGATCAGTCGCTTTATGCCGCTAGACAGGTTCTGATGACCACCATCTCCGTCTCGGTCAATGCTGTGGAGAACATTATTAAGAGCGCCGGGGCGGTTAATGAATATCATATTGCTTCTGGAGAATTCCATCGTCTCTTGGATGAAAGCAATAAGAGGATTGATACTGGACTCGTCGAGCTTGAAAAACGGGAGACCGGAAATCGCCGAGCGGCTTTAAATGGAGTTAATGTGACCCCCAAGCGCCAGTTGCCCGCCTCAACGGCCATAAAAACAGAAAATAACTAACATTTTACATCAGCCCTTCTCTATGGAATACGCGAAGGGCTTTTTTATTGCTCGTTTGCTTTATTCAAAAATATTCTTTAAAATATTCTCATTATGAAAACTTTTATAATTTTAGTTTTAATTGCGGCCGTTTTAACTTTCGGCTGGTTTTTATTTATGAAAGATAAAACTTCGGTTATTGATACATCAGTTTTGAATAGTCCGAATCCATCTGCGACGAGTGAAGCTTCTCCAGAGGACAAGTTGCCGGAAAAAGTTTCAGTCACCATGGAAACGGCCAGGGGAAATATTGAGTTGGAGCTTTATCCGTTGGCGGCTCCTAAAACCGTTTTGAATTTTATGAGTTTAGCGGAAAAAGGTTTTTATGACGGCACTAAGTTTCATAGGGTAATTGATGATTTTATGGTGCAGGGCGGGGACCCTCTTTCTAAAACTGATGATCCGGCCGTTGGCACTGGCGGACCGGGCTACCAATTTGAAGATGAAATAAATTTAAAATCTCTTGGCGCTCCAGATGAATTGATTGCTCAATATGAAGCCCAGGGCTACAAATATAACAACACCTTACAATCCTTGCCAGTTGACCCTGGATATATGGCTATGGCCAATGCCGGCCCCAATACGAACGGCAGTCAGTTTTTCATTGTGACCACCAAGCCCCAACAGCATCTCTATGGCAAACACACCGTCTTTGGTAAAGTATTAAAAGGCATGGACGTGGTTTTGAAAATCAAGCAAGGGGATGTGATTAAAAAGATTTACCCTGTCAAATAATTTTAAATCCCTAATGTTTCACTACACTTATGTCTTACAATCAAGTAGGGATAGAAACTATTATGTTGGTTATACAAAAGATTTAAAATTAAGATTTGAGCTTCACCAAAAAGGAAAAGTCGAGTCTACTAAAAATAGACGACCGTTTAAGTTAATTTACTACGAAGCCTGTTTGAATCAACAAGATGCTACTCATAGAGAAAAGTATTTAAAACGATATTATGGTAAACTTTTTATTAAAAATAGGCTCAAATCTTATTTGACTGGGTGAATTTAAAATTTAGACAAAATAAAAAGCCCGAGGGCGTGGTGCAGGGTTACTGCTAGATCAGACCTTGCAGATTCCTTAAGGTCTAAGACCTCCACGCGCCCGGGCTGGTCCGACTGTCTCGTTTGTTCAGAACCCCTCCCCGTCGGCGGTACTAGGTTCTAAGATAAGTATAGCAAATCAGGCCTACCCGTGTCAAGGGGTACAAAAAACCTTTAAAATATTAGATAACAATCCAGAGGCGGAGGGGAACACTTTTTGCGTCGCATGGAAGGTTCCGCAACGGTAGCCACGAAGTCGGCGGTGGCCCGTTGCGGAATCCCTGTGGCACCGTCGAGACAAAAAGTATGTTCACCAGAGCCTCTCGAGAAATATAAACTTTTATGTCAGAACAAATTTTAGAGAAAAAGTTATCGCCGGATTTTCTGGAATCAGAAAAGTATGCCGCGCTCAAAAAAGAAGTGGCTGATTCGATGCAGAGCGTAGATGTGCTTGAGACCGGAGAAAGCGATCGGGATATCGCTCCGGTTTTTGATTATTTTGAAAAAGAATTAATAAAAAACGGTTTTTCAGAGATAAAAGCCGAAAAATTGTTTTGGCAGACAGTGGCCGAAGAGATTCAAGAAACTCGTTTTCGAGATATTTATTACACGATTCGTCCAAATATTGAAAACAAAGATTACTCTTCGGCTCGTCGTGTATTGCTGAAAGAATTAAATAAAATCGTGGAACAATTAAGCCATACTCTTTATGCTAATTTAAGTCGAAAAAGCGCGGCTTTGACGGTACTCAAAGAAAAGTTTTATAAACTATTTCCCGAAATAGAGTCCTTGATTGAGGAAACTGAAGAGGAGAGAAGAGTTAAAGTCAAAATTCCGACTGGACGGCTTGGTGAAAGCGAAGAAGTGCTTCCTCCTTCGGAGGGGGAATTTCGTGAAGGATTTCGCGATTCTTATTTTGTGGAGGAGCGAGATTGGAAAGTGCCGGACCATAAAGAGTTGGTTGGTGGCCTTGTGATTACTTTTATGAATAATAGGTTAAAAATTTCCGAGACGATAGAACTTCTTGATATTCCGCACTTAGGAAAAGGCGGGGACTTTTTTGTTAAAGTAAAATGGAATGGTGCGATCGGTGGTATAAATCTTGCTGATTTTGGGATCCTGGCTTATGCCCAAACTTCTTTATGGAATTCTCATTATATTCCCATCCATTGGGAAACGAAGGAGAAAAAATAAAAAAAGACCCAGGGGCATGCTCTGATGAAAGCGCACGCCCCCGGGTGGCAAAGGATGTTGTTTTCCCATTCTGGGACTTCAGTTTCAGCCCCATTACCGGTAGTTTAGCAGAACAGTTTCATATGTCAAGCGAAAAACCAAAACTGACCGCCGAACATTTTTATAAGTTTTTCCAGTGTCCGCATTGGCTCTGGTACGATCTCTACGAAGACCAGCAGAAGAAAAAATCCGTCCCGCCTCTGATGCAGATGATTTACGAAGATGGTTTACGGCACGAAAAAGAGATGGTGGCCGGCCGTAAGTTTGAAGAAATAGACACGGCTTTGTTCAAGGACTTGGACGAGGCCTTTTTGGCGACGGTGGAATTAATGAAGCAGGGAAAAAATATTTACCATGGGGTCTTGATGGACGAGCATTGGGTAGGCATTCCCGATCTTTTGGAAAGCAGAAAGGGTAAGTCAAAACTGGGCGATCACTACTATGTCATTTACGACATTAAAAACAGCAAAGAGATAAAAGATGAGCATAAGTTTCAACTGGTGTTTTATAGTTTGATGTTGGAGCAAATTCAGGGGGTGCGGCCGTCAGAGGCCTATGTTATTAATAGCGAAGGGGAACAAAAGTCCTTTTTAGTAGACGATTTTTTGGATTATTTTCATCTGACTTTGGGAAATATTGAGAAAATCTTGGATGGGCAAAAACCGCCCCCCTTTCTAAAAAGCGGCTGTAAGAAAACACCTTGGTACAGTTTGTGTCTTTCCGAAACAGAAGGATGTCATGACGTTTCTTTAATTTATCGGATCAGTCAAATGGACCAGCGCCAACTTTACGAGGCCGGCATAAAAACCATCGATCAGTTGGCTTCTTCCAGTATGGTTCAACTGCAGGAAAAAATGGAAGGATGGAGTTACGATAAGATTGTTCGTTTTCATAACCAAGCCCAATCCTTAGTGAAAAATGAAATGTTGATTTTAAAAAAGACGCCATTTCCGGAAGTCAAGACAGAGATATACTTTGACATTGAAAGCGACCCCACACAGAGTATTGACTATTTGCTGGGAATTTTAATAAAAAACCCATCCTTCGCTCCTCCTTCGCGAAGCGCTTCGGACGGACACAGTAAAGCTTCGGAGGGCACAGTAAAACCTGCGCAGTACAAATATTTTTTTGCCAAGGACAAACAGGAAGAAAAAAAGATCTGGGAAGAATTTAAGCAATTTATCAAAGAGTTAGATGACTTTGTCATTTATCATTATGCTTTTTATGAAAAACAAACTT
Organism: uncultured Candidatus Saccharibacteria bacterium; assembly: GCA_964580765.1. GTDB lineage: Bacteria > Patescibacteriota > Minisyncoccia > 2-02-FULL-40-12 > IGHO2-12-FULL-4 > JAUYPS01. The sequence goes on from CAZOKW010000006.1 coordinate 14,652, forward strand.
TTGATCGTTTAGCGCGGCAATACGGGGTGGATCCGGCTATTGCGGAAAAATTCAAAAATAATACCATTGACCTGCACCGGGCGGTGATGGACGCGGTAATCCTCCCGCTTTATTTTTATTCGCTCAAAGATGTAGCGCGATATGTCGGTTTTCAGTGGCAGGCGGAAGACGCCGGCGGAGCGGAATCGATCGTCTGGTATAATCAGTGGCTGGAAAACGGAAACAAAGATATCTTGCAGAAAATTCTTGACTATAACAAAGACGATGTGACGGCTACTTTGGTTGTTAAAGAATGGCTGGAGAAGCAAAAACCGAAAATGCAGAGAGAGGTCTTGCCGGAATTGTAGAAGAGTGTTACCTTATTTCTTCTATGTCTTACGCTAAAAAATCGCTTATCATTTTAGTAATCGGTATATTTCTTTTCTTTTTAGTTTATCCCCCCGCTTTTAATAAAGTGGCCGATGAGGTGGGCTTACCCCATTTTTTTAATATACCATTCCATTTAGGGCTGGATCTTTTAGGCGGAACTCATTTAGTTTATAAAGCGGATTTGTCTAATTTGGCTGGCCAAACTTCCGGTGATGCCATGGAGGGAGTGCGAGATGTGATTGAGAGGCGAGTGAATGCTTTTGGAGTGGCTGAACCATTGGTGCAGGTAGAGGGCAAAGATCGATTGGTGGTGGAGTTGGCCGGAATTAAAGATATTTCCGAGGCCATTCGTTTGATCGGAGAGACGCCATTCTTGCAATTCAAAGAAGAACGGCCGGAAAAAGAGCGCGATGTTATCTTAGAAGCTCAAAAAAAGAGTCAACGCTTAAACGAGGATGCCTATTTTACGGAAACTGCTCTGACCGGCAAATATTTAGTGCGAGCCCAAGTTTCGTTCGGAGACGGAGTGAGCGGACCGCAGGTGGCTTTGGAACTTAACAGCGAAGGAGCGAAAATATTTGAAGAAATTACCAAAAAAAATATCGGAAAACTGGTGGCCATTTATCTTGATGGCCAGCCGATCAGTATTCCGGTGGTGCAGGCGGTAATTTCCGACGGCAGCGCGGTCATTAGCGGCAATTTTGCCGTTAAAGAGGCGAAGGAATTGGCGACCAGATTAAACGCGGGGGCTTTGCCGGTACCAATCAGTTTGATTTCCCAGCAGAGCATCGGCGCTTCCTTGGGACAGGATTCGTTGGCCAAGAGTTTAAAAGCCGGTTTCTACGGATTGATATTTTTGGCTGTCTTTATGATTCTGTTTTATCGTTTGCCGGGTCTGGTGGCCGTGGCGGCGCTCCTGGTTTATTCGGTGGCGGTACTGGCTATTTATAAATTGATTCCTGTTACTTTGACCTTGGCCGGTATTGCCGGATTCATTTTGACTCTCGGTATGGCTGTTGATGCCAATGTGTTGATTTTTGCCCGCCTGAAAGAAGAATTGGCTCTCGGCAAAAGTGTTTCAGCGGCGGTGAACGAGGCCTTTAGGCGAGCCTGGCTTTCCATCCGGGATAGCCATGTTACCACTCTCTTGAGCGCTTTTGTTCTCTATGCCTTCACCACCTCCATCGTGAAAGGATTTGCTTTAACTTTAGGAATCGGCGCGGTGGTCAGCTTGTTCACGGCGACGGTAGTGACGCGGATATTGCTTTTAAATTTTGTAGGCCAGTGGTCTGAAAAATATAAGTGGCTATTTGGATAAGCGACCAGAGGCCGAGTGGGGACACTTTTTGCGAGCACCGTCGAGACAAAAAGTATGTCCACCGAGGCCTCTCGAGATTACAACATGAAAAAAGTTTACACAATTTTATTTTTTATCTCCTTGTCGTTTTTCGCTTTATCTATTTTGGCGCTGGCCGTTTACGGTTTAAATTTCGGCGTTGATTTTAAGGGCGGGACGGTTTTAGAAGTTGAATTTTCAGCCAATCGGCCGGAAATTACCGAATTGCAAAAGGCCATTTCTGATAAATTTCCCGACTTGGAAACAAGCATTAACTACGCCGGAGATAGGGGAATGATCATGAGAACATCGGAAATATCGGAGGAGCAGCACCAGCAGATTTTAAATGTTTTTAAAGAACATTCTGACCCGCCTGCCGGCGAGGCAGGTATGGGGAAATTAGAAGAGAAAAGATTTGATTCTATTGGTCCGGCCATCGGCCAAGAGTTGAGAATAAAAAGTTTTAAGGCGATTGGCATAGTTTTGATAGTAATCGCGGTCTATATGACCATTGTTTTTAGAAAACTTTCCAGAACACTTTCGCTTTTAGCCATGAACCTGGCCACCCTGGTAGCTCTTCTGCATGATATTATTATTCCTATGGGCGTGTTTGCCGTTCTGGGGCATTACTACAATGTGCAGATCAGCGGAGTGTTCGTGGCGGCGGCCTTAACGATTTTGGGGTATACGGTCTCTGATAAGGTGGTTATTTTTGACCGAGTCAGAGAAAATATTTTGCGCGGCGATAAAGATAATCTTGGCGATATTGTTCACAAAAGCGTTAGGCAGACCCTTGTTCGTTCCATCAACAATACCCTGACAGTTGTTTTTTCTTCGGTCGCCATATATTTATTTGGAGGGGAGAGTATCAAATATTTTGCCCTAGCTTTGATCTTGGGAATTTCTTTAGGCGCCTATTCTTCCATATTCGTGTCCTCCCCTTTGCTGGTATGGTGGTCTAAGAAAAAATGAGAACAGAGCTTGACATATATTTCTGGATTTGGTAAGTTCACTATTTCCAGTTCATTATTGACAAGTTGATGCCAAATATTGTTTAAACCGTTGACTATAACTTAAAATTAGAGTATAGTAACTTTAATACTTTATGCCAGGTTTAAGTAAAAACATAAAAAAAGCCGTGATTAGTTTAGTCAAGCCGCTCTCGGACCGCAATCGCGATGTGATTATGCGGCGTTTTGGTCTGAAAACCGGCCAGCCGGAGACCTTGGAGTCCATCGGTCAGAGTTATGGAATTACCAGAGAAAGAGTGCGTCAGATCGAAGAATATGCCATAAAAAATTTACGGGTTTCAGGGCTGGAAACGGCGGCCGTTTTAACCAGACCATATTTCGATTTTGCGGTTGGTTTGCTGAAAGAAAATAATGGATTTGTTCCGGAGAAAGATCTTTTCAAAAAATTCAGCGGTCAAACGAGCGAGAACAATGCGGACAACCTCTCCCTTACTTTTTTGCTTTTTCTTCATCCCGATTTCAATAAAAACCACGAAAACGACGACTTGTATTCTTTTTGGTTTTTAAGCAAAGATTATTCCGACCTGCCGAAGAATTTGGTTAACCAGACCGTGGCAATTTTAAATAACCAGAAAAAATTAGTTGATCAGGCCGGACTCTATGCCATCTATAAATCAGAAGCGGAGCCCAAATCGGTTTCTATGGACACTTTCTTGGCTGTTTTATCTATTTCCAAAAAAATTGACAGAAATGTTTTTGGGGAATACGGATTGGCTGACTGGCCGGAAATTAGGCCCCGGGGAGTGCGGGATCGGGCCTATCTGGTTTTAAAGAAGGAAAGTAAACCTAAGCATTTTAGAGAAATCGCTTCTTTAATTAACACCGCCAACTTCTCTCACAAAAAGGCCAATATTCAAACCGTGCACAATGAACTGATCAAAGATATCCGGTTTGTTTTGGTGGGACGAGGCATTTATGGGTTGGCGGAATGGGGTTATAAAGCCGGAACGGTTAAAGATGTGCTGGTCGCTATCTTAAAAGAATCCCGCCGCTCTTTATCTAAACAGGATCTGGTGGGTAAGGTTTTAGCGGCTCGTTATGTAAAAGAAAATACGATCTTGCTGAATCTCCAGGACTCCAAAGTTTTCCGCAAGAAAGATGACGGCACTTACTCTTTGAAAGAAGCCTAAACTAAAACGCCCGAGAGGGCGTTTTAGTTTAGGCTTCTAGCTCCGTCCCCACCCACTTTTTACAAGATGTCTTCGCGGGCAAATAATACTCGATTTTTTCATCCAACCGACAAAAATTGGTACCCCGTCTAAGAATCCGACCCAATTTTATGGTTACCGGCTGGATTTCAGAAATCTTCGTTTATTTACACCGCTCAGCCATATTTGAAAAAAGTGAATGGGGACTACGCTAGAGTTATAAACCCCATAACTGCTCAAAAGGGCCGTTTTTCTAGTATTTCTCGGGTTTTATGGACAGACCTGCCTAAAGTAGGGAGTTCCTTCGCCTTTTTGTTTGGAAAGTTTCAAGCGCAGTCCCCACCCATCCTTTTCAAAATATGACCGAGTGTTAGTAAATCCAGGATGATTGAGGAAATAAAGGCCTGATAACAAATTAGGAGGGAGGGCTCGACTAGGTACCTGATTTTTATAAGGTTTTATGACGAAATCAAACTAGGATTTGCTCTCGAGGGAATCTTTGAAAAGGATGGGTGGGGACGGAGCGATAGATTCTAATTTTAAATTCTGTTACAATTATAAAATACGATGTCAATTTGGAAAGATATTATTTTTGGACTCAACTTGCTTAAAGACTACTGGTGGGCCTACCTACCGATTTTATTTGGTTTAACTTTTTACTATGCTTGGCTGGGTTTTAAAAAATTGGAATACATCGGCTCTCTTAAGTGGACCATGCTTCAAATCAAACCTCCTCCCCAGCTAGATCGCAGTTTAAAAGCGGTGGAACAGATCTTTGCCGGTTTGCACGGTATCTATATTAGCTCGACCAGCTGGAAGAACAGGTTTTTCAAAGGAAAAGTTCAAGATTGGTTTTCTTTGGAAATAGTGGGTGAAGATGGGGGTACCAACTTTTATGTTCGTACTTTGGAAAATTATAAAGGCCTGGTGACGGCCGGTATCTTTGCGCAATATCCTGACGCGGAAATTTCCGAGGTGGAAGATTATATGCAAAAATGGCCGGCGGTTTTACCTAACGAGGAATATGATTTGTTTGGTTCGGAATTTATTTTAACCAAAGACAATGCTTATCCCATTCAGACCTATCTGGCTTTTGAGGAAAAATCGCCCGGTAAAGAGGATTTAAAACGACTGGACCCTTTGGCGGCCGTTTCGGAAGTGTTCAGCACTTTTCAGCCCGGAGAGCATTTTGTTATTCAGATTTTAATCCGTCCGACTAATGATAGCTGGACAAAAGAGGCGCAGAAAATCATTGACGGTATTATGGGTAGAGAGGCCAAAAAAGAAACCGGATTTGTGGAAGGAATCTTTGGTAAAATAGATAAGGTGCTGACTCTTGAGCCGGCTAAAAGTGAAGAGAAAAAAGTAGAGAAGAGACCTTCGGCGGTAGAGGTGGATGTTGTTAAAGCGATCGGGCAAAAAACTGCTAAACTTGGTTTTAAAACAGGTTTGCGGCTAATGTATCTGGCCAGGAAAGAAAATTTTCATCGCTATCATTTTGCGGCTATCGTGGGTGCTTTCCGGCAATTCGCCTCCCCTAATCTGAACAGTTTTAAGCCCAATTCGGAAACCATGACTTTCTCCAAGGGATACTTCTCTAAGATCTTTCCTTCCGACAAAGGTTTTTTTGCCGATGCGCTGGTTGTCGAGAAAAAAATTGAGTTAGGCAAAGCGTTAAGAGAAAGATTGTTTCCGCCGGAAAAATATTTTATTTTAAATACGGAAGAGTTGGCCACTATTTTCCACTTGCCGGGGCTAGAAGTCAAAGCGCCGTTATTCCCGAGAGTGGAGGCCAAGAAAGGCCAACCGCCCCCGGGCTTGGCTATTGAGTAGAAAGTTTATCAAGTTTATAAAGTAAAGAAGAGCAAAAAGAAATCTGACTTTATAACTTGAGGAACTTTATAACTTTATGAACTAATTTTTATGTCTGATAACAACGACAAAGTATTATTTGGAGAGGTAAATTACCGTAATCAACGGACCAGATTTGGTATTAAGCAGGGCGACCGCGATCGCCACATGTATGTGATTGGCAAGACCGGCATGGGCAAAACGGAATTACTAAAAAATATGGCCATCCAAGACATTCAAGCTGGCCGGGGGGTGGCTTTTCTTGATCCTCACGGCGACACGGCCGATGACCTTCCCAACTTTGTGCCGTCGGAACGCATCAAAGATGTGGTCATTTTTGATCCTTCCGATTTGGATTTTCCCATTGCTTTTAATGTGATGGAGCAGGTTGATTCGCGCTTCCGCCACTTGGTGGCTTCCGGTTTGCTTAGTGTTTTTAAGAAGGTCTTTGGCGTGGAAGTTTTTTCCGCCCGCATGGAATATATTCTCAATAATACCATCTTGGCTTTACTGGAATTTCCGGGAGCGACTATTCTGGGCATCAATCGGATGATGGCGGACAAGCCTTACCGCGAAGCGGTGGTGGCCAAAATTTCCGATCCTTTGGTGAAGGCCTTTTGGACGCAGGAATTCGCTAAATATACCGACCGGCTGGCGGCCGAGGCGACTGCTTCGGTGCAAAATAAAGTGGGGCAATTTACCGCCTCCAGCTTGATTCGTAATATTTTGGGCCAAGTGGAGTCCACTTTAGATGTCCGCCGGGTGATGGATGAAAAGAAAATTTTAATCATGAATCTGGCTCAAGGCAAGATCGGAGAAGATGTCAGCCGTCTTTTGGGCGCTATGATGATTACCAAAATCCAATTAGCGGCCATGTCGCGGGCGGATATTGCCGAAAAAGACCGGGTGCCCTTTTATCTCTATGTGGATGAATTTCAGAATTTTGCCACCGATTCTTTTGCCAATATTTTATCCCAGGCCCGCAAATTTGCCCTTAATTTAATTATTGCTCATCAATATGTTACCCAAATGGAAGAAACAGTCCAGGATGCCGTTTTTGGCAATGTGGGTACGATTGTAGCTTTGCGGGTCGGCGCGCCGGATGCGGAAGTTTTGGAAAAAGAATTTGCTCCGGTTTTTACGGCCAACGATTTGGTCAATTTAGCCAAATGGACGATGTATCTAAAATTAATGATTGATGGTGTGGCTCCTCCGCCTTTTTCCGCCAATACTCTACCGCCTTTGCCACGGCCGGAGATAAGTTACAAAAAAGAAATAATTGATGCTTCCCGCCAGCAGTACGCGCACCCTCGGGCCGAAGTGGAGAAGCAGATTGCCGAATGGTCGGCGGCTTCTTTTGGCGCTTCCATCCCTAGACAAAATCCTTATCCCGAAAGCTATCCGCCAAGGGAAAACAGGTCCTTTGGTCCGCCGAGGCGTGAGAACAATCCGCCAATGAAACCTTTCGCCCCGCCGCCGATTCCTCTTTCCGAAGCCCTCAAAACCGGCCCGGTGGATTTTAAAGGACGCAAAATTGAAGAAAAAATAGAAGAACAAAAAAACAAAAATAAACCAGCCGTCAATCTTAGCGATTTAAAACAAACTCTGGAGGGGATTTTGTCTAAAAATGAAGACAGAAATAAAGACAACGGAGGGGGATAAGTGGATTCCCTGGCCGGGAATCGGTCAAGTCAACAAAAAAGCCATTACCGCCATTGTTGATAACCGCTATTTTCGCCGCTTGAGCGATAAACGACAGCTGGCCTTTACTTATTTGGTTTTTCCCGGAGCGACTCATGACCGCCGTCAGCATTCCATGGGCGCCTATCATCGCACCTGCCAATTTACAGCCAAAATGGTTGATTTTGGTTTGCTCCATAAAAATGAAGCGGTAAATTTAAATCTTTATGCTTTGCTTCATGATATTGGGCATGGCCCTTTTTCGCATGTTATCGAGGTATTTACCAAAAACAGCCATCATAAAAACGGCTTAATAATTGCGGACAAAATGGCGGAAGATATCCGGGCTTGCGGAGGCGAGGTGGATTTGATTAAGCAGTTTATGTTAAAAAAAGATCCGCGCGGGGATATTGTCCATGATAAAAATTTCGGTATGGAGAAACTGGATTATTTAATCCGCGATCAGGAAGCCACTCAATTCGGACCGAATATCCGTCACTGCGTAGAGAGCGTTTTTAATCATCTCCTCTTCCGTGATGGTCATATGCGAGTGGATTTAAAAGCTCTTGACTCGGCCATCGAGATTCAGCGCGCTTACATTTATTTTTATCGCAATGTTCATTTGGAAAAGAGCAGCTATCTAATCCAGCGGTTCATGCAGAAGTTGATTTTTCAGCTCTTGAACACTCCGGCGGAACAAGGGGGAATTGATGAGGAAGAATTATGGGAAATGGTCGATGGAGATCTGATCCATGCTTTGAAAAAATGCCAGAACCCCACCGTGGCCAACGGGATAAGAATTTTCGACAGCGGAGTGAAGCATTTTCCCAAAACAGCCATTTCTTTGCGGTTAAAAAATTATGGCTGGCTGGAGAGGCGAGCCGGCAAACCAATCGAGGTGCAAGAGGTGGAAAAAGAATTTTTTGATAAGTTTTATATTAAGTCCAAACCCGCCGATCTGGAGGAGCTTGAATCCCGCATTGCCGGAATGCTGGGCCTAAAAAGCTGGGAAGTGGCCATCAGCCACATCGCGGAACGGGAGCGCTTTATCCCGCAGGATATTTTATTTTTTGACGGCTCCAAAGATTATTCCTTAAAAAAACAGGACCCGGAATATTTTGATCTTTTGGAAAAGGAGGTGGGTAAATATCTTTGCGTTAGGATTTGCGCTGTTCCCGCCCATCGTGAGAAGATCCTCGCCAAGAAGAAAAAAATCCTCGATCTGGTCTATGACTATGTGGGGTATTAGTTTTATTGCTTCAGGACTATCACCCTCTTCAGTACGCTCGCTCCACCAGCGTTTCCGCTCGCTCGCCAGCGTCTGGGGATTTTGTCTGAAGTTAAAGATTAATTATACTTCATCCAAACCATGTCCCGATTTCCGCTTGCGGAAATCGAGGATCCACGATTCTGTAAACAGAATCGGGACAATCCCCATCCTTAGCGTCTTCAGAGGGCAGTAGTCCTTTCGCAATAAGCAATAAACAACTTGTCTAAACTCGAAAGTTTGATATAATACATACTATTTCAACCGCTCGTAGCTCAGCTGGTAGAGCAGCTCCCTTTTAAGGAGACGGTCGTAGGTTCGATTCCTACCGAGCGGACACGATTAAAATAACCCTGATTTTGTTGGGGTTATTTTAATTACACCCTTTGGGATTATGGAATACCTTATTGACATAGAATTGCCGCCTTGCTATAAAAAATACAGTTGTTTAATTTCCAAAAAATAGGAGCAGTGAATGAAAAGGTATTTTGCTTGGGTATTCTTTGTTCTTGGAGCTGTTAACATTGTTGGCAAAGGCACCACCTATGGGTCTGGTAAATTACTTTTTGATTGGCCTGCTGGCACAATAAACACATTGACCTTTGTTGGATTTGTTTCTTTGTGCCTTTACCTCTGGAATAAGTGGAAGTAAGCGGCTTGTGTAAGTCGCTTTTTAATTTGTCAAACTAGGCACAAAGCTACTAAAAACTTGTTGCCACCTTAATATAAGCTGTTCCAAAGTGTTCCATCCTAGGGACAGTGGGCGGACTATTGACAGCAGTTCTCATAAATGCTACTGTTTTTTCATTGAAACTTTAAAAACTGGGAGTTAAGTTATGGCAAAAGCAAGAATACAGCTAGCAATACTGGCTACCTTATTTACCTTTTCGGGCTACTTTTTATGGACTAATTTTGTTCATAGCCATGGGATTAACTGGCAGGCACCTCTTTTGTTTCTGTTTACTACTTTTTCAGCAACAGCCATTAGTATTCTGGTTTGTACCTTTATAAGAGCAAAACAATTACCGAACGGCTCCGTGTGTTTTATGTCTAATCACCCCTTAGTAAGAATTGGTTTTGTGGATAGTGGGGGGACAACCCTTTGTCCTACTTATTGGATCATTGGCATCATAATAACCGCGATTAGCATGATAGTCCTGATGGTGTTTAGTATGCTGTGGTATGTAGTAGAGGCAATTGGAAAAGAGAATTTTTGGAGAGGAGTTGTTTTACCAACTCTGACAATAATAACTTTTTTTGGTGTACTTGCGCTGGCTACATGGTTGGGTCAAAAAAAGTCTTGGCTATGGAAGATTCCTATCGTCACCCTATGCTCTCTAGTTGTCTTTTTGTCGGCTGTTTTGTTTCTGTATTTACTGCCAATGGCTCAAATTGAGAAAAGTTACGATATGGAGTTCGTAGATAAAGAAACCTGGATAGCGGGGACAACGATTTATTTGAAATGGCTTAGTGTTGGCATGGCATCGTTGGTGCTTGCCGCTACCTTGATTTTTTTAACATTTAAACACTGGAAAGCCTTAGCCGATAGTTGGCTAGGCAAACAGATATCCCTACTAAAAGAAAAACTTTGCATTCGTTTGGTTAAGTGTAACTAGGAAAACTGTTTTTATTAAGTATTAAAGCGGCCCACAAAGCCGCATTTGTTTTGGGAGCGTAAACTTTGACAGGCCGGTTTTCGTATGTTACTCTATTTTTATTGCTCTTTAACTTGAAGATGGAGGAGAAATGGGAAAGAGAACCTTTTTTTGGGTGGCATTCTTTTTTATCCTTTTTTGGGTATTGGTTTTTGGATCTGGCCTGGGGCTTTTAAACTATGCTCACGGACAGTTCCCGGGGTTTCAGACCCATCGAAGCAAGAAACTGGGGATTGAGTTTAACTACCAAGACATACTGAAAGTGTCGGAGAAAGACGGGGTGGTAACCATTGAACATAGCGTCCCTTTTGAACATTATGATCCTTGCGATAGGAGCGGCCGAAACCAAAAATCAAAAAAGATTCTTGATTTTTATGCCAAGATTACCTTTCTGCCTTTAACCCCCACGGAACTTTTTGTCCAACAGGTTATGGAGAGAAACGAGGCCGGCGATGTTAAGGGTGTCAAAAATACGGTACGGGTGACTTACGGAAAACTGGGTGGTTTCCGTTTGTATAACGGTGAGGGCGGCTGCGGCCCGCATTCCTATTTTTTCCAACTCTCTCCGGAAAATGTTTTGCGGGTGGATCGCTGGCCGGCGCCGGAATTTAAGGAAATGACGGAAAGCGAAAAACAGATGCGTAACCGTCTGCGCCAAATCATTCTGCCGGAACAAGAGGAACATTTCTTTCGGGAAATACTTACTTCGCTTACAGTAGGTGACAGATGAATCAAATGAAGAGATGGATTGCCTTGTGGTTGGCACTTTTTTGCACCATAGAATTAATGAGTAATATAGGTTATGGTCAAACTGCTTACTTTGCCCAAGTTAAAACCCATCACAGCAAGAAATTAGGCATTGAATTTGACTACTCGGCCAAGCTGAAAGTCAAAGAGAACAATAGGTTAATCACCATTGAACACAGCGTTAATTTTAAGCACCCGGACCCCTGCAATAGAAGTGACCCGCCGGAGAGCCAGCAATGGAAATCAAAAAAGATTCTTGATTTTTACAGCAAAATTACAGTCATCACCACCAACTCCGAAGAATTTTTGTTCAAAGAATTGGAGTACACGAAAAACGGCGAGATTACAGGCATAAGACGCAGTGTGGAATTTATAAATTATCCCATGCGCGGTTTTAGAGAATACAATGGCAACCATGGATGCGGTCCCTATTCATATTATTTTCAAATCTCTCCAGAAAAGATTTTGCTAGTTAATCGCTTTCTAGTTCCGGAATTTGGAGAAGCGCCGGAAAGCGAAAAAGAAATCTATCGGCGGGTACCCAATATTATCTTGCCGGAAGACGAGGAAATTCTTTTCAACCATATTCTTTCTTCCTTTGTTGTTAAGAAGTAATTTTATAAATGCAACGGCCAAAAGGCCGTTTTAATTTTGCTTTGTCTCCTTTTTGTTTTATTATTTAGTAAATTAGCTGAAGAGAAGTTGGCAGGCATTACTTCTGAGGCGCTGTCGGCTGTGGATTGCATGGTTTGGACGAAGTATAATATTCTTAGTCACTTCGGACAAAATCCACAGACGACAGCGAACGAAGATGCTCGCTGGGCAATCGAGTGTCCGAAGAGGTAATGCCTGCCAACTTCTCTCCACATTTAACCTACTATGCGTACCAATATCATAGAAACTAAAAATAAAATAGGGGAAGAGGTGGAGCTTTTCGGTTGGGTAGGAAACCGGCGGGACCACGGCAAAATTATCTTTATTGATTTGCGCGACCGCTCCGGTACGGTCCAGGTTGTCTTTACCCCTGGCAACAAGGAGGTTTATGATTTGGTCAATCAGCTTCGGGCCGAGTGGGTAGTCCATATTAAAGGAAAGGTCAACGCCAGACCGGAAAAAATGGTCAATTCAGAATTAGAAACAGGAAAAGTGGAGATTGAACCTCTTGCTTTGGAAATTATTAACGAAGCAGAAACACCCCCTTTTCCTCTTAATACGGATGGTTTGGAAATTGGGGAAGAAGCGAGAATGAAATATCGTTATCTCGATTTGCGCCGAACCAGAATGCTCAAGAATCTTATGCTTCGGCACAAAGTATCCTCTCTTGTTCGTGAACATTTGAATAAAAAAGGTTTTATTGAGGTAGAAACACCTACCTTAACCAAAACTTCCCCGGAAGGAGCCAGAGATTTCTTGGTACCATCCAGATATCAGCCCGGCAAATTTTATGCTTTGCCGCAAGCGCCCCAGCAGTACAAACAGCTTTTGATGATAGCCGGAATAGAAAAATATTATCAGATTGCCCATGCCTTCAGAGATGAGGACCTTCGGGGAGACCGTCAATTTGAACATACGCAGATTGATATGGAAATGTCTTTTGTTACCGAAACAGAGGTTAGAGCGGAAGTAGAGGAATTAATGATTTATGTCATCGAGTCGTGCGGAAAGAAAATACAAGAAAAGCCGTTTCCGGTTTTCACCCATGAAGAAGCCATGGCCAAATTTGGCGCCGATAAATTTGACTTAAGAAAAGACAAAAACGACTCAAATACTTTTGCTTTTGCCTGGGTCGTTGATTTTCCTCTGTTTGAATGGGATGAAGAAGAAAAAAGATTTACTTTTGCTCATAATCCATTTTCCGCTCCCAAACCGGAACATGTGGAAAAATTATTGAAGGGGGAGGACTATGGTTCATTGCGGGCCCAGCAGTATGACTTAGTGGCCAATGGATATGAGTTGGCTTCGGGAGGTGTTCGTATTTCTGATGCCAAAGTACAAAGGAAGATTTTTGAAATTATGGGCTTAAGTCCCAAGGAAACCGAAGAAAGATTTGGACATTTAATCAATGCCTACAAATATGGGGCTCCTTTTCACGCGGGCATCGCGCCCGGTTTAGATAGATTAGTGATGCTTTTGGCCGGAGAAAAAGATATTCGCGAAGTGATAGCCTTTCCTATGAGCTCCCGCGGGCAAACTTCGGTGATGGATGCTCCGTCAGCAGCATCTCCCAAACAGTTAAAAGAATTGGGTTTAGAAATAAAAAAGAGCAAATAGAAAAAAGGATGCGATTAAAGTTAACTATCCTGACAATTTTAGTCGGTGCTTTGTCCGTTTTAAGTTTTTATCTGGTTTACAGCGACCAGAAAATAAATTTGGAAGCGGCCTTAGCCAGTTCTTCCAGGTCCGGCAGCGGTTTTGATTTACAAACGGCTTTTGTTTTACCGATTTCCGAGCCGACCTATTTTCCGATCCGCAATACGGAGATTGCCCCTCCGGAATTAAGCGCCAAGTCGTTTTTGGTTTACGATACTCAAAATGACAAGATCATCTTTTCTAAAGATGATGGCCGGGCCTTGCCGGTGGCTTCTCTGACAAAATTACTCTCGGCTATAATTATTTTTGAAAATTTAGATCCCCAAGATATTATTGAGATTACCCCCGAGTCATTTAATGTGGACGGCGAGGGGGCGGATTTTCATCTTCAGGAGCAGTTTTATTTGAAAGATTTACTGGGGGCATTGCTGGTAAAATCATCCAATGATGCCGCCGCGGCGATTGCTTTGAAGGTGGAGCGGAAAACCGGGCAGAAATTTATTGATCTGATGAATCAAAAAGCGTTGCAAATCGGTCTGGAACGGTCTAATTTTTTAGATCCGGCTGGTTTAAACGATGAAGGGTATTCCACGGCCAGGGACTTGTTGCGGTTGATCCGATACTTCAAGGGTTACCCGGAACTTTGGCGCTTATTGGGTTTGGGATCTTTGGACATTTTTTCTGCCGATAGAAAATTTTCTCATCATTTCACTAGCACTAATAAATTATTCGGAGTTTTGCCCAATTTAACCGGTGGCAAGACCGGCTATACAGACGGCGCTTTGGGGTGTATGATATTAGAAGAGAATCTACCGGAACAAAGTTCTTCTTTGATTGTTATTGTGCTTGGTTCTAATGATCGTTTTGGAGAAATTCAGAAGCTGGTTAATTGGAGTAAATTAGCTTTTCGATGGCGATAAGAATGAACTGCTTCATTCTTATCCGGAATTTTAGTCCGAGCTCCTGCGAGGACGTAAAAAAATTCTGAAATCAATATTATTATGTCTCAAGAGATTTTTACCGTTTTGAATGTAGTCAAAATCTTGGGCGTGGCTGCTCTGGGTTTTTTTGTGTCTTTGATGCTGACTCCTTTCTGGTCCAAGATTTTATACAAATATAAACTGGGTAAACAAATTCGCACCGAGACGGCGTTTAAAAGTTTGCATACCGAAGGAGGGCCGATTGCGGCCAAGCTCCATAAAAATAAAGAGGGCACTCCCACCATGGGCGGAGTGGTTATTTGGTTTACGGTGGCGCTGTTGACGGTCGGTTTTTGGCTGACATCAAGATGGTTTGACGGTATTTGGACTCAAATCAATTTCTTCAGCCGCGGTCAGACCTGGTTGCCTTTGGGGGCTTTGCTATTCGGGGCGGTTTTGGGCGCCATTGATGATTATTCCGGCATTCTGCGTATTGGTCCTAAAGGCGGCGGCTTACGAATGAGTTACCGGATTTTACTTTATGTGGTGGCCGGCGCGGTCGGGGCCTGGTGGTTTTATTTCAAATTAGGTTTTAACAGCATCAATATTCCATTTTTTGGAGATTTTACTATTGGTATGTGGTATATTCCGTTCTTTATTTTTATTATTGTGGCGACAGCGTTTTCGGCCAACGAAACTGATGGTCTAGACGGTTTGGCCGGAGGAGTTTTGCTCACCATGTTTGCCGCCTATGGGGCCATTGCTTTTGATCAGGGACGGCTTGATCTGGTTGTCTTCATTGCGGCTATCATCGGATCGTTGATTGCTTTTCTTTGGTTTAACATTTTTCCGGCCAGATTTTTTATGGGTGACACCGGTTCTATGTCGTTGGGCGTAGTGCTGGGCGTGATTGCCATGCTGACTAATACACCCTTTCTTCTTATCCCTATCGGCGTCATTTTTATTATTGAATCGGGAAGCGTTATTTTGCAACTGGCTTCCAAGAAATTTCGGGGCAAGAAGCTCTTTATCTCTACGCCCATTCATCACCATTTTGAGGCTTTAGGTTGGCCGGAGACCCAAGTGACGATGCGTTTTTGGATGATTTCAACCATTGGCGCCATTTTGGGAATTATTATTTTCTTGGCGGATTCTAAAATTCCACCTTTGCATGTCTTTGAGAACCTCTTCCAGTAAAGCAATTATTGTCCCAGTTTTTATTTTAGTAGTATTTGGTTTGGCGATGCTTTCTTCGGCGGGAGTAGTAGACGGCCAGAGAAAATTCGGCTCGGCCTACTATTATTTCAACCACCAACTAATTTACGGTTTTCTACCCGGCCTTTTTTTATTTCTTCTTTTTTCTAAAATAAAATACAAATTTTGGAAAAAAATGTCTCTGCCTTTTCTAATCTTGTCTTTGGGACTTTTGGTGGCGGTTTTTTTACCGGGACTGGGGGTGACGGCCAAGGGAGCGATGCGTTGGACTAAATTAGGATTTTTCAGTTTTCAACCGGCGGAAATTCTAAAATTAAGTTTGATAATTTATTTTGCGGCTTGGTTTAGCGGACGGAGTGAAAAAGTGCGGAATTGGTCTTATTCCATGTTGCCGTTTTTGGTTATTTTGGGTTTTGTGGGGCTTTTACTGGCCGGACAGCCGGATATTGGTACTTTAAGCATGGTGGCCATGATTGCCGTCGCTATGTATTTTTTGGCCGGATCTGAAATAAAACACTTTTTTATTTTGATGGCGATTTTAGCCGTGGCCCTTTTTTTATTGGTGCAATTTACGCCTTACCGGTTTAATCGTTTATTGGCCTTTGTTAACCCGGAGGGCGATCCTCAAGGAATTTCTTATCATGTTAATCAGGCTAAACTAGGAATCGGCCGCGGCGGTTTGTTGGGAGTCGGTTTCGGGCAGAGCCGGCAAAAAGTTAGTTTTTTGCCGGAGCCGGTAGGTGATTCTATTTTTGCCGTGGTGACGGAAGAATTGGGATTAGTCGGCGCTAGTGCTTTACTGGGAGTAATTTTGTGGCTGTCGGCGGTCCTGATCAGATTAAGTCGTCAAACCGGCGACCGCTTTGCCCAGCTATTTTTGCTTGGTCTGACGGTCTGGATTGCCGGCCAGAGTTTTGTGAATATCGGAGCAATTTCCGGCTTGATTCCCTTGACCGGTATTCCTTTGCCTTTTATTAGTTACGGCGGTACATCTTTGGCGGCTATTCTGGCCTCTCTGGGCATTGCTTCCAATATTGCCAAACACAGCTAAAACTTCCCTGCTAAAAAACGGAGCCCCGCAGACTTATGGGGCTTTTCCGTTTTTTAGCCCTTCGGGTTTGCTCAACTTCATCGTTAAAATCTCCGTTTGAGACTCGCCGTATCAGTATACGCCTCGTCTCAATCCTCGATTTTGCCTCGAACTTGGGCAAACGGGAAAGTTTTATTTAATTTGATTAGATATTTAAATTGGTGTACTGTAGTTTAAACTTTCAATATGAGAGTAGGAGAAAAAAATGGCGCAAGCTGGTAATAGTTTGCAAGATGTGATAAAAAAGGCGCTGGAAATACCTCCGGCGGGAAAAGAAGAACTTTTAAAAATTCATACCATCCGCCAACTGATGGCGAAGCTGGAAAAGAAAGAATTGGCAAAAACCAGGCGGGGATTTCTTGTCGATGCTTTGATTGACCAGATTAAAGAAGGCCAAGTTAATTTTGTTGATCATGGCAATGGTCTTTTTATCTCAAGAGCTGACCGCCACTATTGTGTCTCCTTGCATAGAAAAGTGGAAGGACGGGGCAGATACAATGAAGTGGTTTTCGAGTACTATTTAACAGTTGCCGAAGATAATGGAGTGATTATTTCAGAGGCCGACGACGACAGGGAATACGATGATGACGGCTATCGTCGGCCGGTCATGGAACTCTACGATTTTGTCGCTAACGGGAAAGCGAGAAAAATACCCTTCAGCCATGTTTGCGGACTGATGGGATATAATCCGATGATTGATGATCCATGTCCCGCTTGCAGGCAATAAGAAAAAACAGCTCAGAGCTGTTTTATTTTGGAGAAACGGCGGATTTGTTCAGGAGGTGAGATAACCTGGATTTATAACGGCTGGCGGTGTTCTTTTTGATGACGCCTTTTTTGGCCGCTTTATCTACGGCTTGATAAACGCTTGGCAAGAGAGCTTTGGCTTTATCTATGCTCTTGGCGGCTATTTCCTTGTGGAATTCTTTGATGGCAACCTTAAACTTCCTTTTGAAGGTGAGGTTTTCCGAATTTCTCTTTTTTGATTGTCTTAAGGCCTTTTTGGCCGATTGAGTAATTGGCATGATAAAGATGATACCACGAATTTAATTTTTTGCAAACCCGCCTAAATTTTTTAACTAGCACCTTTGGTGCTTTGCCGAAGGCCAGTCAAAAAACTTAGGCGGGCAAAAAAAGGGCCCTATACGAAGTGTCGCTTGCGCTAACTTCGTATAGGGTGGGAAGGTGTTGAAAAGTCAAGAGAGAGGGACTAACCCATTGCTGTTCTGGTGAGAACAGCAACCGTCCCCCGTGGGCCATTCAAATTTACAGCATCATGCCCGTTCCCAGGCATGGAAGCCGTTCCTAATGGTGAAATCAACGGCTATCTGACTGTTAGTACACAGGTGTGCTATGACTACGCTTTGGCAGTCTAGCAAAAGGCGTTTAAGAAGTCAAGAGTTGGGTATGTTCACCGGAGCATCTAATCCAATCCTAACAATTTTATGGATTTTTTAATATCAAACCGGCCGATTTTTGTCCGAACCAGTTTTTCCAAATATCCACCAGTTTTCAGGGCTTGGCCGATGTCCCGAGCCAAGGAACGGATGTAAGTGCCGGAGGAGACCCTTGTTTCTATTTCCAAATACGGCCAGCGGTATTTTAAAACTTTGAGAGAGTAGATTTTCACTCGGCGCGGTTTTAAATCGGGCATGATTCCTTTTCTGGCCAGTTCGTATGCTTTTCTCCCTTTTATTTTGATAGCAGAAAAAGCCGGAGGGACTTGCTCGATTTCGCCAATAAAACTTTTCAAAATTCTCTCCACCTCCCTTTTCCCATGTCCCAATTGAGGCCTAGCCTCAATTATGTTTCCAGTTAAATCTCCTGTGTCCGATTCCGCCCCCAATTTTATAGTTGCCTTGTAAACTTTATCTTGTTTTAAAAACTGTCCTAATTTTTTGGTGTATTCTCGGCCGATAGCCACAATCAAAATTCCTTCCGCAAAAGGATCAAGCGTTCCGGCATGCCCCACTCGTTGTTCCCCGCTTAACTTTCTGACTTGATCAACCATATCATGCGAAGTCGGCCCAGGCGGTTTATAGATGTTGTAGATACCATGTTTAAGTTTCATATTGTTTTTCGCATCGTCCCCATTGCTTTTTCCGGACGCTCGTTTCCCCAGCGAGGAAACTTCGCCCATTGCGGGCTGTGGATTTTGTCCGAAGTGGGCTTTGCCCAATATTATACTTCGTCCAAACCATGTCCCGATTTCCGCTTGCGGAAATCGAGGATCCACGATTCTGTAAACAGAATCGGGACAATCCACAGCCCGCAGTGCCTTCAAAAGCAATGGGGACTACACTAAATTTTCAAGGCTCGAAGCCATCGTACTTCTGAGGACGCTCAAAGCTGCGAGCGGCACGGTTTGTCAACGACCCTGTTCTGACAGGGCTCTTGACAACGCGAGCAACTTTGCGCGATGAGAAAACCTCGCAGGGGTTTTCGAAGGTCCGAAGAGGTATGATGGCGGAGAGCCAAAAGAACTAAACCCGTTTTTTTAATTCTTGAATTTGCTCCCGAATCATTATCGCCCTTTCAAAATCCAACTTCTTGATGGCCTTGTCAATTTCTTTCTGTAGGTTAGCTAACTGCTGGCGGGCCGAATTAAATCGGGAGGTCTTGGACAGGTCATAACCAGCGTAAGTGGCTGTTTTGGAAAAAGCCGGCAGATCGCTGACGGAAATTGCTTTAATGATAGTGGTCGGAGTAATCTTGTTTTTCAGATTATATTTTTCCTGAACCTTCCGCCGGCGGATTGTCTCGGCGATAGCCGCTTTCATAGACTTGGTAGTTTTATCGGCGTACATGATAATATGTCCGTCAACATTGCGGGCGGCTCGCCCCATAGTCTGAATCAAAGTGGTGGCATTGCGCAAGAATCCTTCTTTGTCGGCGTCTAGAATGGCGATAAGGGAAACTTCCGGAAGATCCAGTCCTTCCCGGAGCAGGTTTACTCCCACAATGACATCGTAATTTCCCAGACGCAAGTCGCGGATAATTTCCAGCCGTTGCAAGGTTTTGATTTCCGAGTGGATGTAATTGACCTTAATATTTTCATTGGCCAAATATTCGGTCAGATCTTCGGCCATCCGTTTGGTCAAAGTAGTGACTAAAACCCTCTGCTTCTTGGCGGTGCGTTTTTTAATTTCTTCGATGAGGTGCTTAATCTGCTTTTCCGTTCTGATTATTTCAATCGTCGGATCCAGTAATCCGGTCGGACGGACCAGCTGTTCGCTCACGCCGGTTTTCCTCGATTTTTTTAATTCAAAATCTTTTGGGGTAGCCGAAACATAAATGGCCTGATTTAATTTTTTGGCGAATTCTTCGAATCTTAACGGCCGATTGTCGATAGCCGAAGGCAGACGGAAACCGTGCCGGATTAAAGTTGATTTGCGAGAGTGATCGCCGTGAAACATTCCTCGCAATTGAGGAATAGTAATGTGCGACTCATCAATGATGGTTAAAAAGTCCTTTTTAGTTTTGAAAAAGTCTAACAAAGTGCAAGGCGGTTCGCCGGATTGGCGGAAATCCAAATGACTGGAGTAATTTTCAATGCCATGGCAGTAACCGGTCTGCTTGATCATTTCCAGATCATATTCGGTGCGTTCTTTGAGGCGGAAGGCCTCTTCGGTCAGACCTTGTTTTTTTAATTTGGCCGTGTGCTTTTCCATTTCGGCTTTGATATTGCTAAGAGCCAGAGCCAATTTGTTCTGCGGGGCAATCCAGTATTTGGCCGGAAATATTTTAGTGGAAAGAATTCGGTCAAAAGAGAGATCATCAAAATCCAAAGCATCAAGGTCAATATTCTCGGCGGTGCTGATTTTTTTTATTTGGTTGCCGATGATCTTAACTTTCAGTACTTCATTTCCCGTGGCGGAGATGAGCTCAAATTCTTCTCTGGTTTTGCGGAATTTGCCTCTTTTTAGCTCCACATCCGGAACATATTGCAGATGCAGAAGATGCTTGTTGAATTCGCTGGCCGTCATTTTTTGCCCCTCAAAAATATCCAAACTCAATCTCTTGTATTCTTCCGGTGAGCCAAGATTGTAAATACAGGAAACGGAGGCCACGATGATAATATCGTCTCTGGTCAAAAGGGACTGGGTGGCGGAGTGGCGCAAGCGGTCAATCTCTTCGTTGATGCGGGAGTCCTTTTCTATATAAGTATGGGTGTG
>CAZOKW010000007.1:0-29346 GCA_964580765.1 uncultured Candidatus Saccharibacteria bacterium
TCATCGGCTTAATTCTAGCCCTCTCCCAACCTCTCTACAACTTGGGTATTTTGGTTTTTCCAGGATTTATCCTGTTTTTTTTGGCTATAAAAATACTTAAAAGCGCCGAATCTTTTAAGCTCGGCTTTTTTATCGGTCTGGTTTACTTTTTAATTTATTTCCGCTGGTATTGGGCGGTTTTTCCTCTTAAGCACCTGGGGATTGATAATCCCGTCTTGGCTTTCTTTTTTATTTTCTTTGTTTGGATATTCACCGCCGGTCCAATGGCTTTACTGTGGGGAGCCGGCGCCCGATTATGGAAAACGCTTGATGAAAAAATCTCCTGGCCGGCTCTTTTGGTTTTTCCCTCAATCTTTACAGTTTTGGAATTTTTGCGATCATACCTGATTGGTTTAGTTTGGATGGGCCGCCAAACACCCATCGGGCCAAATTGGACTAACGGCAACCTGACTTATAATCTCCACGGAAGTTTTTTGACCCTTAAGCTGGCCTCCTGGTTCGGCATTTACGGCGTCACTTTCTTGGTAGTTTTTATTAGTTTGTTCTTGTTTATTTTGTGGGAAAAAAGAAAATATAAAAAACTTTTGATTACTGCTTTGTCTCTTATTTTCTTCTTATATTTCCCAGCATTACAGGACCGTCCTGTAATTACAGGACGGTCCTGTAATGTTCCGTGCATCGAAGTAGCCATAATTCAGACAAAGATACCCAGCCAATCCTCTTACACCTCCGGAGAAGAATCCGCTTTTTTTAAAGACCAGCTGACTTTGGTAAATTCAATCAGAGAAAACTTTCCCGAGACCAAATTGGTAGTTCTTCCCGAAGCAAGCAATTTTTTTAAAACCGTCACGCTTTTCAGAAACACCGCCGGAGCCAGCCAGTATTTTTCCGGACTTTTTGCCCACCCGGCTTTAATTGTAGATAATTCCAAAATTATTACCGACTCGGGGTTCCAGTCAAAAACAATTTTTCTCGACTCTAAAAAGGGCATCCTCGGCTCTTATGACAAACACCTCCTGACGCCCGGAGGAGAATATATCCCTTTTTTATTTCGGGCCATGGATATAATTTTAGGACTAAATTCTCCCGCCATTAAGAACGCCCCAGAATACAAAACCGGCTCTCACCCGCCGGAAGCAATTATTTTTTCCAACGAACTTTCCGCCGCTTCTTTAATCTGCTCCGACATTTTCTCTCCATTTTTGGCGCAAAAAGGCGCTATCAACTCAAAAGTGTTGGTTGCCCAATCCAGTTTTGGTTTTGCCAAAGACGCCCCGGATCTGCTTAGACAGGACTTGGCGGCAGCCAAGTTCCGGGCGGCTGAATCGAGCCGTTATCTGGTTAAGGCCTCCAATTTTGGCCGTTCTTTTATCATTTCTGACCGTGGCTCGCTGGAAAAAATCACCCCAAACCTTGATAGCCAGATATTAACAGGTTCGGTTGTACTAAAAGATAATAAAACATTGTATAATAAAGTAGGAGACGGGCCGATTTTATTGGCCTCTTTGATGGTGGTACTTGCATCACTTTTTTGGAGAGGCGGAGGGGAACAGTTTTTTGTGAAAACCTGAACAAAAAACTTTGTTCACCAGAGCCTCTCAAGGTTATGAATTCTACTAAAACAATAAAGTTAATCATGGTTGGCCTCTTTGTGATAGCCAGTTTGGTCGTGGCCAGAGTGGGTATTTTAATAAGCAAAACCTTCTCGCCGGCCACCGCCGCCCGTATTTCTTCCTCCGTCAAAATTGATTACGGCGACACCGATGATGTTGACCATGACGGCTTGAAAGACGCCGAGGAAGCGGTTTGGGGGTCGGACCCCTACAATCCTGACACGGATGCAGACGGATTTTTGGACGGTGAAGAGATTTTGTCGGGATATGACCCTTTGCGAGCCGACAACGACTCTTTAGCTAAACAAAAAGAATTTCTGGGGCTAAACTCTACCCAACGGCTGGCTCAAGCCATCACCGGAGGAATCTTGAGCGGAGACCTAAAAACAAACAATCCGCAAACTTTTGCTCAATCGGTAAATTCTGTTGCCACCGCTACGGTCTATTCCACTTTGGCCGCTTTGGAAAGTGTGGAAGTGGGCGAAGACCAAATTACCAATCAGGTTACCGGCTCAAAAACTAACCGGGAATTATATTTAGAAATAGTTTCGGAAACAATCTCCGAAGATATCGTCAACCTGGTTTTTAAAGAAAACCAGGAAATCCTTCTGCTTTTCAGCCCGGACCAAACCGCCATTCCGGATGAATTGAACCCGGATGCCATCTTCTCTACAGAGCAAAAGGAAAATATTAAAAACAAATTTCTGCAATATGCCGTTAAATTCCAGCAGGCCTTTGATAAATTATCTGACATCCCCGTACCGGAAGATTGGGTTAAGACCCATCAAAAAGTGCTGACGCTTTTGAAAAAACTGGAGCTCTATCACCGTTCCATCGCTTTGTCCAATGACGACTCCTTAAAACAGACCATCATCCTTAGCAACTTGCAAAATGTTTATCTGCAATCCCAGCCCATCGTCATGGAGATTAACAACCGCATCAGAAAAGAGCAGTTAAAATCCCCTGATAATAATTTTTTTGATATAAACGCCTTCCTTAACTAATGAAAAAAAGAGCTATTTTATTACTGCTGATTTTTGTCTTCGGTTTTACTTTGCCGTTTTACAGCAGTGAGGGGGCCGGCGCCATTGCTTATATTACCAAGGAATTCTCTCTAGATACTCTGGCCCGCATGATTGCCCGCCGACTTTTAACTAACTTGGGTAACGGGGTGGTCAACTCGATTAACAACTTGGGCGTCAACCGGGGACAAAGAGAGCCCAGCTTCGTGCAGAATTGGAAAAAATTTCTTAGCGACGCCCAATCCATCGGCACCAATCAATTCCGCTCTCAACTGGGATACTCCGTGCAAAGAGGCATTCTGTGCGATGATTTAAAGGGACCGTTGTCTCTGGCTTTTCAAGCCGGCAATGTGCCTTATGTGGATATTGGCAACCCGGATAAAAGAGCGGAGCTGGAACAGGGCTCCCTGACTCCCTTTCAAACAAAAATGAGATGCACTGTTCCTGATAATGTCCGTAGTGAGTTTAAAAAGGACTTTGAAAAAGGCGGGGGATGGGATACCTGGTCCCGCCTGCTTGAACCGCAAAACAACCTAGCCGGAGCCACCCTAGCCTCTGTGGACGAACTGCAAAGACAAAGAGGTTCCCAATTAAAAGCCCAAGAAAATGAAACGGTGGCTGGCGGAGGATTTCAGGGAGTAAAAGGCGCCTGCCAAAAAGCGGCCGATACCGACACGGGGGTTATGAATACGGTTTGTTACCGAAATTGTTTGGCTGACTTGTCCGATGACCCAGAATATACGAGTACAAATGAAGGCACAGATAAAATGATACGGGTTTGCACCGACCGATGCCGGGGACAAACCGCCCTGGGCGCCAACGCCCAATGCTCTTTTATGGGGAGAACCGTAACTCCGGCGCAAATTCTGGGAAAGAGCGCGGCCAATGTTATTGACGACAACTCTAAGTTTCTGGTCACTTCAGACGAGCTTTCCGAAGTAATTGTGAACATCGTCAGCGCTATCCAAAATAAAATAGTGAATTTCGCCACGGAAAAAGTAACTAACGCTCTGACCGGCAAAGAAGAAACGCCACCCCCACTGCCGGGCGGAGGGGATTATATTGAACAGCAAGCGCCTAACTTTTTGAATGATGCCGAAAAAGACCGGGACAAATTTCATGAAACTCCCACCCCCACTCCCGATGAATAAAATACTCCTTATTATTTTTGTTTTGGCCATTCTCATTTTTCCCGCCCAAGAAGCGCGGGCCTTTATAGGTTTTGATGTCACGGAGACCTTGGGAGAGGGAGTTTTATATGCCAACGGTTTAATGACCGGTTTTCTGGGCAACGCCCTGTCTTATACGGCCAAAGGACTGGGCTGGTTTTTAAAATTCCAAGGAAGCTACTTTGAAAGCATCACGATTGTGGAAGAATCCTGGAAAGTTTTCCGGGACTTCACCAATATGTTTTTTATTCTGATTTTGATCGTCATCGCCTTTGCCACTATTTTTGACATGCAACAATACAACTGGAAAGGACTGATGGCTAAGTTCATCATCGCCGCTCTGTTGATTAACTTCAGTTTGGCTATCGGGGGATTTATCATCAAGGCCTCCAATACTCTTTCCAATGTGGCCCTTAGCCAGTTCTCTGATATTACGGCCAATCTGGCCGGCGGATTCGGACTGAATAAACTAATCACTAATGCCGGCACGATAACCGGACAAACCTCCGGCGATCTTTTGGCCAACGCCATCAGCTCGCACATTATTTCTTCCATCGGCATTATCATTGTCACCGCCATTGTTCTACTGTCTTTTGTTTCGGCTTTTGCTTTTTCAGTGGCCAGAGTGCCGGTTTTGTGGGCGCTCTTGATTGTTTCGCCCATTGCCTGGATTTCCTATATTCTACCCCAGACCAGAAAAATCTGGAGCGACTGGTGGAAACATTTTTTGTGCTGGACTTTTTTCATGCCGGCTTATCTTTTTTCTTTGGTGATGGGCATCGCCATTTTGAACAATCGGCCCGATGTGGAAACGGCTATTAAAATGAGCGGAGGAACAACATTACTATCCGCCACCGGCAACTTTATCGGTTTTACAGTACAGGAAATTTTCTTTTATGTTTTAACGGTCATTATTTTGGTCGGGGGACTGGCCGTCTCTCTAAAAATGGCCTGCGCCGCTGGCACGGGAGTGGCTAAAACCATGGGGGCCATCAACGACCGAGTGCAGAAACTGACTTATGTTTCGGCCTTGCGAAAAGGAGCCAAAGAAAAACTGGCGGAAATCCAGAAAACCGGTTTGCCCGGTAAACTTGGCGCAATCTATGGCGGGGAAAGAGCGGAAAAACTTAAGGAAGCTCGAGTGGCAGAACGATTCTTGGGAGAAAGAGGCGCCGTTCAAGCGGAAAAAGACCGCGTTTTGCGGGAGGATATTAAAACATACAAAGATCGCTTTAAAGCTACCACTAATGTTGATGAATTGAGACAAAACGCCAAGCTTGGGCCTCAAGCCCAGCAATTGGCTATCCGGGAACTGCTTAAAGAGCGGGGTGAATTAAAGGCCAATGAAATTATAGAAACATATCAGCTGTATGGAGGAAACGAAACGATGGCCGGTTTGGAATTCGCCAAAAGCATAGAATATGACAAGTTATCCAAAGAAGAACGGAAACAACTATACGATAGAATGGGCCTTGAAAATGCCGAAGTGGCTAGAAAAATTGTGACCACTATGGCCGATAAAGGAGATTGGAGGACAGAAGAAGGTCCTGACTTAGTAAAGAAACTGGAACAATATGCCAGTTTATTCAGTCAAGAAGGAGATAAAGGAGATTTCCTGAACAAAGCCATGAAATTTAACTTTGAAGAAGCAGTCAGGGCCAAAGTCAACATGAATAACGCCGACCCTGCTAAAGAACAACAAAACCTGATTGGAGAAATGGAAAAAACTATCAAGCGAATGAACATTGACAAACTAACCGAGCTAAGCGCCGGCACGCTTAGAAAACTACTGGAAAATCCTGATACGAAAAGGATGGTCAGCGACAAAATCACCAAAGACACTGTTTCTTCTATCGCCGGGAAACTAACGGGCGATCAATTAGAGATCTTGAAACCCATTATTGACTCCAAAGAAGCCCAGTTTAAAACAGAGGCCAAGGAGGGTGATGAGCTAAGAAAAATTAGAGAACTTCTGGAACGGCAAGCAGGGACACAGAGTGGAAGCAGTGGAACTACTCCGCCAGCCCCGCCCCAGCCGAGAAAACCAGTCGGCTTTGTTCCGCCGGGTTCAACTGTTTCAGGAGGAGAAGTCAAAACACCAGAAGGAAACATCAATCCTAATAATGTGTTGGACTTGAGAAATAAAAAATAATAAAAATAGTTAATGCGTTTCCAAGTACCACAATTTATTGAGACGGAAGAAAAGATTATCGGGCCTTTTACGCTCAAGCAGTTTATTTTTGTGGCCCTCGGCGGAGCAATTTTATTCCTGCTCTTTTTCGCCGTCTCTCCGGGAATCTTTATCTTTTTGGCTATTCCGGTCGGCGCCATTTTTCTCGGTCTGGCTCTGGTCAAAATAAACGAAATGCCGCTCTACCTGTATCTTTTCTACTTTATAAATCACCTCATCAGCCCAAAAAAATATATTTACAATCCAGACGATGAGATAAAAATAAAATAGTTCATCAAGTTCGTAAAGTTATAAAGTTCTTAAAGTAAGAAATTCTGACTTGATGAACTTGAAAAACTTTATAACTTGATAAACTAGTTTGCGAAGCAAACATGCCAGATAATCTAAACACCAAACAATTCGTTGATATCCAAAACATTAAAGATGAAGTGGTGATTTTGAAAAACGCTTCTTTGCGGATGATTTTGGAAGTGAATTCCGTTAATTTTGATTTAAAATCATCCGACGAGCAGACGGCCATTATCCGAGGGTTCCAGAATTTTATCAACTCCCTGGATTTCCCTTTGCAAATTGTCATCCAATCGCGCCGTTTAGATATAAAAGGTTACCTAGCCAAAACAGAGGCCATTGTCAACCAGATTGATAATGAACTTCTCCGCATTCAGGGCATCGAGTATTTGCGCTTTGTCAAAAGTTTAACCGAACTGGCCAATATTATGTCAAAAAAATTCTACCTGGTGGTGCCGTTTTATTTAACAGAAACGGTGGACAGTTCCAAAGGATTCGGAGAAAGATTTAAAGAGACCTTTGGCTCAGCCGGAGATAAGCTCAAAGGATTGAACGATGAGGATTTTACCGTTTACAAAGCCCAGATCCGGCAGAGAAGCGACTTGCTTTCCGCCGGATTGCAGGAAATGGGATTAACTTCAAGAACATTAGGACAAGAAGAATTAATTAAAATGTTTTATAATCTTTACAATCCTGAATTTTAATTTAAAACTTGCGTGCTTAATTCGCGGAGCATCGAAGACTTTAAAGCTCATCGCGAATTAAGCCCTGAAGGGTTTGCCCAATTTCATCGTTAAAATCTCCGTTTGAGACTCGTCGTATCAGTATACGCCTCGTCTCAATCCTCGATTTTGCCTCGAACTTGGGCAAACGCGCAAAGTTTTACAGAAAACAAACTATGGTTAATGTAAAAAAGCAAATTAAAGATATTATTACTTCTGAGGCGCTGTGGGCTGTGGATTGCATGGTTTGGCTGAAGTATAATTTTTCACTTCAGACAAAATCCACAGGCCACGGCGAGCGTAGCGAATCGCCGGTGAGCAAGCGTCCGAAGGAGCAATAATATCTTTAATTTGCAAAAATATGAGCTTTTTAGATTCCCTACCATTTTTTAAGAAAAAAGAAGACGCTCTGACAAGCGCCCCCGTTAGTGTTTTGGATGACCAGCTCGCTCCCAGCGCCATCAGCATCAATAGCAACTCTATTCAGATAGGAGAAAAAATGGCCCGCACCTTGTTTGTCTCCACCCTGCCGCGTTATTTAAACACTAATTGGTTTTCGCCCATTATTAACCTGGATCGCATTTTTGATGTGGCTATTTTTTTTCATCCGGCCGATTCAGCGGCCATTTTAAAGAAATTGCGGGATAAACTGGCCCGCCTGCAAGCCCAAGCCATTGAAGAAGCCAATCAGGGCAAAGTGCGCAATCCCATTTTAGACACGGCCATTTCCGATATTGAGACCCTGCGTGATCAGATTCAGCAAGGCACCGACCGTTTCTTTGAATTCGGGGTCTATCTCACCATTTACGGACAGAATGAAAAAGAGTTGGAGGAAGTGGAACAAAAAATCAGACAGGCGCTGGAAGCCCAGCTGATTTATGTCAAGCCAGCCACTTTTAGAATGAAAGAAGGTTTTCTTTCTACTTTGCCCTTAGACAACGACTCTCTTGATGCCCACAATGCTCTGAACACCGAACCAATCTCTTCAATTTTCCCCTTTGTTTCCTATGATCTAACTTCTGACAACGGAATTCTTTACGGCATTAACACTCACAATAACTCCCTGATCCTTTTTGACCGCTTTTCTCTGGAAAATTACAACTCGGTGGTTTTTGCCAAATCAGGCGCCGGGAAAAGCTACACCGTTAAACTGGAAATTTTACGCAGTTTAATGGCCGGCACAGAGGTCTTTGTGATTGACCCTGAAAATGAATATAAGCATCTGGCTGACACCGTCGGGGGGTCGGCCATTGATATTTCTGTTTCATCCGACAGTCACTTAAATCCTTTTGACCTCCCGCAAGCGGCCGAAGGGGAGGACTTTAAAGATATTTTTCGCGCCCACATTCTTGATTTGACCGGCTTGTTTAAGCTGATGCTCGGCGAACTGACTCCGGAAGAAAGTTCTCTTTTGGACGAAGCCCTCATTCAGACCTACGCCCTAAAAGACATTACCCCTGAAAACAATAATAGTGGACGAGAAGAGGTACCGCTTTTGTCAGATTTTCAAAATATTTTAGAAGGGTTAGCCGGAGCGGAATCAATGGCTATCCGCATCAGAAAATATACCGAGGGTACTTTTTCCGGCTTTTTAAACCGGCCGACTAATGTTTCATTGGGTAACCGGATGGTTGTTTTCAGCACCCGGGATATGGAAGATGAACTGCGTCCCATCGCCATGTACCTCATCCTAAACTATATTTGGACCAAGGTGCGCACCGACATCAAGAAAAGAATGCTGGTGGTGGACGAGGCCTGGTGGCTTTTGAAATATGAGGCCGGCGGCGCTTTCCTGTTCAATGTGGCAAAAAGAGCCAGGAAATATTTTCTGGGACTGACGACTATTTCCCAGGATGTGCCGGACTTTTTCGCCTCTCCCTATGGCAAGCCGATCGTGACCAATTCTTCCATCCAGCTTTTAATGAAACAATCCACCGCTTCCATTGACACCATCAAAGAAACTTTTAATTTAACCGACGCAGAAAAATTCTTTCTTTTAGAATCGGCGGTCGGCCATGGTTTATTTTTCGCCGGAACAAACCATGTCGGCATCCGCATAGTCGCTTCCTACACCGAGGACCAGATTATCACCTCCGATCCCAAACAGCTTTTGGAAATAGAAAAAGCGAAAAAGGATTTCGCCGCCGGAAAGTAATCTCGAAAGGCTCCGGTGAACATACTTTTTTTCGACGGCGCTCAAAAAAGTGTTCCCCTGCGCCTCTGGATAGTTTAATACTTCCAACAATGCCCGAAGAATTAGAAACAACAGAAGAAGATGTGTCTACTCAATTGGCGGCCCAACAAGAGTTTAATTTGGCTAATCAGCAGTTCAACAGCGCGGTCGAAGAAGGACAACAATACGGCCGGCCATCTTTTTTGAAATATGGATTTTTGTTTGCGGTGGCCGGAGTAATGGACATAGTGGATGTAGCCGATGTTACCGGCGTTGGTATTATTATCTCTAAAGTAGTTTCTATCGGAGGGACAGCGATAATTTATGGAGTTTTATGGCTAACTAATGGGAAAGTGAAAAAAGCACAGCAATATGGAGACAACCTAGCCGCTTCGGTGGCCACTTTTCAAGCTCAAACGGCTCGAGCAGAGAGAATGGTTCTCCGGGCCTCAAAAACTCTAGGTAAGATTCCCGGATTAAAAGGATTAGCCGGCAAAATTCCAGCTAATCTTGGTAAACTTAAAGGAATCATAAAGAAAAGTCCCCTCACCAAAATACTAATTGGGGGAGGAATAAACTTAATTCCTTTTGTGGCTGTCATTAATTTAATGGTTTTTTGGATATATATGAGCTATCGGGATGAAAAAAACACTTACCGCCAGGCCAGGGAAGCGGCCAGTGAAGCAATTGAGCAAACCCAGACGGCGTGATAAAATCAGTTTATAGTCTATAGTCAAGAGTCCATAGTTTAAAGATTTCTTTTCTTTCTATGAACTAATGACTCTAGCCCAATGACTTTTTAAAACTTTGAACTACTAACATGAACAACAAAAATGTATTGATCGCCTTAATAGTCATCTTAATTGGCCTAACCACTTTTTTGGGAGGATATTTGGTTGCTCAAAAAAGCACCTCACCACAACAAGCCAATATTTTCAATCTTAATCGGTTTTCTTCTTCCCCTGCCAACTCCCCCCATACTAAAAATGGAAACCTGCCAGAATTGATTCGGTTAAGCACCGTCAAAGCACTTTATCCAGCAATTTCTGAAGACGGAAAAAAAATTCTTTACTTCGAAAAAGAATCCGGCAAAGTTTTAAATACTGACTTTTCAGGCCAAACTAATAGTGTTGTTCTGGGAAAAGTTTTGCCCGGCTTAACCGAAGCGCAATGGGCCCCCAACGGCACGGGAGTTATTACCCGCCAAGGCCCTAAAACAAGCTACCTTAATTTAAAAACGGAAGAGAGTACTGTTTTAAACGATAATATCTCCGGTATGGCCTGGTCTAAAAACAGCCAAAAAATCGCCTACTTGTTTTATGACCCCAAAACAGGAGAAGGACAGATCAGCATCGCCAATCCGGACGGTTCTGTGTTTAAAAACATTCTGCCCACCCGTGCTGAACAGTTAAATCTGAACTGGCTCAACGATAATCAAATTTCTTTCCACAACCCCACCGGAGAAGATCATAGTTTGTTTTTATTAAATATTGAAAACAAAGAACTAGAAAAAGTTTTAGATTCTCTGTCTGATTTAAAAGTTCTTTGGTCGCCGAATATCTCTAAACTTCTCTATTCTTACCAGAAAGAAGGGGTGACTAAACTTTTCTTTCTAGATTTAAAAACTAAAACCAATCTAGATGTTGAGCTTCCAATCAAAGCTAGCCAATGTGTTTGGAGCTTGAGTTCTCTTTTTGCTTACTGCGGAAATGAAAAACTATACCAACTAGATGTGGCCAAAAAAGAATTTGGCCTTGTTTTTCAGCCATCACCCGCCGATCAAATTAAAATAAAAAAACCGGTTCTCTCCCCGGCTGAAGATTTTTTATTCTTCGTAAACGACTCGGATGGATATCTCTACCGTATTAGTTTAGATAACTAGCGGTTTAATGACTATTCTTCTTTTTGGTTCTTCTCCAATGCTTTCCGTTTCAATATCGGGATAAGAGGCCAGTTCCACATGAATTAAACGGCGTTCATAAGAAGACATCGGCAAGAGCGCCTCGGCTTTTTTGCTGGTTCTGACTCGATTGACTGTTTCCATGGCTTTTTCAATCACTTGTTTGGCCCGGAATTTGCGGTAATCGTTTAAGTCCACCATAAAAGTGACGGGTTTTTCTTCCAGGCTCGCTTTTTTGAAATAAAACATTTTAATTATCTGCTCCAAGGATTTAATGTTTTGGCCGTTTTTTCCGATCAAAGCGTTCAAATTATCGGAGGAATTAAAAGAGACGACCTTTAAACTAGGGTCTTTTTCATTGGAAAAAATATTTATCTCTCCTTCGTAACCGAGATGCCCCAATATGTCTTGGGTAATATTTTTTAAAATCTCCTGGTTGTTGTTTTCGTTTTCAGTCATATTCGTGAATGTATAGATTGTATCTTTTTCCAAAACTTCCCTGTTTGACTCAAATTCAAGGCAAAAGATGAGGATTGAGCGAGCCGTATTTTACATACGGCGAGCTCAACCGGAATCTTTTAACGCAGAAGTTGGGCAAACCCGAAGGGTTAAAATCAGGTAGAGCCCTATAATCTGCGGGGCTCCCTGATTTTAACAGGGAAGTTTTTAAAGTTTTTTGTGAACGGTTTTGTGAATGTAATACTGTTCTCCAACGGAGAAAAGCGTGCTGATAGTCCAGTACAAAACCAGTCCCGCCGGCAGTTTCCAACCAATAATTATAATCATAACCGGGAAAAAATACAACATCTGCTTATTCATGGCAGAAAAGTCAAGGGGAGAAGCCGTGTTGTTTTTATTATGAACAGTAGGAGCAGGAGTATGCGCTAGAGTTAATTTTGAATGCAAAAATTGAAAAACTCCCGAAAGGACAGCCAACAACGGAGCGCTTTTCGCCAGGTCCAAAAAACCAACAGAGATATTGTTAATTACTCCCGGATTTTTTATGAATCCATAAAGCAAATTCAGACTTTCCGGTTGCAGCCCGTTCATAAAGGCCCGGTAAAGAGCAAAAAGAATAGGGAGTTGGACCAGCAAAGGCAGACAGCCCGCCAAGGGATTGACCTGATGCTCTCTATAAAGCGCCATGGTGGCTTGGGCTTGGGCCGCCCGGTCGTTTTTGAATTTTTCCTGAATCTCTTTTATTTTAGGCTGCAACTGATTCATCATCTTCTGTGAGCGGAGGGCTTTTATGGAAAAGGGCATGAACACCAAACGGATCAAAACTGTTAAAACAATAATAGCCAACCCGAAATCCTGCCAAGGAACAAGATTGGTAATCAAAATCAGCAGGTTGAAAATCGGCCGATAAATTATTTCGTTAAAGAAAAAACTCATAATG
Source organism: uncultured Candidatus Saccharibacteria bacterium (assembly GCA_964580765.1). Lineage (GTDB taxonomy): Bacteria > Patescibacteriota > Minisyncoccia > 2-02-FULL-40-12 > IGHO2-12-FULL-4 > JAUYPS01. Next base: position 12,478 of record CAZOKW010000007.1, read on the forward strand.
CAAAAACTTTATGGCACTAAATCTACTCCGCCGGTACAAAATGGGGAGCAGCGTAAAATTCTTTTAACAGTTAAGGATAATCCTTTGATTACTCCATATTTGCTTAATGCTTCGCTGGAATATTGCGAGCAAGTAGGGTGAAATTTGCAAGCCACGGGAAAAATCAGTTGTAATGACGGCCAGAGAGGCGAAAAAAGTTTTTTATAGATTGAAAAAATATTAGACATCAGTTGAGGACTTATTACAGAATAATTAATCTACTGCAATTGCAGAACTTTGGCTGCAAACTTTTCAGATTTCCTCGACAGAGTTCTCTATGCCTCGTCAATCTTCAAAGTTTTCGCTCAAAGTTCTGCAATTTCGTGACGAAAATTATTCTGCAACAAGTCCTAGCTTTCCACAATATTGGCTTTTATAAAAGTTTCTTCTAAGCTTCCAGTGATCTGGTGAAATTTTTTTTCTTTAGCACTGGGAGACACGACAATGACTAGATCAACTCCCGGCCGGCAACGCGGAAAAATTTCTTCCAGCGCCGCCCAAAAGATTCTTTTGAGTTTATTCCTGATCACGGCCTTCTTCGAAACGGAAATGGGAACGGAAATGGCCGCCCGGCAATAACCAAGAGAAGAATTTAAAAACTTTAACAAAAAAAGGGGATGACGGACAGTCCGGCCGGATTTAAAAATTTTTTCAAAGTCATTTTCCAGCTTGATTCTCCGATTTTTGGGAAGTGTCATAAAAAAAGCGCCAACAGAAAGATGGGATTAAACCGTAAGCTTTTTCCGACCCTTACGGCGCCGCCTGGCCAAAACCTTACGACCAGCCCTTTTCTGAGACCTTTTCAGAAAACCATGCTTTCTCTTTCTTTTTTTAGTTTTAGGCCGATAGGTGCCTGATAAAGCTGTTGTCATATGATTCTAAATATACGGGAATTTTTATGGAAAGTCAAAAAACTTTTAAAAAAAGAAAATCGCATGTTTTCCACTTTTTATAAACAGTTTATACACGGATTTGAATTGTTCTTTAGCGTTTCTTTTTATCTTAGAATACAAACATGACCAAAGAAGAATTATGGAAAGCGGTTTTAGGAGAAATGGAGCTTTCTCTTTCCAAGGCTAATTTTACGACTTGGCTTAAGAATACTTCCATAACTGCCCGGGAGGGAGATTCTCTGATGGTTAACACCCCTAACGGTTTCATAAAAGAATGGCTGCAAAATAAATTTCACAAACAGATTTTAAATTCCGTGCAAAAGCTGGCGCCGGAAATAAGAGAAATAAAATATCTCATTGGAACATCCAGTTTAGCTTCCGCCGCTAAAAAAGACATTTTCCAATTAATGCCTGACCGGATTTTTGAAAACAAACCGACCATTGACACCGACGTTAATCCGCAAACCAATCTAAATAAAAAATATTCCTTTGATGCTTTCATCGTCGGTTCTCATAATGAACTGGCCCACGCCGCTTCTTTGGCCGTCATGAATAATCCCGGCAAGGTTTACAACCCTTTATTTTTGTACGGGGGAGTAGGGCTGGGTAAAACCCACCTCCTGCAAGCCATCGGTAACAGTGTCTTAGAAAAAAATCCACAAAAAAAGGTCCTCTATCTGCCCGCCGAACGGCTCACGGCTGAAATTGTTGAGTCCGTCAGAAACAAAATTGCCGAAGAATTAAAAAGTCGCTACCACAAGCTGGATATTTTAATCATCGACGACATCCAATTTATTGCCGGCAAAGAAAAAACCCAAGAAATAATTTTCTCAACTTTCAATGAATTGCACAGCAAAAACAAACAGATCATTCTATCTTCCGACCGCCCTCCCAAAGCCATTCCGGCCCTAACGGAGCGCCTGCGTTCCAGATTTGAGGGAGGAATGATTGCCGATGTTGGATTGCCTGATTTTGAAACAAGATTGGCTATTTTAAAACTAAAAACACAACAAAGAGAAGCTGAATTTGACGACAATATTTTAAGTTACATCGCCACTAATATTCAAAAAAATATCAGAGAATTAGAAGGCGCTTTAAACAGAATTATCGCCGTCAGCCAAGTTTATAATAAAAAACTAGACATTAAAGAGGTAAAGCGACTTCTGGCCACTTACCTTAATTCTCCCTACCGCAAAACCACTCCTCAACTTATTTTAAAAGCTGTCTCTGATTTTTATAATCTTCCCTTGCCAGACATCACCAAAAGGAGCCGTAAAAAAGAAGTGGTCAGACCACGCCAAATCGCTATGTATCTTCTACGGGAAGAGACCAAATCTTCTTTCCCGGAAATAGGACAAAGACTGGGCGGGAGAGATCACTCGACTGTCATTCACGCTTATGAAAAAATAAAGTCCGAAGAAGAAAATGACGAAATTACCAAACAAGAAATAGTGTTGATTAAAGAGAGAATTTATCAATCATTTGATAAATAAAAATACAGGATAACTTTGTTGATAAATTCTGGAAAAAACCATGGTAACTCCGCAATTTTTGCCAAGATCGATAATTTAAAAACATCTTATACCGCTTCCGTCCATAAATTATCCGTTTCTTTTCCACATTTTTATTTTCAGAAGTTTTATTAAATAATCCTTATTTAAAAAGATAAAAATCGCTATGAAAAACTTTTATCCACAAATTTCCCTTTCTTAATAATAGTAGTAATTTTTTATTTAAAGATGATTATAACTACCAGCCAGAAAAACTTAAAAGAAGGTCTCACCATCGTTGAGAAAATAGTTTCCCGAAACACCACTTTACCTATTTTGCAGAATATTGTTTTAAAAACAGAAAACGGACGTTTAAAATTATCTTCCACTAATTTAGAAATAGGAATAAATTTTTGGCTGGGAGGCAAAATAGAAGAGGCAGGAGATGTGGCCGTACCAGCTAGGATTTTTTCTGATTTTGTTAATAATCTAAAAGATGAAAAAATAACTATTAAATCCAAAGAAAATATTCTTTTGGTAAATTCTGATAATTATCAAACTAAAATTATCGGTTTTTCCGCTAAGGATTTTCCTATTATTCCAAAACCGAAAGAAAATCCTTTTACGGTTTTAAACTCTGGTCTGTTAGCTGATTTACTGCGCACCGTCATAGATGCGGCGGCGATTTCCGAAACCCGTCCGGAACTCTCCGGAGTATTTGTTAATTTTGCGGAAAATACCACTGAAGCGGCGGCCACAGACAGTTTTCATTTGGCGGAAAAAAGTATTAAGACCAAAAATAAATCCCTTAAAAATGTAATTATTCCTCGTTATACGGTTCAAGAGTTGATTAGAATACTTTCTAATCTGGAAGGAGATATTGCTTTGAGTGTCTCGGAAAATCAAATATTTTTTACCTCTTCCGATCTGGAAATAGTCTCAAGATTGATTGATGGCCGGTATCCTGATTATAAAAAGTTAATTCCGGATAAATGGATTTCCAAAGTTTTGGTCAACAAAAACGAACTGGAAAAAAACATTCGCCTGGCTAGTATTTTTTCTTCCAGTATTTCAGATATTAAAATGAGCGCTGAAGAAAAAGGTTTAAAAATATCCGCCAAAAATGTTGATCGGGGAGAAATATTTTCTTACACGGGAGCTAATTTAAAAAATGACCGTTTTGATTTGTCTTTGAACCACCGTTATTTTTTGGACGGATTAAAAATTATTCCCACCGAAAATGTTATTTTGGAATTTACCGGGGAAGGCAGTCCTCTAATTTTACGTCCTGAAGGCAGAAATGATATTACTTATCTGATTATGCCTCTCAGAAATTAGATAAAATGGACCATTCCCAGTTTCTAAACTGGGGGTCAATTGCCGGGTCAGAAGGCGCTTCTCCCCGGGGAGTGTTCTTGTCTATATAATAAAGAATAGAGTGAATTTCCGGTGTTTCATCCGGGTTATTTTTTTCTAGAACATAAGAGCCATCGAGCATTATTTTAGAAACTTCTACCGGATCAGGAGATAAAAACTGCTCCACCGGCTGATTCTCCAGAGCCCGGGCCATAAATTCGTGCCAGATTGGACCAGAAGCGGAGATGCCCGCTCCTTGGCGAGTCATCGATTGCTGCCTATTATTTCCTACCCAAACCCCCACACTCAAAGAAGGAGTGTAACCAACTACCCAGGCATCTCGATTTTCCTGGGTTGTACCGGTTTTAGACGCTGTAGGGCGGTCGGGGAAATATAAGCTGCTGTTGGGGCCAAAAACAGCCGAGCGGGCGCGATTGTCGGAAAGTATGCTGGTGATGATACGGGAGGTTTGCTGGCTGAGCGCTCTTTCTTTTTTTGGTTGGTATTGTTCTAAAATATTTCCGGCGCCATCCTCCACTTTTAAAATAAAAGCGGGCGATTCGTGCAGACCATCGTTGGCTAAAGTGCCGTAAGCTGAAACAATATCAACCAATTTTACCTCTGCTCCTCCCAAAACCAAAGAAAGTCCAAAATTTGCCCTATTCTCTTCTAGAGTGGTGATACCGGCTCTCTTCGCCAATTCAATAGTATCATCAATGCCGGCCAGATATAATGTTTTAACCGAAGGAACATTCAGGGACTGGGACAAGGCCTGTCTCATAGTTACCGGCCCGCGGAATCTTTCGTCGTAATTTTGGGGGTGATAACAACCCAATTCGTACTGGTCCTTTTCTTGACTGCTCTCCGGAAGGCAGTTAGGGTTAAATTCGGTTTTATAGTCGAATAAGATAGTGGAATCAGTAAATCCTTTTTCGATGGCCGCCGCATAAGCAAACGGTTTAAAAGCAGAACCCGGCTGTCTTCTGGCCGTAGCCACATTAAAGTTTCCTTCGTTGGCAATGTCGAAATAGTCCCGTGATCCGACCATGACCAAAATTTGTCCGCTTCGAGGATCAATCGCCGTCAAAGCGGCATTATGGGCCTTATAAAGTTTTTCGTTTTTCTCGGCTTGTTTTGAAATGACATCTTCGGCGATAGATTGTAGGTTGTAGTCCAACGAGGTGATGATTTTCAATCCTCCGTTTTCCACCATTTCTTCTCCATATTTTTTAGTCAGGTAATCCCGCACCATCATCACAAAATGGGGGGCAAGAATATCCGTTCGCGGCGGTTTGAATTCCAATTTCTCCTGTATAGCTTGGTCATGCTCTTCGGCAGAAATATAACCTAAATGCTTCATTCGCATTAGAGTGGAGTCCTTGCGGGCTAAGGTTTCCGGAAGGTGATTACCATAGGGAGAGTAATAAGTGGGAGCTTTGGGCAAAGCGGCCAAAAAAGCGGATTGGGCCACAGTCAAATCCTTGGCTTGTTTGCTGAAAAAAGTCTGACTGGCCGCTTCAATGCCATAAGCGTTGGAACCGTAAGGGATTTGATTTAAATACATCCAGAAGATCTGGTCTTTGGAGAATTTTCGCTCGATTTCTATGGCCAAAATTGCTTCTTTGATTTTTCTGGATAAAGTTCGCTGATCACCTAGTAAAGCTTTTTTTATCAATTGCTGAGTAATAGTGGATCCGCCTTGGTCAATTTTAAATTTAGTTAAGTTTTTTAAAAAAGCTCTGGCAATTCCTCTGTAGTCCAGTCCGGCGTGACTGTAAAAAGAGGAGTCCTCCGAAGCCAAAGTAGCCAGTTTGATGGTTTTTGGCATATTTTCCCAAGGAATGACTGTTCTTTTTTCTTCTCCATGGATGTCGTATAAAATAGCTTGTCCAGTGCGGTCGTAAATTTTTGTCGACTCGCTGATTTGACGGGCGATAATTGCTTCAGGGCTGGGCAAGTCCCTGGCCACAAAGAAAAAAACACCCATCCCAAAAGCTAGGCCGATGATTATTAAAAGCAAAATAACATGGATAAAGGACTTTATCATGATATGAAGATGACCTCAGTATATTTTGACACAAATTGCCTATTTTTACAAGAAATTATGGGCCAATCAGCTATACGACCTACCCTCGACCCTCGACTTGTCGCTGTCAGGAGAAGTTTCTGGTGGGCGGCGCTTTAGCCCGCCCATAGAATCTCCTCGGGAGTTTTCAGGTAAGTGTATAGCTGATTGGCTAAAACGAGTTAGTTGTATTATTATTTGATTATCATGAAAGTGATTATCGATGAAAATAAAATAAAAGAAGTTTTCGAACGCTATGTGGAGGCGGTTTTCCCTTCCCCGGAGAAGGCCTTGGAAATTTTTAAATCCGGTCGCCGGCTTACTTTTTACTTGGGAATCGATCCCACCGGTCCAGACATTCACTTGGGACACCTTGTCCCCCTGCTGGTCATTAAAAAGGTTACCAATCTTGGGCACAAAGCAATTCTTTTGATTGGCGATTTTACGGCCAGAATCGGTGATCCGACCGGCAAAGATATGACTCGCCAACCTCTTTCCAAAAACCAGGTAAAAGAAAATATGAAAACCTATCTTGGCCAGGTTTACAAGATTTTACAGAAAGGATCGGTAGAAATAAAATACAACAGTCAGTGGCTGGAAAAAATGAATTTAGAGGATATTATAAATCTTGGAAGTAATTTTACCGTCCAACAGATGATGGCTAGGGAGATGTTTCAGAGACGGTTGCAAGACCAAAAACCCATCAGTCAGAACGAATTTATCTATCCACTTTTGCAAGGTTATGATTCTGTGGCCATGGAAGTTGATGGAGAAATCGGCGGGAACGACCAGACCTTTAATATGTTGGTTGGCCGGGACTTGGTTAAAAAAATGTTGGGAAAAGAAAAAATCGTCATCGCTACCAAACTTTTAGAGAATCCACAAAGCGGTAAAAAACTGATGAGCAAAAGCGAAGGGGGATTTATTTCTCTTAACGATTCCCCGCGAGAAATATTTGGAAAAACGATGGCCTTGCCTGATTTTGCCATCTTGCCTCTTTTCAAGCTGTCTACGGAAATTCCGGACGAAAATATTGTCAGTATCGAAAATCGGTTGAAAGGCGAAGAAAATCCGAAAAATATTAAAGAAGAACTGGCTTGGGAATTGGTCAGAATGGTTTATGGAGAAAAAGAAGCGGGCAAGGCCAAAGAGGAATTTAGAAAAATATTTACAGAAAAAGAACTGCCGGAGAAGATGGAGGAATTTAGAGTTGACTCGGAAGGCATGCCTTTAGGGGGTTTTCTTAGCGAGTGGTTGAAAATTTCCAAGACGGAAGCAAAACGATTAATAAGCGAAAAAAAAGCGGTAACAGTTAATGAGCAGGTTATTGAAAGTTGGGATTATTCAGTTAAACCGGGAGATGGGATTAAAGTCGGGCCGAGACGCTTTGTGAAGGCAGTATAAATAAACCCCGTCATTCGACGGGGTTTATTTATTTGATTAACACTACTCTGCGGCAGGAGTTTCCTCGGAAGTCTCTTCTTCCTCTTCTTCTTTTTTCTCCTCGCCGGTCACTTCGACGCCTTCTTCCAATACTTCAGCGTCATCAAAAAGCATTTTTGTGTTTTCCATTGATTAAGTTTATCAAGTTATAAAGTTCTTCAAGTTTATCAAGTAAGATTCTTTTCAGTTTCTTTACTTTATGAACTTTATAACTTTACGAACTTGAGGAACTATATTTTATATAATACGACCTTATTCGGAGTACTCTATTCTTTTCTAGTTTTTTTGTCAATCCCATTTAGTGGTATTGGCGCAACAGATAGCCACAGCCAAAGCGTCGGCGGCGTCGTCGGGGCGAGGAGCTTCCTTCAATCCCAGAATCAAACTGATGACTTTTTGGACCTGTTTTTTGTCGGCTCGGCCGTAGTTGGAAACGGCCTGTTTGATCTGGAGGGGAGTAAATTCGTCAACCTCGAGCCCTTGTTTAGCCATCGCCAAAATAATGGCCCCTTTTATTTCACTGACCTGGGTAATGGTTTTGGCGTTTTTAAAGAAGAATAATTTTTCTATACCAACCTTATCTGGTCGATGCTTTTTTACTAGCTTTTCAAAAAAATCATAGATCGAAATAATTTTTTCTTGATTGGCGGTATTCGACGGGGCGCGAAAAACTCCGTAATCCAGGCAGGCAAATCCTTTGGGAGTTGTTTCAATCACTCCGTAGCCGATGATGGTAGTTCCAGGATCAATCCCTAGTATTTTCATTTATAACTTGCTGGTCGCTCTGCTGTGGCCTTCGGCCACTAAGCAGTACGGGATTAATGTATTCCGAATTTTTTTACGTCCTCACAGTAGCTTGGACTAAAATTCGGGGTTAAAGCAAAACATTTTGCTTTAACCGCTTCGTTAAAACCTCCGCTTCTCCTTCACCATACTTCCGTATGGCTCAGTTGAATGCTCGGTTTTGCCTTGAATTTAGCTAAGCCAGCGGCGTTCTAATTATATTAAATGTTTTTATTTAAGATTGTCGTATATCTCTTGGATGTCTTCGTGGTCGTCCAATCTTTCCAAAAGTTTCTCTAAATTACTCTTATTTTCTTTGCTTAAGTTTTCGAGAGGGTATTGAGATACAAACTCTTTTCCTTGTTTGGTAAACGTCCACATCACCGCCCCTTGTTTGTAGTTGAATTCCGATAAAATCTTTTTCACCTCGGCCATGGTGCGATTTTTATTGTCGGTAATGGCGGTGATAATTAAGGCCAAAGATTCCGGACCGATTGCCTCAATAGTCAGTTCTTCCAGCTGGGCGGCGTTTTTGTCCGCCACTCTTTTTATGGCTCGTTCGATATTTTCTTTGGGCATATTGGCTTCCCTGGCTTTTTCTATGGCGTTTTTAAGTTCTATGTTCGTTTCCGGATCCGCCCCCCGGCGGGCGGCGATGGAAATTACTTTCGACAATTTTGAAAAAAGCTGCCCCTTTTTCTGGTCAGCCACTCCTTTTTGTCTTTTGATTTGACTCCATTTTGAATGTCCGCTCATGGTTGTAAACTAACAAAAGAGACTAAAACTTTCAATTGCACTTATTTTAACGACCGTGTTAAAAAGCTCAATTAAAAACCACCTTTCGGGTGGATTTATTCAGCGTCGAAAAAAAGGATCATTTATTATTTCAGTTGTGGCAAAGTAGATTACAATCAAAAAAATACAAATTGCCAATAGTAATAAAGGAATTTCATCTGAAAAAATAAACTTCTCTTTCTTCACTCAATACCTCCGTTTGTTACTAATAAAAATTACTATAAGTAAGATACCACAAAGTGTTAGTTTTTGCAAGGTTCGTGAAGGACTTGGGAGTAAGTAGTCAATGGTTCGGGTAATTAGATGTTTATCTCGTTTTTCATTTTTTCAAATGTTTTGTCTCCAATGCCATTGACCTTTTTGATATCTTCAATGGTTTGAAATGGGCCGTTGGTTTGCCGGTAGTCGATAATGCGTTGGGCAATGACCGGACCAACTCCGGTAATTTTCTCTAATTCCTGTTTGTCGGCGGTGTTGATGTTAATTTTAGTTGATTGCTCTGGGGTGGAGCTTGGCGAGAGGGTCGGTTCGGGTGTGGGGGTTGGAAGAGGAGTCGCCGATGACGAAGGAGTGGGGGTTGGTGTTAAGGTGGGGATAGAAGTAGTGGTGGGGTTGGGTGTTGTCCCGATTTCTCCTAAATCATTCTGATTTGGTTGAGAAATCGAGAATCCTCGATTTTGTAATTCCGACGGAGTCGGAGACAAAATCGGGAGAGTGTTGCCAAGGTTCGACCTTTTTGAAGACCCAAGGTCGAACTTTTTAGGTGTTGTGGAGGGATTGGGTGTGGTTATAGTTTCAATAATGCTGGCTGATTGCAGTTTGTTGTCAGCCCCATTATCCGATGGGTCGCCTAATGGCGAAAACAAAAACAAGCTACTGATGGTAGCTAGCCCGAAAATTGAAATGATAATAAGTTTTGAGTTCATAGTAGTGCAGTCCCACCCACCTTCTTTTCAAATATGAGCTCGCCGGCATAAATAAACGAAGATTTCTGAAATCAAGCCGGTAATAAAAATTGGGTCCGATGGTTTCGAGGGGTACTGAATTTTTGTCGGCTTGATGAAGAAACCGAGTATTATTTATCTGCGAGGGCATCTTGAAAAGAGGTGGGTGGGACGGAGCGATTAAATCAGTGAACCCTGGGCGGTTTTATTTAACTTCAAGCCAAGATGTTTGGCGCCTTCCTCGGTGATTACGCGTCCTCTGGTAGTTCTAGCCAGAAACCCGATTTGCATCAGATACGGCTCATAAACATCCTCAATAGTGGCTTCTTCTTCGGCGATGGCGGCGGCAATGGTTTTCAGGCCGACCGGTCCGCCATTAAAGTTGTTGGCGATAATAGAGAGGATTCTCTTGTCGGTACTCTCCAGACCCAAGTGATCGATCTCCAGCATGTCCAGGGCTTGTCTAGCGGAATCAGCCGTAATGATTTCACTGTCATGGACTTGGGAAAAGTCGCGGGCTCTTTTCAGAAGCCGGTTGGCAATGCGAGGAGTAAAGCGGGAGGCGGAGGCGATAACTGCCAGCGCTTCGGAATCGGTTTTTACACCAAGTAGCTTAGCGGAACGAGAAATAATTTTTTCTATTTCTGTCTGCTGATAAAAATCCAGTTTAAAATTAACCCCGAAACGAGAACGGAAGGGATTGGAAAGAAGAGAAATTCTGGTGGTGGCGGCGATGAGGGTGAATTTTGGCAGTTGGATCTGCAAGGTCTTGGCGGAGTTTCCTTTGCCGATGATAATGTCTAACTTGTAATTTTCCATGGCCGGATAGAGGGTCTCCTCTACCAGTTTATTCAGCCGATGGACTTCGTCTATAAAAAGAAAATCCCCCTCATTGAGGCCGGTTAAAATGGAACCCAAATCGCCGGCTTTTTCCAAAGCGGCTCCGGAGGTAATGCGCAAACTGGAATTCATCTGGCGGGAGATGATGTAGGCAAGAGTGGTTTTTCCCAAGCCGGATGGGCCGTGAATGAGGATATGCTCCAACGGTTCCTTTCTTTTTTGGGCGGCGCCGATTAAAATAGCCAGATTTTTTTTGGCTTTTTCTTGTCCCACATATTCTTCAAAGGTAGTAGGCCGGAGGGCCAAATCTAGGAAGCCCTCGTCTTCCGGATTTGTTTTTAGTAATTTTTTATCGTCCATTGACAATCACTTAAAATTCATATAGAATAAGACAAATTGTTTGTTAGTTTCGTTAAAGAATCGAATCTGTAGGCAAATAAATCCTTTTTAACCACTGTGATTTATTGGGTTAGTTTAACGATGTGTACCCTGGTTTCGACTGGGTTGCTACTCAGGATTATCCTGTCCCGGTTATCTGGTATATCCGGGTTTTGCCTACAGGTTTGATTTTTTAACCGTCCTTGGTTAAGACATTAACCGTCCTTGGTTAAGACATTAACCGTCCTTGGTTAAGACATTAACCAAGGACTCTTTGCACTTCCTCCATGGAAGTAATTCCGTCTAATACTTTTAAATAGCCATCTTGTAGCATGGTGACCATGCCTTTGGTCATGGCGGCTTCGCGCATTTCGGAAACGGCGGGGGATTTTAATATTAAACTTTCCATCTCTTTGTCTATTTCAAATATTTCAAATACTCCCAGGCGTCCTTTGTAGCCGGTAAAATTGCAGGCGGCGCATTGGCCAGGGTTGAAGATTTCGGTTTTTTCCGAGAGGCTCCGGTGGTTTATCGCTAATTCTTTATTCAGGGTTTCGTACTCCTCTTTGGTCAAAACTCTTTTCTTTTTGCACTCTTGGCATAATTTTCGGACTAATCTTTGCGCGATAACGGCGTTGAGAGCGGGAGCGATACTGACCGGTTTAACCCCCAGATCAATCAAACGGGGAATAGCGCCGGCGGCATCATTGGTGTGCAGGGTAGAAAAGACCAGGTGGCCGGTTAAAGCGGCTTGCATGGCAATTTCGGCTGTTTCTCCATCACGGATTTCACCAACCAAAATAACATCCGGGTCTTGACGGACAATGGCGCGCAATCCGCCGGCAAAGGTGTAGCCCTTGGCCGGTTCAACTTGGGTTTGAGAGATGCCTTCAATATGATATTCCACCGGATCTTCAATGGTGATAATTTTAAGCCCCGGTTCGTTTACTTGATTAACGAAAGCGTACAAAGTGGTGGTTTTTCCCGAACCAGTCGGTCCGGTCGTTAAAATAGCGCCGGTAGTTTTGGAAAGAAGCTGTTTAATTAAAGCAAAGTTTTTGACGGACATTCCCAGGTCCTCTATTTTTTGTTTTATCGAACCAGGGTCCAAAATTCTCATCACCACATTTTCGCCATAAGAACCGGGCAAGACCGAGGTGCGAATCTCTATAATTTTTCCGGGGTAGTTGACGGTGAAGCGGCCGTCTTGAGGGGCGTTGTGGATGTTGAGTTTTAATCCGGAGTTGATCTTTATCCGAGCCAGCACTTTTTGATAATTGGCCGGTTCTATTTCCACTACATCGTTGAGCACTCCGTCCAAACGATAACGAAGGCGAACTGTTTTTTCTTCCGGTTCCAAATGAATATCGGAAGCGCCGATTTTGATGGCTCCGGCCAGGACGATTTCCAGCACATTGGTGGCCGAAAGCCCCTTAAGTTTCTCTTTCAGGTCGGCGATATTCTTGATCTCTTGCTGGACTTCGGAAAAAACCTGTTCATCAATGGAAACCGTGCCCAATTGTTCTTCCGACTGTTTGGGCAGTTCCTGATATTTTTGCCACAACTTTTGAATTCCCAGAGAGGAAATAATACTGACGGTAACCAAAAAACCTTCCATCGAAAGGCGTTCTATAATTTTTTTGGCCAGAGGATTGGCGGGATCAACCGTTACCGCTCTTAATTTTTTACCGTCCCGGGAGATAACGCCGGTTTGCGCGGCGCGGGAGTCATCTTCGCTAACTAAAGCCAGCGCCTCCGGCTCAATGGGGTTAATGGCAATGTTAATAAAAGAAAGCTTGTTGGCTTTGGCCAGGTCCTTGGCTTGCTGTTCAATTCTTTCTTTTTCTATCTCGCTTAATTTTTCTTCCAGCTCTTGGGGAAGGGTGGACATAGTTTAATTATAGCATTAGACACGATTTAAGTTTTGCACAGAAAGATTTTTTGCAACTGGCCTCACCTTAGCGAACTAAAAATTATAAGCAAGATAATTTCTGTGGATAACCATGAAATGATTGACAAGGTAATGGGAAAATAGTATTTTCTTTCTAGTTCCATTTTAATTTAGGGGGTAAGTGTATGTTGCCTGAAGGTACTGAATTATGTTTTATTTTTAATGGATTTAAGAATCCATCCGTGACAATTGCAACCTTGATCTTTAAAGGTGAAACAGAGGATGATGTAAAAAGAAGATTGGACAAATCCCTGGCCACGATACCTTTTAGAACTTTGTATAGTTACGTAATTTCTGGTCATGGACAAACTTTCCAGAGCTTTTTTAAAAAAGTAGTTATAACAGAAATAATTGATGCGCCAGGAATAGAAATTGTCACGATCTCTCTTAGGGTTGAGTGTGAGAGTAAGTTTTTTCTGCCACGGGATCCCGTTACTGGTGATTTTGTGGATATAGAAAAACAAGTAAAATGCCTCGAGGCGCTAAAAGTAGAAATGCGGGGTAGTTGACAAAAGTTTCCGATTAGAATACAATTAGCACATTAGAGTCCACTGAAAGTGGGCTTTTGTTTTTAAATAAAGAGTAATTAACCTATAATAAAAACCATATGCTAGACACCAAAGAATTTTTGTCGGCCATTAAGCAGATTGCCGAAGAGAAAGGTATTCCTCTGGAGAAAATCATCGAGACCATTCAGCTGGCCATTGCCGCCGCTTACAAGAGAGAATACGGCGAAAAAGGGCAGATCATCAGAGCCAAGCTAAACCCGGAAAACGGGGATATTAAGCTGACCCAAATCAAGTATGTGGTGGAAGGAGCGGACGAGGAAGGATATTTGGTCGGTCTGCTTCCGCAAAGATTGGAAGAAGACCGGGAGTATGGGCGGAGACCCTCCTTCGCTGAAGCTTCGGAGGGCAAGGAAGTTTTGGAGGGAGAAGAGAGCGAGCTTAAAATGAAATATAATCCGGAAAAACATATCCTTTTACCCGAGGCCCAGGCGATTGATCCCAAATTAAAAGTAGGGGAGGAGTGGATTATTCCTTTGGAAACCAAAATGGAATTTGGGCGCATTGCCGCCCAGACCGCTAAACAGGTTATTATTCAAAAACTCCGCGAAGTGGAGCGCCTGGTAATTTTTGAAGAATTTAAAAAGAAAGAAGGCGAAGTCATCAGTGGAGTGGTTCAGCGGCGGGAGGGACTGATGGTGTTTGTGGATCTTGGCAAGACCAACGGACTTTTAATTCCGGCCGAACAGCTTTTTACCGATAACTACAAAATCGGCCAACGATTTAGATTTTTCATTTTGAAAGTAGAAGAAACCAATCGAGGACCGGTGGTGCTTTTATCTCGCACCCACCCCAGATTGATTTACCGATTGTTCGAATTTGAAGTGCCGGAAATTGAAAGCGGCAGTGTGGAAATAAAAGCTATTGCCAGAGAGGCCGGTTCGCGCTCTAAAATTGCCGTTTATTCCAAAGAAGATGGAGTGGACCCCATCGGTTCATTGGTGGGGCAAAAGGGAGTGCGGGTGCAGACGGTTATTAACGAGTTATCCGGAGAAAAGATTGATATTATTGAGTGGAGCGCCAGTCCGACGGAATTTATCGGCCATGCTCTCTCGCCGGCCAAAGTTTTGGCGGTAAAAATATTAGACGAACACCGCCAGCATGCTTTAGCCGAAGTCAAAGAGGATCAATTTTCTTTGGCTATCGGTAAAAAGGGGCAGAATGTGCGTTTGGCGGCCAAATTGACCGGCTGGAAAATTGATGTCCGTTCGCCTAAGGAAGAAATTTCTTCGGAACAGGTTGAAGTAGAAGCAGTTGAAAAAACAGCTGAAGTAAAAACAGAAGAAGCGAAAAAAGAAGAAGAAAAAGAAATTATTTCGGAAGCAGAGATTAAAGAAGAAAAAAGCGAATGATTACTAAATTAAAACCGGTTGCCAATTCTCAGACAGAGTTGGAGGTGGAGTTAAACAAAGAAGAACTTCGCGAGTACCTGGAAAAAGCCAGCGAAACTATTTCGCAGGCCGTTAGCATTGCCGGTTTTCGTCCCGGCAAGGTTCCTTTTGAGATTTTGAGAAAAGAGATCGGGGACAAGAAAATCTTAGAGGAGGCCTTGGAAATGGCGGTGGTCGGCAGTTTGGCCAAAGCGGCGGAGAAAGAAAAGTTGAAAGTGATGGCTTCTTCCGAATTAAAGATTATGGAAAATACGGCCGACTTATTGAGGTATTCGGTGCGATTGATGCTTTATCCGGAAGTTAAGCTGGGAAATTATAAAAACCTGGGTCTTCAGAAAAAAGAAGTGAAAGTGGAAGATAAGGAAATTGAGGAGGCGGTGCGATACATTTTAAAATCCAGGGCGGCTTATCAGGACTTCAACGGTCCGGCCGAAAACGGGCATCACTTAGAAATAGATTTTGAAGTTAGTACGGGGGGTCAGTCGGTGGAAGGAGGTAAAAGCGAAAACCATCCTTTCGTTTTAGGCCAAGGCAATTTTATTCCTGGTTTTGAGGAGCAGTTGGCTGGTTTAAAAAAGGGAGAGGCCAAAGAGTTTTCTTTGGAAGCTCCCGATGACTATTATCAAAAAAGTTTGGCCGGTAAAAAGTTAGATTTCAAAATCACCGTAAAATCCGTGAAGACAGTTTTAGTTCCGGAACTGAACGATGATTTTATCAAAAGCTTGGGTCAGTTTAGTTCACAGGAAGAATTAAAAAAAAACATTGCGGAGGGAATTAAAGTGGAAAAAGAGCAAAAAGAAACCGAGCGTTTTAGAATGGAAATTCTGGACAAGATTGATGTTGCTTCAAAGATAGATTTGCCGGAAAAAATGATTGAACAACAACTTGATGCCCTTATTGCCAATTTTGATCAGAATCTCCATGCGCAGGGAATGGAGTTGGCCCTTTATCTGGCCCATCTAAAAAAGAGCCAGAACGATTTGAGAAAAGAATGGCGCGGACAGGCCGAAAAACAAATCCGTCAAAGTTTGATCTTACGTGAATTGGGACAAAAAGAGAATATCAAAGTCAGTGAACAGGAGATGGAAGAAGCGGCAGCCGGCTTGTTGATGCGCTATGCTGGACAGGGGCAAGATCAGTCCAAAGTAGATCCGGAAGAGTTGAAACAAAAGGCCGGAGAGGTTGTTTTCCGAGAGAAAGTTTTTCAGTACTTGGAAGAAAATAATATTTGAAACTCAAAAACAACCTTGTCAATTGACGGGGTTGTTTTTGAGTACCATGATGCCGGTTGCTGTTTTATCAACAGTTTTCTCTTGGCAATCGGATAAAAGAAACTTAAAATTAAGTTTCAGATTAAACAGTATTTACACAAGGTAAACACTGTTTTGGTGACTGGCAAGAACACGTCCCCATCATTCGATAGGGCAGTCCCGTCGGATGACGGGACGGACACCACAGTAATCTTTGTTAATTATACCATAATCTAAGCTTTTGTCAAATAAGACCTTGTTTACCTCTTTTAAATACTCATTTTGGTTTTTGAAAATCGTCCTGGCGGCAGTTTTTTTGTGGTTCGGGATTGATAAATTTATTCACCCCACCTATTGGCTTAATGCCTGGGTTCCGGTCGGTTTTTTAGCTTTTTTGGCCAAGTTTAATATAGATGGCCATCAATTCATTTTCTTGCAGGGAATTTTTGAAGTACTGGTGGGAGTAAGCTTGCTAACCGGTGTTTTAATTAAATTGTTTTCTTTCCTGGCCATAATTTTTTTGACCTCTATCTTTTTTGTCGCTCCTCTTAACGAAGTGATTATTCGGGATCTTGGTTTAATTGGAGGATTCTTGGCTATTCTTTTCTGGCCGAACCGGCGACACTCTCTCATAATCTAACCAATAGCTTGGAATCGGTTTGTAATTAATTGGATGGGTGTTCTC